>NZ_BAAGTX010000025.1:0-55233 GCF_054781695.1 Thalassiella azotivora
CAGGGGGTCGACGCGGCTGTCCCCGTCGAACACCTGGAACATCACCGCCGGGTACCGGGTGCCCTCGCGCACCCGGTGGTACGGCGAGTACGCGTGCAGCCAGCGCAGCTCCTCGGGGTCGCGGGCGTCGCCGTACTCGCCGGTCCACGTCACCCCCAGGCCGTGCAGCTGGTAGCGCACCATGTCCAGCAGCGGCGCGGAGCACACGACCGCGGCGAAGGCCTCCGGCCGCTGCGTGAGCGCGGCACCGACGAGCAGGCCGCCGTTCGACCCGCCCGAGACCGCCAGCCGGCTCGGCGTCGTCCACCCGCGCTCGACGAGGGCGTCGGCGACCGCGTGGAAGTCGTCGAACACGTTCTGCTTGTTGGCGAGCATCCCGTCGCGGTGCCACTGCTCGCCCTCCTCGCCGCCCCCGCGCAGGTTCGCGATGACGTACACGCCGCCCGCCTGGACCCAGGTCAGCACGGTGGCCGAGAAGCCCGGGGTCAGGCTGACCCCGAACCCGCCGTACCCGTACAGGACGGTCGGAGCGGGCGCTGTGGGCGCGCCGTCAGGACCGAGCAGGTCCGTGCGCGCCACGACGAAGGCGCGCACCGTGGTGCCGTCGGCGGTCGGCACGGCGATCTGCTGGGTGGTGACGCGCGGCACCTCCACCGCGCCGGGCGGCACCGCGTGAACCCCGACGGACTGGTCACGCGCGTCGTAGCGCAGCACCGTCGGCAGCGTCGTGTTGTCGGTGTAGGTGAACCACGCCTCGTGCCCGCCCTCCGGTCGGGTCAGCAGCCCACCGGTGGAGCCCAGGCCCGGCAGCGGCACCTCGCCGACCTCCGTGCCGTCGGCCAGGTCGTGCACCGTGATCCGGGACACCGCGTGGGTCGTCCACGCCACCAGCAGCAGGGGCCGGTCGCCGAGCTCGGGGCCGTCGAGGACCGCGTAGTCCTCCAGGACGGCGTCCTGCCGCTCGGGCACGAGGTCGCGCCAGGTGCCCGGTCCGGGGTCGCGGGGGTCGCTGACCGCCAACCGGCAGCGGGGTGCGTCGAGGTCGGTCGCGACGTACAGGCGGCCGTCCCGGCCGACGTGGGCGTCCGTCTGGGCGTCGACCCCGACGACGACCTGCCGCAGCCGCGGGTTCTCCAGGTCACCACCGGACAGGTCGGCGATGAGGACGTCGTTGCGCGGGTCCGTGCCCTCCGCCGCGCTGACGACGAGCCAGCGGCCGTCGCGGGACACCGAGACGCCGTAGTAGCTGGTGATCGCGCGGCCGGCGCCGAAGACCTCGACGTCCGTCGCGGTGTCCGCGCCGAGGCGGTGCAACCAGACCCGGCGGTGGTACTGCTGCTCGTCCTCCGGCAGGCCCGCGGGGTCCAGCCGGCGGACGTAGTAGAACGCCTCGCCCCCGGGCAGCCAGGCGACGGGGGAGTAGCGCGCGCGGTCGATCGGTCCGTCCACGACGTCCCCGGTGGCCACGTCCAGGACCCGCAGGACGCTCTCCTCCGAGCCGCCCTCGGACACCTGGTAGGCCAGCAGGCGGCCCTCCTTGCTGGGCTGCCAGGCGTCCAGGGTCGTCGCCCCCGTCGGGTCGATGGCGACGGGGTCGACCAGGACCCGCTCCGTCGGCCCGTCGGCACCCGGCTCGATTACGTGCAGGACACCGTGCTCCTGCTCACCGGTGCGGCGGACGAAGAAGCACCGCTCACCGCGCCACACCGGCGGGCCGACGACGCCGGCGGACAGCAGCCGGCGGACCTGCGCCGCGACGGCGTCGCGCCCCGCCCACCGTCCGCGCTGGGCGTCCAGGAGGTCGTCCTGCGCCAGGGACCAGTCGACCGTGGCGGGGTCGTCGACGTCCTCCAGCCAGCGGTACGGGTCGGCGACGTCCAGCACCGGATCGTCCTGCGGCAGCCGCTCGACGAGGTCCAGGCGCCGCGCCGCGGGGTACGGGGTCCCCGGCGCCCTGTGGGCCGGCGTCGGGTGGGCCGGCGTCGGGTGGGTCGGCGTCGCGTCGGTGGGCGTCGGGTGGGCCGGCGTCGAGTCGGTCGGCGTCGCGTCGCTCATGGCGCCACCCTACGAGCCGGGGCGGCGGCCGCGGGGAGCGCCGCGGGTCGCGCGCACCCAGGCCACCGCCGCGTGGTGCACGGGCCGGGTGGCACGGCCTCTGGCAGGATCCGACGCGTGCCCGACCGTCGGGCCGGAGGGAGAGGTGACGTGTCCGACGACCACCCGCCCCAGGCCCGGCAGGGCGCCGTGCTGCCCCCGCGGCTGGTCGAGCTGGCCGAGCGGCACGGGGTCGCCACCGAGTTCTGGGACTGGCAGGGGCAGCACGTGCCCGTCCCCGAGGGCACCGTCGTGGCCGTCCTGCGGTCGCTCGGCGTGGACGCCTCGACCCCCCAGGCGGTCGAGGCGGCGCTCGCCGCCGCCGAGGACGCCCCCTGGCGCCGGGTCCTGCCGCCGGTCGTCGTCGCACGCGGCGGCCAGGCCCCGTGGGTGCCCGTCCACGTCCCCGACGGCGAGGCCGTGCAGGTGTGGGTCGAGCTGGAGGACGGCGGCCGACGGGACTGCCCCCAGCAGGACCACTGGGTCGAGCCGCGCCGCGTGGACGGTGCCGTCGTGGGACGGGCCACGTTCGCCGTCCCCGCCGACCTGCCCCTGGGGTGGCACGTGCTGCACGCCCGCGGCGAGACCGTGGAGGGCACCTGCCCGCTGGTCGCCGTCCCGGCGCGCCTGTCCCGGCTGCCCGCGCTGGAGCAGCAGCGGTGGGGGCTGATGACCCAGCTGTACTCCGTGCGCTCGGAGCGGTCCTGGGGGCTGGGCGACCTCGCCGACCTCGGCGACCTGGCCGACTGGTCGGCCCGGCACCTGAGGGCGGACTTCGTGCTCGTCAACCCGCTGCACGCCGCCGAGCCGGTGCCCCCGATGGAGCCGTCGCCGTACCTGCCGACCACCCGCCGGTTCGTCAACCCCGTGTACATCCGGGTCGAGGACGTACCCGAGGTCGCCTACCTGCCGTCCACGGACCGCGCCCTGCTGGAGTGGCAGGCGGAGGAGGCGCGGGCCGCGGGGGTCGCGGCGGGGCAGATCGACCGCGACACCGTGTGGGCGGCCAAGCTCGCCGCGCTGGAGAGCGTGTACGCGGCGCCGCGGACGCCGGCGAGGCAGGACGCCTTCGCCGCCTACCGCGAGCGCGAGGGCGACGGCCTGACGCAGTTCGCGACGTGGTGCGCGCTCGCCGAGAGGTTCGGCCTGCCGTCGAGCCGGTGGCCGGCCGCGGCGCACGACCCCGGCTCCGAGGAGCTGGCCCGCTGGCGCACCGAGCTGGCCCACCGGGTCGACTTCCACTGCTGGCTGCAGTGGGTCGCCGACAGCCAGCTCGAGGCGGCGCAGCGGCAGGCGCGGGCCGCGGGGATGGCGTACGGCGTCGTCCACGACCTGGCGGTCGGGGTGCACCCGGAGGGGGCGGACACCTGGTCCCTGGGCCGGGCGCTGGCCCGCGGGGTCACCGTCGGGGCGCCGCCGGACGCCTACAACCAGCAGGGGCAGGACTGGAGCCAGCCCCCGTGGCGGCCCGACACCCTCGCCGAGCTCGGGTACGCGCCGTACCGGGACATGCTGCGCACGGTCCTGCGGCACGCGGGGGGCCTGCGGGTCGACCACGTGATCGGTCTGTTCCGGCTGTGGTGGGTGCCGGAGGGCGCCGGGCCGCGCGAGGGCACGTACGTGCGCTACGACCACGAGGCCCTGATCGGCATCCTGTGCCTGGAGGCCGAGCGCGCGGGCGCGTTCGTCGTGGGGGAGGACCTCGGCACGGTCGAGCCGTGGGTCCGCGAGTACCTGACCGACCGCGGCGTGCTGGGGACGTCGGTGCTGTGGTTCGAGAAGGACGACGAGGGCCGGCCGCTGCGGCCCGAGCGGTGGCGCGAGCTGTGCCTGGCCACGGTCACCACCCACGACCTGCCCCCCACGGCGGCCTACCTGGCCGGGGAGCACATCGAGCTGCGCGAGCGCCTCGGCCTGCTCACCAGGGACCTGCGGACCGAGCTCGAGGAGGACGCGGCCGACCGCGCGAGCGTGCTCGGGCTGCTGCACGACCTGGGGCTGCTGCCCCCGGGGGCGACCGAGCGGGAGACCGTCGAGGCCCTGCACCGACTGCTGACCTGGACGCCGTCCCGCCTGCTCGGGATGGCGCTCACCGACGCGGTGGGGGACCGGCGCGCCCAGAACCAGCCGGGCACGCACACCGAGTACCCGAACTGGAAGGTGCCGCTCACCGACGGTGCCGGTGAGCCGGTGCTGCTCGAGGAGCTGCGCACCCGCCCCCGGGTGCTGTCGCTGGCCCGGGCGATCCAGCCCCGCTGACGGCCGGCCGCGCCCACGACGGGCGGCGCGGACGGGACCGCCGGTCGACGACGGCGGCCGCCGCCCCGGCAGGGGGCGGCGGCCGCCGTGGTCGTCGGGGGCTCAGCGGGCGCGGTCGCGCTCCTGCGCCCGCAGCGCGCGCAGCACGCCGTCCCGGTTCTCCAGCGTCAGCCGCCGCAGCCCGGCGAGGTCGCCGTCCATCCCGGCCAGGAACGCGTCGGTCCGCTCCACCGTGGACCGGTCCGCCAGCAGCGTCGGGTACAGCCCGACGACGATCTGCTGCGCGATCTCGTTGGTCCGGTTGCGCCACACGTCCTGGACGGCGGCGAAGTACGGCTCGACGAACGGCTCGAGCAGCGAGGTGTCGTGCACCCGGCCGAAGCCGCCGATCACGGACGCCTGGACGGCGTTCGGCAGGTCGTCGGAGTCCACCACCGACCGCCAGGCCTCCTGCTTGGCCTCCGGCGTCGGGCGGGCGGCCCGCGCCGCCGCGGCCGCCCGCCGGCCGGTGGCGGTGTCGTCCTGAGCCTGCCGGGCCGCGATCTCCTCCTCGCCGGCGCGCCCACCGGCGACGAGGGACGCCAGCAGCTCCCAGCCGAGGTCGGTGTCGACGGTCAGGCCGGGCAGCGTCGTGGTGCCGTCGAGCAGGCCGCGGACGGCGTCGAGCTGGTCGTCGGTCACGGCGTGCGCGGCGAACGCCTTGACCATCTGCAGCTGCGTGTCGCTGCCGGCCTCGGCGGCCACCGCCAGGTCGTGCAGCCGGGAGGCGACCGCGGCGGCCACCTCGGTCCGGTGCTCGGGCGCGACGAAGAGCCGCACGGTCGACGTCAGCTGGCGCAGCAGGACCAGCACGACCGAGGAGTCGGTCTCGGCGGCGACGTTCCCCAGCACCATGTCGACGAAGTCGCGTGCGGGCAGCTCGGCGTCCCGGGTCATGTCCCAGGCGGCGCCCCACACCAGCGTGCGCGGCAGCGAGTGGGTGAAGGCGTCGAGGTGCCGCACCGCGGTGGCCATGGACTGCTCGTCGAGGCGGACCTTGGCGTAGGCGAGGTCGTCGTCGTTGAGCAGCAGCAGGTCGGGGCGGCGGCTGCCGACGAGCTCCTTGACCTCGGTGCGCTCGCCCTCGACGTCCAGCTCGACCTGGCGCGTGCGCACCAGCGTGCCGTCGACGAGGTCGTAGCAGCCGACGGCCATCCGGTGCGGCCGGGCGGTCGGGTGCTCCTCGGGCACCTCCTGGACGACCGCGAGGGAGGTGATGGTGCCGTCGGCGTCGACGGCCAGGTCCGGTCGCAGCGTGGTGACCCCCGCGCGCTCCAGCCAGACCGCCGACCAGGCGCGCAGGTCGCGGCCGGAGGTCCGCTCCAGGTGGGCGAGCAGGTCGGACAGCTCGGTGTTGCCCCACGCGTGCTCGGCGAAGTACGCGCGCACGCCCTCCTCGAAGTTGTCCCGGCCGACCCAGGCGACGAGCTGGCGCAGGACGCTGGCGCCCTTGGCGTAGGTGATGCCGTCGAAGTTCACCTCGACCGCCTCGAGGTCGACCATGTCGGCGACCACCGGGTGGGTGGAGGGCAGCTGGTCCTGGCGGTAGGCCCACGACTTCTCCATGCTGGAGAAGGTCGTCCAGGCCGACGTCCACCCGGTGGCCTCGGCGAGGCAGACGGTGCTCGCGTACTCCGCGAACGACTCGTTCAGCCACAGGTCGTCCCACCAGCGCATCGTGACCAGGTCGCCGAACCACATGTGCGCGAGCTCGTGCAGGATCGTCAGCGCCCGCCGCTCGACCACCGCGTCGGGCACCTTGGACCGGAAGACGTAGGACTCCACGAACGTCACGGCCCCGGCGTTCTCCATCGCCCCGGCGTTGAACTCCGGCACGAAGAGCTGGTCGTACTTCTCGAACGGGTAGGCGACGTCGAAGACCTCCTCGAAGTACGCGAACCCGCGCCGCGTCACGTCCATGACGTCGTCGGCGTCCAGGTGCTCGGCCAACGACGCCCGGCAGAAGACACCGAGCGGGATGGTGCGACCGTCGCGGCTGGTCAGCTCGCCGCGACGCACGTGGTACGGGCCGGCGACGACCGCGGTCACGTAGGAGGCGAGCCGCGGCGTGGGCGCGAACCGCCAGGTGGCCGCCCCGTCCCCCGCGTCGACCGGCTCGGGGGTGGGGGAGTTGCTGACGACCTGCCAGTGCGACGGTGCCGTCACGGTGAAGGAGAACGTGGCCTTGAGGTCGGGCTGCTCGAACACGGCGAACACCCGCCGGGAGTCGGCCACCTCGAACTGGGAGTACACGTACACCTCGTCGTCGACGGGGTCGACGAACCGGTGCAGCCCCTCACCGGTGTTCATGTAGGCGCAGGACGCCTCCACCAGGAGCTCGTTGTCCGCCGCGAGGTCGGTCAGGGCGATCCGCGCGCCGTCCACGACCTGCGCCACGTCCAGCTCGGTCCCGTTGAGCACCACCCGGTGGACCGCCGGGGCGACGAGGTCGACGAACGTGGACGAGCCCGGACGCGAGCTGGAGAACCGGACGACGGTGCGCGACCCGAACGTCTCGTCCCCGGCTGTCAGGTCCAGCTGGACGTCGTAGGACGAGACCGCCAGGTGCGAGGCGCGCTCGCGCGCCTCCTCGCGAGTCAGGTTCATACCCGGCACGTCGTTCTCCGTTCCGTTCCTCGGGGGCAGGTGGCGCCCCGGACGGGGCATCGGGGAATCCTCGCACGCCCGCGGTGCTTGAACGGTCAGCGAGCGCCGCACCAGCCGAACCGACCAGGAGGACCCCGTGACCGCGTCGACCCCCACCCAGGCAGCAGCCGGCGGAGCCCCCGGGACCGACGCCGCCGAGCCGCGGCAGACCGCCGACTTCTGGTTCGACCCGCTGTGCCCGTGGGCGTGGATGACCTCCCGGTGGATGGTCGAGGTCACCACGGTGCGCCCGGTCGACGTGCGCTGGCGGGTGATGAGCCTGGCGGTGCTCAACGAGGGACGTGACCTGCCGGAGGAGTACCGCGAGCTGATGGACCGCGCGTGGGGCCCGGTGCGGGTCCTGGTGGCCGCCGAGCAGCAGCACGGGCCGCAGGTGCTCGGGCCGCTGTACGAGGCGATGGGCACCCGGATCCACCCCGGCGGCCGCGACGACCTCGACCAGGTGGTGCTGGAGGCCCTCGAGGAGGTCGGGCTGCCGGCGTCCCTGGCGGACGTGGCCGGCACGACGGACGTCGACGACGCCCTGCGCGCCAGCCACGCCGACGGCATCGACCGCGTCGGCCAGGACGTCGGCACCCCGGTCGTGTCCGTCGCCGGCGTCGCCTTCTTCGGACCGGTCGTGACTCCCGCCCCCAGGGGCGAGGACGCCGCGCGGCTGTGGGACGGCGTCCTCGCCGTGGCCTCCACGCCCGGGTTCTTCGAGCTCAAGCGCACCCGGGACGTCGGCCCCGTCTTCGACTGACGACCGGCGTCGGTGGGCACGGGCCCGGGCTGGCAGCATGGGCCCGTGCGCGTACACCTGGGATGTGACCACGCCGGCTACGAGCTGGTGCAGCACCTCGTCGGCCACCTGCGGCAGGCCGGCCACGAGGTCGTCGACCACGGACCGTCGTCCTACGACGCGGCGGACGACTACCCGCCGTACTGCCTGGCGGCCGCGGCGGCCGTCGTCGGCGACCCCGGCAGCCTCGGCGTGGTGGTCGGCGGCTCGGGCAACGGCGAGCAGATCGCCGCGAACAAGGTCGCCGGCGTGCGCGCGGCGCTCGCGTGGAGCCTCGACACGGCCCGCCTGGCCCGTCAGCACAACGACGCGAACGTGGTCTCCGTCGGCGCCCGGATGCACAGCACGGAGGAGGCCACGGCGATCGTCGAGGCCTTCCTCGCCGAGCCGTTCAGCGGCGAGGCGCGCCACCAGCGCCGGATCGACCAGCTGGCCGCGTACGAGCGCACCGGCCAGATCCCCGCGTCGGCCTGACGGCGCGTGCCGGAGGGTCACACCGTCCGCCGGTGGTCGCGCCTGCTGCGCGCCGGGCTCGGCGGTGAGCCGCTGTCGGTGACCAGCCCGCAGGGCCGGTTCGCCGACGGCGCCGCCCTGCTCGACGGCCGGTCCCTGGTGGCCTCCGACGCGCACGGCAAGCACCTGTTCCTCGGCTTCGCCGCCGACCCGGCCGACCGTCGCGCCGACCGGTGGCTGCGCGTGCACCTCGGCCTGTACGGCGCGTGGGAGCTGCACGAGCGCCACGTCACCGGGCCGACCGGTGCGACCGGGCCGACCGAGCCCACTGCGCCACAGGGTGCCGTGCGGGTCCGCCTGGTCGGCGCCCGTGCCTGGGCGGACCTGCGCGGCCCGACCGCCTGCGAGGTCGTGGGGCCGCAGGAGAAGGCCGCCGTCCACGCCCGGCTCGGGCCGGACCCGCTGCGGCGCGACGGGGACCCCGACGCGTTCGCGTCCCGGGTCCGCCGGTCGGTGGCGCCGGTCGCCGGGCTGCTGATGGACCAGGCCGTCGTCGCCGGGGTCGGCAACGTCTACCGGGCCGAGGTGCTGTTCCGTGCCGGCCTGCACCCGATGACGGCGGGGCGGGACGTCGAGCCCGGCACGGTGCGGGCGCTGTGGGACGACCTGTCGGTCCTCATGCGGGACGGGGTCCGCCGCGGGTCGATCGTCACCGTCCCCGCCGACCGCCGTCCCCGCCGCCGCGGCGGGCCCCTGCGCGAGGACGCGCACTTCGTCTACCGGCGCACCGGCCTGCCGTGCCGCGTGTGCCAGACGCCCGTCGCCGAGGCCGAGCTGGCCGCCCGCCGCCTGTACTGGTGCCCGACGTGCCAGGCGCGGTGACGCGACGGCGTGGTGCCGCCGCGACGCGGACGCCCTCGGCGGGCCCGGCCGGCGACGGTACTGTCCCCCGCGTGGTGGCGCTCAGGAGACGGCCGGGCGGCCGGGGTCGCGGCGGGCACGGTGGGCTGCAGGGGCTCACCGGCGTGCTGAAGTACCTGCGCCGGCGCGTCCTGCCGTCCCAGGCCTTCCAGCTCCTCGGGTTCACCGCGCTCGCCGTCGTGGCGTCGATGGCGGCGCTGGTGGTCCCCGAGTGGGTCCCGGTGACGGCGAGCACCGTGGTGATCATGCTGGGCGGGTTCTTCCTGCGGATCCGCTCGCTGCTGATGCTCTACCTGGTGGTCGGCTCCGCGCTGGCCTACGTCGTCGTCAACCGCATCCCGTCGCCGTCCCCCGGCCAGATCATCGTCATCGGGCTGACCGCGGTCCTCGTCCTCGTCTTCGCCAACAGCCGCGAGCGGCTCGGCGTGCAGGGGACCCTGGGGGAGTCGATGCTCGTCGACCTGCGGGACCGGCTGCGCGCCCAGGGCACCGTGCCGCCGCTGCCGCGGCAGTGGCAGGTCGAGACGGTGCTGCGCTCGGCCTACGGCGACTCGTTCTCCGGGGACTTCCTGGTCTCCACCCGCAGCACCGACGACCGCGACCTGGAGATGGCGCTGGTCGACGTGTCCGGCAAGGGCCAGGCGGCGGGTACCCGGGCGCTGCTGCTGTCCGGCGCGTTCGGTGGGCTGCTCGGCGCGATGGACCAGACCGACTTCCTGCCCGCCGCGAACGCCTACCTGCTGCGCCAGCGGTGGGACGAGGGCTTCGCGACGGCGGTGCACCTGTGCGTCGACCTGTCGACCGGGGCGTACCGGCTGGCCAGCGCGGGCCACCCTCCCGCGGCGCACTTCCACGCCGGGTCCGGGCGCTGGGAGGTCATCGCCAGCGACCACGGCCCGGCGCTCGGCATCGTCGACACCGTCGAGTTCCCGGCCCACCACGGCATCCTGCGCCGCGGGGACGCCCTGCTGATGTACACCGACGGGCTGGTGGAGACGCCGGGCCGTGACCTCACGCTGGGGATCGACCGGCTGATGGGGCAGGCGGAGCGGTTGGTGCGGCGCGGCGGGTTCCGCGGGGGCGCCGACCGGATCGTCGACGGCACCCGCACCGGGGAGAGCGACGACCGGGCGCTGGTGCTGCTCTGGCGGGAGTGACCCCGGCCGGACGCGCGGGGCGGCTCAGAGCCGGACGTGCGCCGAGCGGCCGCGGGCGGCCGGCACCGTGGGGGCCGGCGCGGAGCGCTGCCGCGGCAGCATCTGGACCCACGGGACGACGTCCTGCGCGACCATCGGCCGGGCGAAGTGGTACCCCTGGAGCTCGTCGCAGCCCAGCGTGAGCAACCGGTCGGCGGACTCCTGCGCCTCCACGCCCTCGGCGACCACCGACAGGCCGAGCCGGTGGCCGAGCTCGATGATCGAGGTGACGATCGCGTCGTGGTGCGGCTGGCCGAGCCGCTCGATGAACATCCGGTCGATCTTGAGCTGGCGCACGTCCAGCTCGCCGAGCAGGCCGAGGCTGGTGAAGCCGGCACCGAAGTCGTCGACGCTGACGTGCACCCCCTTGTCGCGCAGGGCCGTGACCACCTTGCGGGCCATCTCCGGGTTGAGCGTGATCGCCGACTCGGTGACCTCCAGCACGAGCCGGTCGGCGGGCCAGCGGGTCAGCGCCAGGGCCTCGTCGACGATGCCCAGCAGGCCGTCCTCGAGGGTGACGGCGCTGATG
Source organism: Thalassiella azotivora (assembly GCF_054781695.1). Taxonomy (NCBI): domain Bacteria; kingdom Bacillati; phylum Actinomycetota; class Actinomycetes; order Kineosporiales; family Kineosporiaceae; genus Thalassiella; species Thalassiella azotivora. Next base: position 10,940 of record NZ_BAAGTX010000025.1, read on the forward strand.
TTGACCGCCACGGAGACGTCCAGGCCCTGAGAGCGCCACACGGAGGCCTGCTTGACGGCGGTGAGCAGGGTCCAGCGGGTGAGCGGGTGGATCATGCTCGTGCGCTCGACGAGGGGGATGAACTCTGCCGGGAGCATCAGGCCGCGGGTGGGGTGGTCCCAGCGCACCAGCGCCTCGAAGCCGCTGACGCGGCCGGTGCGGGTGCTGACCAGCGGCTGGTAGCGCAGGTGCAGCTGACCCGTGTCCATGGCGCCGCGCAGGAGCGCCAGGGAACCCAGCCGGTCGGTGCCGTGCGGGTCGAACTCCGGTTCGTACACGCGGACGCCGGAGCGGGTGCGCTTCGCCTCGTACATGGCCACGTCGGCGTGGCGGAGCAGCTCGTCGAGGTCCCGGCCGTGCTGGGGTGCCAGGGCGACCCCGATGCTGGCGCGCACGTCCAGGCTGACGCCGCGCGTCTGGAACCCGCCGCCGCCGAGACCGGCGAGCAGCTTCTTGGCCTGCAGCACGGCCTGGTTGACGGTCACCGTGGCGTCGACGAGGACGGCGAACTCGTCGCCGCCGAGGCGGGTCACCTGGGCCTGGTCGCCCGCGGCGGCCTGCAGCTGCGAGGCGACCTGGACGAGGACGGCGTCCCCGGCGGAGTGGCCGAGGATGTCGTTGACCTCCTTGAAGCCGTCGAGGTCTATGAGCAGCAGCGCGGGGCCGCGGCTGCCGTCGCCGTCCAGGTCGACCTTGCCCAGGACCCGGGCCGCCGACTCGTTGAGCTCGGTGCGGTTGCCCAGCCCGGTCAGCGGGTCGAGGCGGGCCAGGCGGTGCCGCTCCCGGTCGCGGCGGATGAGGAACGCGCTGCCCGAGATGACGGCCACGAGCAGGCCGGTGAGGGCGAGCACGGCCAGGGACCAGCCGAGTCCTGCGATCTGCACGTGCGCTCCCGGGGGTGGCGGTGACGCCCGGGTCGGCGGGCGTGCCGTCTGCTTCGGCGGCCCACGCGCCGTGCTTGAGGTGCTGGCGCCACTCGGGAGCGGATCGGGGTGGTTCTCAGGGCCGCAGGGGGTCCTGCAGGGTGATCCGCTCACGCTGCGTGACGGCGGCTCGCAGGGTGTCGACGGGGTACGCGGTGATCGAGCTGGCCAACCGCACCGACCGCACCGACCCGTCGTCCGCGCGGTCGAAGCGCAGGTGCTCCCCGACGGCGCCGTACCCGCGCCCGCGGACGACCCGCAGCGTGTCGGCGTCCACCCGCTCGAGGTGCGCCGCGTCCGCGGTCGGGTCCGCCTGCTCCGGGGCGAGCAGGTACAGCCGCCCGCCGAGGTCGACCACGTCGCTGACCCCCCACAGACTGGCGAACCGGCCGCGGAAGCCCGCCAGCGCGTCGGCCGGCTGCACGTCCACCTCGGACGTCGCGTCGCTGCGGCCGGCGGCCAGGTCGACGAGCCGCCACGCGGCGTCCACGAGCGTCTGGGCGGGTCCGTCCACGGCGTTGGTCAGCACGGACACCGCCACCCGGTCCGCGGGGTCGAACAGGGTGCGCGTGATGTGGCCGGGCCACCCACCGCCGTGCCCGAGCAGCCGCCGTCCGCCGGCCTCGACGACCGCCCAGCCCAGCGCGTACCCCTCGCCGGACCCGTCGACGTCCCACTCCGTGCGCTGCATGACCCTCTGCCAGTCCGGTGCGAGCAGCCGCTCGTCGCCGTGGAAGTGCGCCGCCGCCCAGCGCACCAGGTCCGCGGCCGTGGACCACACCCCCGTGGCCGGCGCCATCGCGCGGGCCGGCCCGTGCTCGACGGTCAGCCGGCGGTCTGCGTAGGCCAACCCGGAGTGGCCTGCGGCGTACCGCTCTCCCTGCGCCGGGTCGTGGTCCGGGCCGGTGCTGGTCAGGCCGAGCGGGTCCAGGACCCGGGTCCGCAGCTCCTGCGCCCAGCTGCGGCCGGTGACCACCTCGACCACCCGCCCGAGCAGGGAGTAGCCGACGTTGGAGTACTTGAACCGCTCGTTGCGTCGCAGCACGGCCGCCGCGTCGCGCGCCACCGCGGTCAGGCCGTCGGCGTCCGGGAAGGGGTGCCAGAGCTGCCAGAAGTCCCCGTCCCTGCCGTCGCGGACGACACCCCCGCCGTGCGAGAGCAGCTCGCGCACCGTGACGGTGGCCAGGTCGCCGTCGGCGAGCTCCGGCAACCAGGCACCGAGCGCGTCGTCCAGGCGCAGGCGGCCGTCCTGGACCAGCAGCAGCACCAGGGTCGCCGTGAAGGTCTTGGAGTGGGAGGCGACGTGGAACAGGTGCCCGGTGGTCAGCGCCTCGCCCGAGGCCTGCGACGCCACCCCGTACGCCTCGGACAGCACGACGTCGTCGTCGGCCAGGACCGCCGCCTGCACCCCGGGCACCCGGTCACGGGTCCGTCGGTGGTCCAGCCACGTCGACAGGTAGCGGCAGGCGTCGTCGACCGCGGCGCGGTCCGTGCGGCGCGGCGCTGGCAGGGCGGTGGCTCCGGGGGCGTCGTGGGTCACGACCGGCGACTGTAGGGGACGGCGCCCGGCGCTCCCGTCCGCTCCGGGTGTCGGTCGTCGCTTCCCTGCCTAGCCTGGCGTGATGGGTGCTGACCGGAGCGAGGACGCGCGGGGCCACGCCGCCGAGGGCGTGCGCGGCGACGACGAGGCCTGGTGGCGGACCGCCGTCGTCTACCAGGTGTACCCGCGCAGCTTCGCCGACTCCGACGGTGACGGGGTCGGCGACCTCGGCGGGGTGCGGGCGCACCTCGACCACCTGGAGCTGCTGGGGGTCGACGTCCTGTGGCTGTCCCCGGTGTACCCCTCGCCGATGGACGACAACGGCTACGACATCTCCGACTACCAGGACGTCGACCCGATCTTCGGTGACCTCGCCGAGCTCGACGGCCTGCTCTCCGACGCCCACGGCCGCGGCATCAAGGTCGTGATGGACCTCGTGGTCAACCACACCTCCGACGAGCACCCGTGGTTCGTCGAGTCGCGGTCCAGCCGCGACAGCCCGAAGCGGGACTGGTACTGGTGGCGCCCGCCGCGCGAGGGGATGGGGGCGGGGGAGCCGGGGGCCGAGCCGACCAACTGGCGGTCCTTCTTCTCCGGCCCGACCTGGGAGCTCGACGAGACGACGGGGGAGTACTACCTGCACCTGTTCTCCCGCACCCAGCCCGACCTGAACTGGGAGAACCCGCAGGTCCGGGCCGCGGTGCACGAGATGATGCGGTGGTGGCTCGACCGCGGGGTCGACGGCTTCCGGATGGACGTCGTCAACCTGCTGTCGAAGGACGTCGACGCCGACGGTCACCTCCCGGACGGGCACGCGCTGCCGGGTGGCGTGCTCGGTGACGGCTCACCGCACTACGTGTGCGGCCCGCGGATCCACGAGTTCCTCGCCGAGATGCACCGGGAGGTCGTGTCCCGGCGGGACGAGCGGCTGCTGACGGTGGGGGAGATGCCCGGAGTCACCGTCGAGGAGGCCCGGCTGTTCACCGACCCTGCGCGACGCGAGGTCGACATGGTGTTCCAGTTCGAGCACGTGGCGCTCGACCAGGGCGAGTCCAAGTGGGACCTGCGGCCGCTGCGCCTGACCGACCTCAAGGCGTCCTTCGGGCGCTGGCAGACCGGCCTCGCGGACGTCGGGTGGAACAGCCTCTACTGGAACAACCACGACCAGCCTCGCGCCGTGTCGCGCTTCGGGGACGACGGCGAGCACCGGGTCCGGTCGGCCAAGACGCTCGCGACGGTCCTGCACCTGCACCACGGGACGCCGTACGTCTACCAGGGCGAGGAGCTCGGGATGACGAACGCGCCGTTCACGTCGATCGAGGACTTCCGCGACATCGAGTCGCTCAACCACCACGCCCACGCCGTGGCCGCCGGGCAGCCCGAGGAGGAGGTCCTGCACGCGCTGCGCGTCAAGAGCCGGGACAACGCGCGCACCCCCATGCAGTGGGACGACACCGAGCACGCGGGCTTCACCACCGGCACGCCGTGGATCCCGGTGAACCCGAACCACCGGGAGGTCAACGCCGCGGCGGCGGTGGCCGACCCCGAGTCGGTGTTCCACCACTACCGCCGGCTCATCGCCCTGCGCCACGACGACCCCGTCGTCGCCTTCGGGCGGTTCGCGATGCTGCTGCCGGACGACGAGCAGGTGTACGCGTTCACCCGGACGCTCCCCGCCGACGACGCGGCTAGCGGAGCGCAGCTGCTCGTCCTGGCCAACCTGTCGGGCGAGGCCGTGGAGGTCGCCGTCCCCGACGCCGCGGCCTGGGACGGTGCCCCGGTGCTCGTCGCCAGCGACCGCGACGCCCCGCCCGCGTCGTCCACCGTGGCGCTGCGGCCCTGGGAGTCGGTGGCCTACCGCCGCCCGCTGGGTTGAGGACCGCCGCTCGGGGGCCTGGTGCCCGGGCCGGCGCGTGAGGACCGGCTACGCTGACCGCGCAGCCGGCGACGGCCGCGCGGGTGTAGCTCAATGGCAGAGCCCCAGCCTTCCAAGCTGGTCATGCGGGTTCGATTCCCGTCACCCGCTCCGTGCGCGCGAGGGCGTCCCCGGTGTCGGGGGCGCCCTCGCGCGTCCCTCGGCCGACGATCCGACCCGGCCCGGCACCGTCGGCCCGGGCCGGCCCGCAGTAGCCTGGTGCCGACCGGTCGCCACCGGTCGACGGGGTGTGGCGCAGCTTGGTAGCGCGTCCGCTTTGGGAGCGGAAGGCCCCCGGTTCGAATCCGGGTACCCCGACCACGTCCCGCCGGCCGAGGCCTTTCGGGTGGGGGGCGGCCGGGCGTTAGCATGGTCCGTCGGCGCCGTGCCCCGGCGCCCTGTGCGCATGTCCGCGACCAGCGCGGTGCGCCCCCCGACAAGCCCGAAGCACCACCCCCGGACACCGGCAGGAGAACCCACGCTGTGAAGAGCGCCGTCGAGACCCTCAACCCCACCCGGGTGAAGCTCACCGTCGAGGTGCCGTTCGAGGAGCTCAAGCCCAGCATGGACGAGGCCTACAAGGCCATCGGCTCGCAGGTGACCGTCCCCGGGTTCCGCAAGGGCAAGGTCCCGCCGCGCATCATCGACCAGCGCTTCGGTCGCGCCGCCGTCCTGCAGGAGGCCGTCAACGACGCGCTGCCGAAGTTCTACGGCCAGGCGGCCGAGGAGAACGACGTCCGCCCGGTCGGCCAGCCCGAGGTCGACGTCACCGAGGTCCCGGACCCGGCCACGGGCGGCGACCTGAAGTTCACCGTCGAGGTCGACGTCCGGCCGACGATCGAGCTCCCCGACTACGCCTCCCTGACCGTCGACGTGGACGACGTCGAGGTCGCCGACTCCGACGTCGAGGAGCGGCTGGAGTCCCTGCGCGAGCGCTTCGGCACCCTGGTGGGTGTCGACCAGGCCGCGGCCGAGGGCCACTTCGTCTCCATCGACATCGCCGCCAGCATCGACGGCGACGAGGTCGACAGCGCCAAGGGCATCTCCTACCAGGTCGGCGCCGGCACCATGCTCGACGGCCTCGACGAGGCCCTGACCGGGCTGTCCGCTGGCGAGACCACGACGTTCCGCTCCCCGCTGGCCGGCGGTGAGCACGCCGGCCAGGAGGCCGACGTGACCGTCACCGTGCAGTCCGTCAAGGAGCGTCAGCTCCCTGACGCCGACGACGACTTCGCCCAGCTCGCCAGCGAGTTCGACACGCTCGACGAGCTCAAGGCCGACCTGCGCCAGCAGGCCGAGCAGGCGAAGAGGTTCGAGCAGGGCGTGCAGGCCCGCGACAAGGTGCTCGACGCGCTGCTCGAGGCCGTCGAGGTCCCCGTGCCGCAGTCGCTCGTCGACGCCGAGGTGCACCGCCACCTCGAGCAGGAGAACCGGCTCGAGGACGACGAGCACCGCGCCGAGGTGGGCGAGGAGGCCGAGAAGGCCCTGCGCACCCAGTTCCTCCTCGACGCGATCGTCGAGAAGGAGGAGGTCCAGGTCGGCCAGCAGGAGCTGATCGAGTACCTGGTCGCCACCGCCCCCCGCTACGGGATGGACCCGAACTCCTTCGCGCAGGCGGTCGACCAGGCCGGTCAGGTGCCCGCGATGGTGGCCGAGGTGGCCCGCCGCAAGGCGCTGGCCGTCGTCCTTGAGGCCGCGACCGTCAAGGACGCGTCGGGCAACGTCGTCGACCTCGACGCGCTCGTGCCGGACCGCGGTGAGGCGTCCGGTGAGGCCGTCGGCGAGCAGGCGGCCGGCGAGACCGCCGTCGCCGGTGAGCAGCCCGCCGACGACACCCCGGCCGCGGACGACCCCACCGCCGTCCGCCTCTGACCGCTGCGGCGGCCGCGTCCGTCGCCCACCCGCACGCCCCCGGCCCACCTCGGGCCGGGGGCGTCGTGCGTCCCCGGCCCTGTCGAGGCGGACGAACACGCCGCCGCGGCCGGCGCGCGCACGGCGTGTCCGTCCGCCTCGCGCGCGGGACGGCGCGGGAGACGGAGGCCGCCGCGCCGGGGAGTGCGGGGCCGGTCACCGTGCGCCGTCAGCGAACAGGCGCCGGGTGCGGGAGTGCACCGGCCGACCCCCGCGTTAGGGTCGCTCACGAGAGGCGCTCAGGTGCTCCGCCGACGGCGGGACGCACCCGGGCGCCACGCACGACGAGGATGGAGCGATGAGCGTGGGCGAGCAGGTCCCCAGCACGAGCGCACCGGTTCTGCGCGACGGCGGCCAGGCCTTCGGCCTGGACGACCACATCTACCAGCGGCTCCTGCGCGAGCGGATCATCTGGCTCGGCTCGGAGGTCCGCGACAGCAACGCGAACGCGATCTGCGCGCAGATGCTGCTGCTGGCGGCGGAGGACCCCGAGAAGGACATCTGGCTCTACATCAACTCGCCCGGCGGCTCGGTCACCGCGGGGATGGCGATCTACGACACGATGCAGTTCGTCAAGCCGGACGTGGCGACGGTGGCGATGGGCCTGGCCGCCTCGATGGGGCAGTTCCTGCTCTCCTCGGGGGCCAAGGGCAAGCGGTACGCGACGCCGCACTCGCGGATCATGATGCACCAGCCGTCCGGCGGCTTCGGGGGCACCGTGAGCGACATCCGGATCCAGGCGGAGCTCATCATGCAGATGAAGCGCACCCTGACGGAGCTGACCGCCGAGCAGACCGGCCAGTCGGTCGAGCAGATCATGAAGGACGCCGACCGCGACCGCTGGTTCACCGCGGCCGAGGCGCAGGAGTACGGCTTCATCGACCACGTCGAGGCGTACTCGCGCGACGTCAGCGGCGGCGGCGGCACCGACGCCTGACCGGCACCGACCACACCAGACACAGGAGCGCCCAGTGCAGTTCGACCCCCGGACCGTCGGTCGGTCCAGCAGCGTCCCCACCCCGTCCAGCCGGTACATCCTCCCGCAGTTCGAGGAGCGCACCGCCTACGGCTTCAAGCGGCAGGACCCGTACACCAAGCTGTTCGAGGACCGGATCATCTTCCTCGGCGTGCAGGTGGACGACGCCTCCGCCGACGACATCATGGCCCAGCTCCTGGTGCTCGAGAGCCAGGACCCGGACCGCGACATCATCATGTACATCAACTCGCCGGGAGGGTCGTTCACGGCCCTGACCGCGATCTACGACACGATGCAGTACATCCGCTGCCACGTGCAGACCGTCTGCCTCGGGCAGGCGGCGTCCGCTGCGGCGGTGCTGCTCGCGGCCGGGACGCCGGGCAAGCGCCTCGCGCTGCCGAACGCGCGCGTGCTGATCCACCAGCCGGCGCTGTCCAGCGGCGACTACGCGCAGGCGTCGGACATCGAGATCCACGCGGCGGAGGCGCTGCGGATGCGCACCTGGCTCGAGGACACGATCGCCAAGCACTCGAACGTGCCGGTCGAGCAGGTCCGGCTCGACATCGAGCGCGACAAGATCCTCACCGCCGACGCGGCGCTGGAGTACGGCCTGGTGGACCAGGTGCTCGAGAGCCGCAAGGCGCCGGTCGAGACCGCGACCGCCGCCGGTCGCTGACTCACCCCGTCGGAGGACACCCCCGGCCCGCGGCGCGCCGACAGGCCCCAGCGCCTGACAGCGCGCCGCGGGTGGTGTCCAATGGACCCGAGGCCCGCGACTGCGGGCCCTGAGGGAAGGAACTCGTCCGTGGCACGTATCGGAGACGGCGCCGACCTGCTCAAGTGCTCGTTCTGCGGCAAGAGCCAGAAGCAGGTCAAGAAGCTGATCGCCGGGCCCGGCGTCTACATCTGCGACGAGTGCATCGACCTGTGCAACGAGATCATCGAGGAGGAGCTCGCGGAGGCCAGCGAGCTCGGACTCGTCGAGCTGCCGAAGCCACGGGAGATCTTCGACTTCCTGCAGGAGTACATCATCGGCCAGGACGCCGCCAAGAAGGCGCTGGCCGTGGCGGTGTACAACCACTACAAGCGCATCCAGGCCGGTGAACCCGCCAAGAAGGGCGAGGAGACCGTCGAGCTGGCGAAGTCGAACATCCTGCTGATCGGCCCCACCGGCTGCGGCAAGACGTACCTCGCCCAGACGCTGGCGAAGATGCTGAACGTCCCCTTCGCGATCGCCGACGCGACCGCGTTGACCGAGGCCGGCTACGTCGGTGAGGACGTCGAGAACATCCTCCTCAAGCTGATCCAGGCCGCCGACTACGACGTCAAGAAGGCCGAGACGGGCATCATCTACATCGACGAGGTCGACAAGATCGCCCGCAAGTCCGAGAACCCGTCGATCACCCGCGACGTGTCGGGCGAGGGCGTCCAGCAGGCCCTGCTGAAGATCCTCGAGGGCACGACCGCGTCGGTGCCCCCGCAGGGCGGGCGCAAGCACCCGCACCAGGAGTTCATCCAGATCGACACGACGAACGTGCTGTTCATCGTGGGTGGCGCCTTCGCGGGCCTCGAGGAGATCGTGCAGGGCCGGCGCGGCAAGCGCGGCATCGGCTTCGGCTCGACGCTGCACGAGGCGCAGGACCAGGCGGAGCTGTACGCCGACGTCATGCCGGAGGACCTGCTGAAGTTCGGGCTCATCCCCGAGTTCATCGGCCGGTTGCCCGTCATCACGACGGTCTCGCACCTCGACGCGGACGCGTTGGTGCGGATCCTCACCGAGCCGAAGAACGCGCTCATCAAGCAGTACCAGCGGATGTTCCAGATCGACGGGGTCGAGCTCGAGTTCAGCGACGACGCGATCCGGGCCGTGGCCGAGCAGGCGATCCTGCGCGGCACCGGCGCCCGCGGGCTGCGGGCGATCATGGAGGAGGTGCTCCTCCCCGTGATGTTCGACGTCCCGTCCCGCGACGACGTCGCCCGGGTGGTCGTCACCCGCGAGGTCGTGCTCGAGAACGTCAACCCGACCCTGGTGCCGCGCGAGAAGTCCGAGACCCGCAAGCGGGAGCGTCGCGAGAAGTCCGCCTGACGCGCCTGCGGCTCCGTCGGGCGCCTGGCCACGCCGGTGCGACGGGAGTCGGCGCACGCGGGGCACTCTCACAGAACTCAGAGCTCGCGGAGCGCGACCTCCGTGAGCCGGGCCACGGACGCCGTGTCCGTCGCCGACGGGGCGATGACGGCGACCATCAGACCGTCGCGCGAGAGCAGGCACGTCGTCGTGGCCTGCTGGACCGAGACCGCGCAGACCGCGTCCCCGACGGAGGTGACCTCGCCGGCGTCCGCCGCCTGTGCCCGCAGGTCCGCGGTGTCCAGGTCCGCCCGGGCGGCCACGAGCACCAGCGCCCGGGAGACCTGGTCCGTGTAGACGGCCATCACCTGGTCCTGCGGGTCGACCCCGACCTCCTCGCTGAGTTGCGCACCCAGGGCGGCGAACGCCGCCGTGGTGGCCGCGTCCTCGTATCGGGGGAGGCCGTCCAGGGTCGGCGGCGCCTCCAGGTCGCCCTCGAACAGGCCGGCGAAGCGACCGACGCCGAAGGCACCCAGGACGAGGGCGACGGCCAGCGTGCCCAGGACGCGCCACACCCAGGCGGGCACGTTCCGGCGGGCCGGGGACGGCGGCGGTCCGCCGAGGGGAGCGCCGACCGCGGGCCCGACACCGAGGGGGGTCCCGAACTGGTTCACCGGCGTGCCGCCGAAGGGAGTGGAGGCACCGGTGGCCGGTTCCGCGGCCGGCGGGACGGCGGGCGCGCCGAGCCGGCTCACCGTCGGGGCGCCGGCCGGTGAGGCGCCTGCCGCCGCCGGCGACGCCGGAGCGCTGGAAGCTCCGAAGAAGTCGTAGTCCGGCGCGCCGCGTCCCGTGCTCATGGTCCCCACCCCCGGGTCAGGGGGACGCCACGTCGTCCCCACTGTCGAGGGTTCGACCGCGACGACGGCCGGCTGGACGGGCGATGCAGCGCGTCACCCGTCCGCCGACGTGACCCCCCGCACGTCCCCGACCGCGGACACCGCGCCGACGCGGCCCCGGCCGGCCCGCTTGGCGTCGTACAGCGACTCGTCCGCCGCCGCGTACAGCTCCTGCAACGTCGCACCGACGTGGACGTCGTAGGCCAGCCCGACGCTGACCGACATCGGGAGCAGGTCACCGGACGGCAGCTCGAGAGGGTGTCCCGCGACGGCGGCGACGAGGTCCTCGGCTCGGCGCAGGGCGACGTCCACCGGGCAGTCGGGCAGCAGGACGGCGAGCTCGTCGCCCCCGAGCCGGCTGACCACCGTGTCGGGCCTGCACCGGCCCCGCAGGAGCCCGGCGATGTGCCTGAGCGCGGCGTCACCGACCGGGTGCCCGTGCGTGTCGTTGATCGTCTTGAACCTGTCCACGTCGAGCAGCAGCAGCGCGGAGCCGCCGGCGTCCGAGCGGTGGGACAGCCCCGCGTGGACGGCCTCGTCCAGGCCCCGCCGGGTGACGAGACCCGTCAGAGGGTCCACCGCAGCCAGCCGCGTCAGCTCGGCGAGCAGCTGCTCGTTGCGGTCACCGGCTCGCACCAGCAGGTGCGTGCACACGAGGACCGTCGCGCCGACGAACATCAGGTCGGCCGTCGCCGTCCCGGGTGGGAGCAGCGAGAACACCACGACCGCCTCCGCGGCGACGGCGACCGCCGCCACACCCCACGCGGCGACACCGCGCAGCTGCGAGGCGGCGTAGAGGACCGGGAGCAGGACGAACATCTGACCGGTCACCGAGGCGTCCCGCGTCCCGAGGTCCATCACCACGACGGCGAGCAGGCCCACCAGCGGGACGGGAACCCACAGCCAGCGGCGCCAGGGGTCCGGGAGCAGCACCGCGCCCAGACCCACGAGGACGGTGACCACGCAGACGACCACCATCGCGACACGGTAGCCGGCGGTGACGCCCTGGGGGACCAGCACGGTGAACGCCCCGCTGAGTCCGGCGCCGACGAGGCAGCACAGCAGCGCGGTGTGCGCGGCCGTCGCCCGGTCCCGAGGCTCCAGGTGCCGCCAGTCCATACCGGGCGCATCGGCAGCGCGCGGGAGCTCCTGAGCGGGGCCGCGTGCCGCGCGGGTCACGCGATGAAGTGCTCAGGCCGCGGGCGGGGCGTCCACGGCGTGCTGGACCGCGCGCAGGTACCGGCCGGTCACCACGCGCTGGACGACCCGGGTGAGCGGCGCCCCGGCGCGGGCCCACCACGTCGCCGGGCGGGAGAACGCCACCACCCGCAGACGCACCCGCCCACCGTCCCGCTCGACGACGAACAGCTCCTCCCCGGCCACCGGGTGGCCCGGGAGGGTGCCGTACGCGAAGCCCGCCGAGTCGGGCTCGTCGACGACGGCCACCACCCGGCAGGGGATGGGGACCTGCAGCGGGCCGACTCCGAGCCCGAGGACGACGGTGACCCCGACCTCGGCCCGCGGACCGTCGGCGAGCACGCGCAGCCCCGCGCCGCGGTGCATCCTCCAGGTCATGACCGCCTCGGTGGCGGCACGCCAGACCCGGTCACCCGCCCCGAGGTCCGTGCGGTACTCCACCCACCGGTAGCCGGGTGGGCACCCGCCGGTGAGCGTCCCCCGGACACCGTCGTAGGCGGGCTGCGTCCCGGTCACCCGGCGCGCGGTGGCGCGCAGGAGCCACGGCTCGGCGGGCCGGGGACCGGGCATCCTCAGCCCTCGACGGGGACGGGCGCGAGCTCGACGTCCGAGACCACGAGCTCCTCGCCACCCGTCAGGAGCTGCAGGTCCTGCACCCTCCCGGCGCCCATGAGGTCCGCCCGCGCGGCCCGGACCCGTGCCAGGACGTCATCGGGGGCCGTGACCACGGCGCGCGCCACCTCGGTGCGCTGGGAGACCTTCGCCGCGGACTTGCGGCCACGGACGGCGGCCAGCGCGGCGGCCACGGTGGGCAGCACCGCGGCGTCCGCTCCCTCGACGGCAGCGGCCAGCTCGCTCGCAGCCGGCCAGGCGGCCCGGTGCACCGAGCCCTCGCGCCACCACGACCAGACCTCCTCGGTCGCGTACGGCAGCACGGGAGCCAGGAGGCGCTGCTGCACCGACAGCGCGAGCGCGAGCGCGGCGCGGGCCGAGCGGGCGCCGTCCTCACCGGCGCCGCCGTAGGCGCGCTCCTTGACGAGCTCGACGTAGTCGTCGCAGAACGTCCAGAAGAACCGCTCGGTGACCTCCAGGGCCCGGGTGTAGTCGAACGCGTCGAACGCCTCGGTGGCCTCCCGGACCACGCCGGCCAGCGCCGCGAGGACCGCGCGGTCCAGCGGCTCGGTGACCGCGGCCGGGTCGGGGTCGACCGCGCCCATGCCGAGGACGAACTTGCTGACGTTGAGCACCTTGATGGCCAGCCGTCGGCCGACCTTCATCTGCGCCTCGTCGAAGGGCGTGTCCGTCCCCGGACGCGCCGACGCGGCCCGCCAGCGGACGGCGTCCGCGCCGAACCGGTCGAGGATGTCGGTCGGCACGACGACGTTCCCCTTGGACTTGCTCATCTTCTTGCGGTCGGGGTCGACGACGAAGCCGGAGATCGCCGCGACCTTCCAGGGCGCGGTGCCGTTCTCGAAGTGCGAGCGCACCACGGAGGAGAACAGCCAGGTGCGGATGATCTCGTGCGCCTGCGGGCGCATGTCCATCGGGAAGGTGCGCTCGAACAGGTCGGGGTCGCGCTCCCAACCGCAGACGATGTGCGGGGTCAGCGACGACGTCGCCCAGGTGTCCATCACGTCGGGGTCGCCGGTGAACCCGCCGGGGACGCCGCGCTGGTCCTCGGTGTACCCGGGTGCGGTGTCGGACGACGGGTCGACCGGCAGGTCCGCCTCGTCGGCCACGATCGGCTGGTCGTGCACCGGTCGCCCCTCGTCGTCCAGCGGGTACCAGACGGGGAACGGGACGCCGAAGAACCGCTGCCGGCTGACGAGCCAGTCGCCGTTGAGCCCCTCGACCCAGTTGTCGTACCGGTGCCGCATGTAGTCCGGCACCCAGGTGAGCTCGCGGCCGCGGTCGACGAGCGCCGAGCGCAGCGCCTCGTCACGACCGCCGTTGCGGATGTACCACTGGCGGCTGGTGACGATCTCCAGCGGCTTGTCGCCCTTCTCGAAGAAGTTCGCCTTGCGCTGGGTGGGGGTCGGCTCACCGTCGAGGTCACCGGACTCGCGCAGCAGCCCGACCATCGCCTCGCGCGCCGAGTGGGTGGTCTTGCCGGCGAGCTGCTCGTACGCCCCGGATGCGTGGGGGGCCGCCAGCCACGGCGGCGTCTCGCGGTGCAGGCGGCCGTCGCGACCGACGACGGACCGGGTCGGCAGCTGCAGCTCGCGCCACCACATGACGTCGGTGAGGTCGCCGAAGGTGCAGCACATGGCGATGCCGGCGCCCTTGTCGGGCTCGGCCGCGGGGTGCGCGACGACGGGCACCTCGACACCGAACACGGGTGACGTCACCGTCGTCCCGAACAGGGCCTGGTACCGCTCGTCGTCGGGGTGGGCGATGAGCGCCACCACCGACGGCAGCAGCTCGGGGCGGGTGGTCTCGATGTGCACCGGGCCCGACCCGTCGGTGCGGTGGAAGGCCACCCGGTGGAACGCGCCGGGGTAGTCGCGGGCCTCGAGCTCTGCCTGGGCGACCGCCGTCTGGAAGGTCACGTCCCACAGCCCGGGCGCCTCGGCCTGGTAGGCCTCGCCGCGGGCGAGGTTGCGCAGGAACGCGCGCTGGGAGGCGCGTCGCGACTCCTCCCCGATGGTCGTGTACGTCTGCGACCAGTCGACCGACAGCCCGACCCGCCGCCACAGCGCCTCGAACGCCTTCTCGTCCTCGACGACCAGCTGCTCGCACAGCTCGATGAACGTGCGGCGGCTGACCGGGACCTGCTTCTTGGGGTCGGGCTTCTCCGGCGGGGTGAAGTCCGGGTCGTACGGCAGCGACGGGTCGCAGCGCACGCCGAAGTAGTTCTGCACCCGCCGCTCGGTCGGCAGGCCGTTGTCGTCCCAGCCCATCGGGTAGAAGACCTCGCGGCCGCGCATCCGCTGGTAGCGGGCGACGCAGTCGGTGTGGGTGTAGGAGAAGACGTGCCCGACGTGCAGGGAGCCGCTGACGGTCGGCGGCGGGGTGTCGATGGAGAACACCTGCTCGCGGGTCGCGGTGCGGTCGAACAGGTACGTCCCCTGCTCCTGCCATACCCGGCCCCACCGCTCCTCGAGTCCGTCGAGGGTCGGCTTCTCGGGCACGCGCGGTGCCGCGGGGGAGGAGTTCGGCTCAGACATGGGGGCATCCTCCCAGACCGTCGACGGCGGCCTCGACGGCATTCCGAGGTGGTGGTGCGGCAGGATCACCGCATGAGCCAGAGCACCAGCACGCACGGGGCCGCTGCACCGGGGTCGGGGTCGGCCGTCCCGACCCTGCGGGCGGTGGTCACCGGGGCGAGCTCGGGGATCGGGGCCGCGACGGTCCGCCGGCTGACCGCCGAGGGCTGGTCGGTGCTGGCCGTCGCCCGGCGGGCCGAGCGCCTCGAGGCGCTCGCCCGCGAGACCGGGTGCGAGGTGTGCGTGGCCGACGTCACCGACCCGGCGGACGTCGCGCGGCTGGCCGAGCAGGCGGGCACCGTCCACGCCGTGGTCGCCAACGCCGGCGGGGCGATCGGGACGGAACCGGTGGCCGACGCCGACCCGGCGGACTGGTCCGCGATGTACGAGCTCAACGTCCTGGGCACCCTGCGGACCGTCCAGGCGCTGCTGCCGGCGCTGCGCGCGAGCGGGCGCGGCGACGTCGTCCTGATGTCCTCGACGGCCGGTCACGTCGTGTACGAGGGCGGCGGTGGGTACACGGCGGCCAAGCACGGTGTCCACGCGGTGGCCGGGACGCTGCGCCTGGAGCTCGCCGGCGAGCCGGTCCGGGTCGTGGAGATCGCGCCCGGGATGGTGGCGACCGAGGAGTTCTCCCTGAACCGCTTCCGCGGGGACGCCGGCCGGGCGGCCGCCGTGTACGAGGGCGTCGAGGAGCCGCTGACGGCGGACGACGTCGCCGACTGCGTCGTGTGGGCCCTGACCCGGCCGCACCACGTCAACGTCGACCTGCTCGTCGTCCGGCCGCTGGCCCAGGCCGCCCAGCACAAGGTCGTCCGCCGGGGCTGAGCCGGACGCGACGTCTCCGCGTCCGCCCCCGCCGGCGCCGGGTCGGGCGTACTGTCGTGGCGGGAGGACGCCATGACCCGGTACCTCGTCGTCGGAGCCAGCGGGCAGGTCGGCAGCCGGGTCGCCCAGCGCCTGGCCGAGGGCACGGACGACCCGGTGCGGGTGCTGCTGCGCGACCGGGGGCGGTTGCCGCTGGTCGGCGTCCCCGTCGACCGGCTCGAGGTGGTCGTGGGCGACCTGCGCGACCCAGGGTCCCTGCCGGCTGCGGTCGACGGGGTGGACGTCGTCGTGGCGACCGCGAACGGCGTCGTCCCGCGAGCGGGGGAGGACGTGCGCAGCGTCGACGCCGACGGGTACCGGGCGCTCGTGGACGCGTGCGTGGCGGCCGGTGTGCGCCGCTTCGTCCACGCGTCCGTCGGGTGCTCGCCCGTCGACGACCAGGTGCCCGGGGTGGCGGCCAAGCGCCGCACCGAGGAGCGGCTGCTCGCGAGTCCGATGGCCGTGCGGGTCGTGCGGCTGCCGCCGTTCACCGAGGTCTGGCTGGCGCTGGCCGGCTCGACCGTGGTGACCGGCGGCGACCCCACCAGCACCGTGGCGCGGCCGTTCGCGTTCCTGCGGCTGTTCCGCCGCCTCACCGGGCGGCTGGTGGACCGGCACGGGGTGATGCTCGTGCCCGGCCGCGGCGGCAACCGCAACGCGTTCGTCGCGGTGGACGACGCGGCCGCCGTCCTCGTCGCGGCCGCCCGGGACGACGACCCCGGCGACCGGGTGCTCGAGTGCGGTGGCCCGCAGGTGCTCACGTGGGACGACGTCGCCGGCGAGTTCGGCCGGGCGCTGGGCCGGCGCGTCCGGGTCGTGGCCCTGCCGGCTCCGGTCTACCGCGCGCTGCAGCTCGTGCTGCGCCCGCTGTGGCCGCCGGCGAGCGACATCATGGCGCTGAACCGGTTCGTCGGCGTCGCGGAGGCGCCGTACGCGCCGTCACCGGAGGCGAGCGGCTACGACGTGCCGCCGCCGACGAGAGTCGCCGAGGTGCTCGCGCGTGCGGTGACGCGGCCCGCGCCGCGCTGACGCGGCCGCGTCGTGCGGTCACGGCGTGGACAGGACCGCCCGCCCCGCCCAGCGCCCGGTGGCCGCGGCCGAGTCGGTCCACGGCAGGCCCAGGTAGTCGCCGGCGAGGACGACGCGTCGCGAGGGCGCGACGTCCCGGTAGGCGGCCACCAGGCGCGCCTGCCCGGGTGGGACGGTGGGCATCGCGGCCGGCCACCGGGTCACGGTCACCGAGCCGGGCGCGGGCAGCCGGGGATCCACGCCGTGCAGCGCCTCCACCAGGCGCCGGCCCACGCGCTCGTCGGGCTCGGCCGCCCAGCGGCGCGCCGCGTCGTGCGTCGTCATCACCGTGACCACGTCCCCGGCGTTCGACGCCTCGCGTCCCGTGCCCTCGCCTGAGATGCCGCCCGACCCGGCCCGGGACGCCACGGCCAGCGCCGCGACGTCCGTCTCCTCGCGGGGGTCGACGAGGACCCCGTACGCCCCGGCGAGCCGGGCCGCGGCCAGCGGCCGGTCGAAGCGCAGCGTGCCGACGAGACCCGAGCTGTACGGCGTCGCGGTGAGCCGGCGCTCCAGGTCGTCGGCGTCGGCGAGCAGGGTCGCCGACACGGGTCCGGGGACCGCGAGCACGACCCGGTCGGCGTCGAGCTCCTCGCCGGAGCCGAGGTGGACGCGGACCCGGTCGGCGTGGCGCTGCACGCGGACGACGGGGTGGCGCGGGCGCACGTCGAGCCGGCGGGCGAGCTCGTCGGTCAGCCGAGCGAGCCCCCCCGGCACGGTGACCGTGGAGGCACCCGACACCCCGAAGCCGGCGACGGCGGCGGCCAGGGGCGCCCCGGAGTCGCGCAGCGACTGGAAGTAGAACCCGTTGACGGTGGCGTCGAGCAGCCGGCTGCGGACGGCGGGCCCCAGGACGGCGTCCGCCCACGTCGCGCCGTCGGTCCCGTCGAGGTCGGCGAACGCCGTCACGTCGTGCAGGTCCCGACCGTCGAGGACGGCCGTGGCCGCACGGTGTCCCCGCAGCGTCCGCACCAGGGCGGCGGGGGGGCAGGACGCCTCCGCCGAACAGCGAGGTGGGCCGGTCGGAGCGGAAGCGCCGGAGCCGCCCGGAGCGCAGCACCGCCGCGTCCGGCCGCACGGGGCGCAGGGTCAGGCCGCAGGCGGCCGCGAGCTCGGGGACGACGGAGTAGGCCGTGGAGAGGAACTGGGCGCCGAGCTCGCCGACGACGGTGCCGTGCGCGACGGACCGGATGCGTCCACCGGGCCGCTCGTCCGCCTCGAGGACGACCGGGGCGACGCCGCCTTGCTGCAGGGTCCAGGCCGCGGCCAGGCCGCTGACACCGGCTCCGACGACGACGACGCTCACGCCGGGTCCTCGCGCTGCGAGGGGAGCAGGCGCTCCAGCTGCTCGGCCAGGTGCAGGTACTCCTCGCCGTGGACGGGCGGGTCGAGGTGCAGGCAGCCGACGTAGAACGCGTAGTTCAGGCGGGTCAGCGCCCGGGCCGCCTCGGGGTCGCCGGTGGCCTGCTGGAACAGCGCCTCCACGTAGGCCAGCCGGTCGGCGTCGACCGCCGCGACCATGGCGGCGACGTCGTCGTCGGACGCGGCCCAGCGCCGGACGGCACGTTCGAGCGTCGGCTCGTGACCGGCCACGGCAGCTGCCAGCTGCCGCAGCTGCGCACGGGGCGGCGCGGCCGTGTCGACGGCGCTGACGACGTCGGCGAACGCCCTGCGGCGCAGGTCGTCCAGGAGCGCGCGGACGAACTCGGGGTGACCTCGGAAGTGGTGGTAGAAGGACCCCTTCGTCACCCCGGCCCGCGCGGTCAGCTCGTCCACGGTCAGCGCGTCGGCGCCGCGCTGCACCAGCAGCGAGCGGCCCACCGCCAGCCAGTCGTCCTTCGTCAGTCGTGCCACGGGACCTCCTCGCGCCGTTCACCAAACCGTACCGTATGGTACGGAGCAACGGGGGCCGGTCCGACGTCAGGAGAACGCGGTGCTCAACGTCCAGTCCCGTCACGTCCCCGCTCCGGCGAGCTCCACCGGGGCCCTGCTCACCCTGCTGGCCGAACCGCGCGCCGGTGTGTGACCGGTGCACTCGTGGCCGCCGCTGGTCCTGGACGACGGCCTGAGGCCCGGCTCCAGCGGGGGCCACGGACCGATCCGCTACCGGGTCGTGGAGCACGAGCCCGGCCGGCGCACCGCGTTCGAGTTCCTCGGCCGTGGTCTGCGTGGCCACCACGCGTTCGTCGTCACCGAGGACGGACCGGACGGCAGCCGGGTCACGCACACCATCGACGCGACGACCCACGGCGCGATGCGCCTGGCCTGGCCGCTCAGCGTGCGGTGGCTGCACGAGGCGCTCGTCGCCGACCTCCTGGACGACCTCGAGCTGACGCTGACCGGGCGCCCGCCGGCCCGCCCGGCGACCTGGTCCCCGTGGGTCCGGCTGCTGAGAGCCGTCCTGGGCAGGCTGCGCGGTCGCGCCCGCAGCCGGACCTGACGCCGGGCCGGTGGGTTCCACCGATCCGCACGCGATGCGGGCGGGCCGCGGGGCGCGCCACGATCCGGGGACGCGGGTCCGACGAGCCCACCGGACGAGAGGTGCGGCCCGTGCCCACGGTCGGAGACCCGCTGCCCGGGAGCGTGCCCGGCGACCCGGCCGCACCGGACGTGGAGGACACCTACCCCTGGATGTCCACCGACGTGGACCTGCTCCGGGCCGGGTACACCGAGCGGGAGCACCTGGTCACCGGGTCCGCCGACGCCTACGGGCCGACCGGCGAGCTCCTCGACGAGGACGTCGACTACACCACGCGCGTGGTCGTCCGGCGCCCCATCGGCGCGGCGCGGTTCAACGGCACGGTCCTCGTCGAGTGGCAGAACGTCACCGCCGGGTACGACCTCGACGCGCTGTGGAACCCCGAGCAGCTGGTGAGGGAGGGGTACGCGTGGGTGGGGGTCTCCGTCCAGCGTGTCGGCGTGGACCACCTGCGCACGTGGAGCCCTGCCCGGTACGCAGGCCTCGACGTCACCGGCGGCGGCGCGTTCGTCGCCGACGAGCTGTCCTACGACGTGTACGCCCAGGTCGGTCAGGCGCTGCAGGCGGACGACGCCAGCGGGCTGCTGGGTCGGCTGCGCCTGCGGACCGTCCTCGGCGTCGGTGCGTCCCAGTCCGCGGCCCGGATGACGACCTACCACGACCACGTGCTCCGGCAGACGGAGGAGGTCTTCGACGGGTTCTCCTTCGTCGTCGGCCCGGCACCCAGCCGCCCGGGCCGGGCGCCCGTCGTCCACGTGCTGTCGGAGACCGACGTCCGCACCCCGGTCCGCCGGCCCGACGACGACGGCTACTGCCGCTGGGAGGTCACCGGCGCGGCCCACTCCGGCTGGAACGGCCAGGAGTACCGCCGGTCGATCCTCACCCGCGACCTCGGCGCGGCCCCCACGTACGAGTGCGCCCGCCCGCCGTTCAGCAGGGTGCCGCTGCACCACGTCCTGGTGGCCTCCTACGGTCACCTGGCCCGGTGGGCTCTCGGCGGGGCGCCGCCGCCGTCCGCCCCCGTGCTCGAGCTCGCGGACGACGGCACGAAGGTCCGCGACGCCCTGGGCCACGCCCGCGGGGGCACCGCCTGTCGCAGGTCACCGTGCCCACGGCGCTGGACACCGGCGACAACGCCGGGCAGACGTTCTGCTTCCTGTTCGGCAGCCACGAGCCGTTCGACGACGACCGGCTCGGCGACCTGTACCCCACGCACGGCCGCTACGTGTCGGGGGTCGTGGCCGCCGACCGCGCGAACGTGCGTGCCGGCTACGTCCTGCCGGGGGACGCGACGGCGAACCTGCGGGAGGCCGTCCGCTCGGGGCCGGGTCGCTGACGGGCCCGGGGACCGCGGTCAGGGGTCGCTCGGGAACCCGCTCGGGCGGTCACGGCCGGGTGGTTACCATGGGTGCACAGGCGTCGACCCGGCCATCACCGGTGAGCCTCCGGAAGAACAGGTCGCCCCCGGGCGTCCCCAGTAGAACCGGACGGGGAGGGCCCGTCACAGCCCCCGAGAGTGGTCCGTCGCCCGCACCCGGGCGGTGGGCAAGCGAGGTGGTACCGCGGTGCCGACCGGCCGAGCCGGGCGACGTCGTCCTCGCGACGGACGGAGCACCCCACGAGGGTCACGACGGAGCGAGGGACCGACCGATGTACCCCAAGGCCACCACCGGCGCCGACGGCGCCGCCTCCTCGGCGCAGCGCACCGGCGTCCCCGCCTCGCCGTCGTTCCCGGAGGTCGAGGCGCGCGTCCGCCGCTACTGGGACGCCGACGGCACCTTCCAGGCGAGCGTCGACGCGCGCGAGGCCGGGGAGAACGGTGCGAACGAGTTCGTCTTCTACGACGGGCCGCCGTTCGCGAACGGCCTGCCGCACTACGGCCACCTGCTGACCGGCTACGTCAAGGACGTCGTGCCGCGCTACCAGACCATGCGCGGCCGCCGGGTCGAGCGCCGCTTCGGGTGGGACACCCACGGACTGCCCGCCGAGCTCGAGGCGGAGCGCCAGCTCGGCATCAAGGGCCGCGGTGACGTGCTCGAGATGGGCATCGAGACGTTCAACGCCGCGTGCCGCGACTCGGTGCTGAAGTACACCCGGGAGTGGGAGGAGTACGTCACCCGCCAGGCCCGCTGGGTGGACTTCGAGAACGACTACAAGACGCTCGACGTCACCTACATGGAGAGCGTCATCTGGGCGTTCAAGACCCTGTACGACAAGGGCCTGGTGTACGAGGGCCAGCGCGTCCTGCCGTACTGCTGGGTCGATGAGACCCCGCTGTCCAACCACGAGCTGCGGATGGACGACGACGTCTACCAGCAGCGCCAGGACCCGTCGGTGACCGTGTGGGTGCGGCTGGAGTCCGGCGAGCGCCTGATGGCGTGGACGACGACGCCGTGGACGCTGCCCAGCAACCTGGCGATGGCGGTGGGGGAGGACCTCGAGTACGTCGTCGTCGAGCACGAGGGCGAGCGGTACGTGCTCGCCGAGGCCCGGCTCGCCGCCTACGCCCGCGAGCTCGGCGATGACGCCGCGGACCGCGTCGTGCAGCGGCTGCGCGGCAGCGAGCTCGTCGGCCGCCGGTACGAGCCGCTGTTCGGCTTCCTCACCGACACCGAGCGGTTCGGCACCGAGCGCGCTTACCGGGTCATCAGCGGCGAGCACGTCACCACCGACGACGGCACCGGCGTGGTGCACATGGCCCCCGCCTACGGCGAGGAGGACCAGCAGGCCTGCGACGCCGTCGGCATCCCCACCGTCCTGACGGTCGACGACCGGGCCCGCTTCACCTCGGTCGTGCCCGACTACGAGGGTCTGCAGGTCTTCGAGGCGAACAAGCCGATCACCCGCGACCTCAAGGCACGCGGGCACCTCGTCCGCCAGGAGACCTACGACCACTCCTACCCGCACTGCTGGCGGTGCCGGAACCCGTTGATCTACAAGGCGGTGTCCTCCTGGTTCGTCCAGGTGACGGCGTTCCGTGACCGGATGGTCGAGCTCAACGAGCAGATCACCTGGGTGCCCGAGCACGTCAAGCACGGCCAGTTCGGCAAGTGGCTGAGCAACGCCCGCGACTGGTCGATCAGCCGCAACCGGTTCTGGGGCAGCCCGATCCCGGTCTGGACGTCGGACGACCCGTCCTACCCGCGGGTCGACGTCTACGGCTCGCTCGACGAGATCGAGCGGGACTTCGGCGTGCGGCCGACGGACCTGCACCGGCCGTTCATCGACGAGCTGACCAGGCCGAACCCGGACGACCCGACCGGGCGCTCGACGATGCGCCGCGTCCCCGAGGTCCTCGACGTGTGGTTCGACTCGGGGTCGATGCCGTACGCCCAGGTGCACTACCCGTTCGAGAACGCCGACTGGTTCGAGCACCACTACCCGGGCGACTTCATCGTCGAGTACATCGGGCAGACCCGCGGCTGGTTCTACACGCTGCACGTGCTGGCCACGGCGCTGTTCGACCGGCCGGCGTTCTCCACCTGCGTCAGCCACGGCATCGTCCTGGGCGACGACGGGCAGAAGATGTCCAAGTCGCTGCGCAACTACCCCGACGTGACCGAGGTGTTCGACCGCGACGGGGCCGACGCGATGCGCTGGTTCCTCATGTCGTCGCCGATCCTGCGCGGCGGCAACCTCGTCGTCACCGAGCAGGGCATCCGCGACGGCGTGCGGCAGGTCATCCTCCCGCTGTGGAGCACCTGGTACTTCCTGTCGCTGTACGCCAACGCGGCCGGCGGCGGCGCCGGCTACGAGGCGCGCTGGGGCACCGGGTCGCCGGACGTGCTCGACCGGTACCTGCTGGCCAAGACCCGTGACCTCGTCGACACCGTCCAGGCCCAGCTCGACGCCTACGACGTGGCGGGTGCGTGCGAGAGCGTCCGCACCCACCTCGACATGCTGACGAACTGGTACGTGCGCCGGTCGAGGCAGCGGTTCTGGGACGAGGACGCCGCGGCCTTCGACACCCTGTACACCGGGCTGGAGACGCTGTGCCGGGTGGCCGCGCCGCTGCTGCCGCTCGTCACCGAGGAGATCTGGCGGGGCCTGACGGGTGGGCGCAGCGTCCACCTGCAGGACTGGCCGGACGCCGGGGCGCTGCCGCAGGCGCCCGAGCTGGTCGCGCGGATGGACCGCACCCGGCAGGTGTGCTCGGTCGCGCTCGGCCTGCGCAAGGCCAACGGGCTGCGGGTGCGCCTGCCGCTGACGTCGCTCACCGTCGTGGCGCCGGACGTCAAGGAGCTCGACGGCGACTACGCGGCCGTCGTCGCCGACGAGGTGAACGTCCAGGAGGTGCGGCTCGTCGACCTCGACGACGCAGGCGGATCCGACTTCGGCGTCACCCAGCGCCTGACGGTCAACGCCCGGGCCGCCGGACCTCGTCTGGGCAAGGACGTGCAGGTCGCCATCCGCGGCAGCAAGACGGGCGACTGGTCCGTCGCGGAGGACGGGACCGTCACCGCCGGCGGGCTCGAGCTGGTCGAGGGCGAGTACGTGCTCGAGACGGTCGTGGCCGGCTCCGCGGGCGGGGGCAGCCGTGCGGTGGCGGTGCTGCCCGGCGGCGGGTTCGTCGTCCTGGACACCGAGGTGACGCCCGAGCTTGCGCAGGTCGGCCTGGTCCGGGACGTCGTCCGCGTCGTCCAGCAGGCCCGCCGGGACGCCGACCTCGCGATCTCCGACCGGGTCCGGCTCACCGTCACCGGGGACGAGCAGGTGTGGCAGGCCGTCCTGGCCCACCAGGACCTGCTCGCGCGCGAGACCCTGGCCGACTCGATCGGGGCGGCGGGTGACCTGGACGCCCTGCCCGCCGGTGACAGCGTCGTCGAGGCGACCGTCGGCGACGGTCAGGCGGTCCGGGTGAAGGTGGAGCGCCTGGCCTGACCCCGGCGCACGCCGGGCCCGCCGACCCGGGACGGCCGGACCCCACCGACCGCACGGAGGTCGGCGGGGCCCGGTGCCTGGTGGGGCCGCTCAGGCGGTCGAGCGGCCGGTCAGCTTGTCGCGCAGCCGGTCGACCATGCCGACCCCTGGCCCGACGAGCTTGTGGAACAGCTCGTCGTTGGGCGCGCCCGGGTGCGGCCGGGTGGGCGCGACCTTCTTCGTCGCCTCGACCTTGCGGCCCAGCTCGACCAGGTCGGTGGACTGCATCCGCGTCCGCAGCATCGGGAACTGCTCGCGCTCCTCGTCCGCCACGTGGTCGCGCAGCAGCTTCTCGAACCGGGTCACCAGCGTGCTGAACTCGGCGGAGGCCGCGTCGGCCCCCTCGAGCTCCTTCATCACCGTCTCGAGCTCCTCGTGCTCCTCGACGTCGTGCTGCACGGCCGCCTCCCCGTCGGGCAGGTGGTCGCGCATCGCCGGGTAGACGTGCATCTCCTCGGCGACGGAGTGCCGCACGATCTCGCTGATGAGGACGTCGGCCAGCTCGCGTCTGCGCTCCGGGTCGGTCGTGGCGTGGATCTGCTCGACCAGATCAAGCGCCTCGTGGTGGTCGGTGGTGAGCACGTCCACGACGTCCTGTTCCTGGGTCACGGTGCCTCCTCGGGTCGGTGGTGGGGGCGGCGACGGCCTCGCCCGCGTCACGGTGGCCGTACCCGCTGCCCGGCGGTTCACGCGCGCCGACGGCCCGCGGATACGCTCGGCGCGTGACCCCAGACGAGCGCCCGTCCGGTGCGGCCGACGGCCCCGACGACCCCGTCCGCGACCTGCTCGCCGAGCTCGTCGGGGACGCGTCGCCGGCCGAGCCGGGGGAGCCGGGCGAGCCGGGCGAGCCGGGCGGCGAGGGCGACGTCCTGGCCGGGGACGGGTCGCTCCCGCGCACCGGGCTGCGCGACCCCGACCGGCGGGCGCGCCGCCGGGCAGAGCGCGAGCAGGACGAGCAGCGCCTGCGGGCGGTCTACGCCGAGCTGCTGAGCCGCACCCCCGAGAGCGACATGCAGCCCCGGCTCGACCCCGTCCGGCAGGTCTGCGAGCTGCTCGGCGACCCGCAGCGCGCCTACCCGGTGATCCACCTCACCGGCACCAACGGCAAGACCTCCACCGCCCGCCTCGTCGAGCGCCTGCTGCGCGAGCACAACCTGCGCACCGGCCGCTACACCAGCCCGCACCTGCACGGCGTCACCGAGCGGATCAGCGTGGACGGCCGGCCGCTGAGCGCCCGCCGCTTCGTCGAGGTGCACGAGGACGTCGCGCCGTACGTGGCGATGGTGGACGGGGCGCTGCGGCAGGCGGGCGAGGTCCCGCTGACGTACTTCGAGGTCCTGACGGTGATGGCCTTCGCGGCGTTCGCCGACGCGCCCGTGGACGTCGCGGTCGTCGAGGTCGGCCTCGGCGGGCGCTGGGACGCCACGAACGTCGCCGACGCCACCGTCGCCGTCGTGACCCCCGTGTCCCTCGACCACACCCGGATGCTGGGCACCAGCACCGCCCAGATCGCCGCCGAGAAGGCCGGCATCTTCACCGATGGCTGCTTCGTCGTCCTCGCCGAGCAGCCGGAGGACGCCGCGACCGAGCTGCTCGGCGCCGCCGTCCGCACGCGCAGCACCGTGACCCGGGAGGGCCTGGAGTTCGGCGTCGTCGCCCGGCGCCCCGCCGTGGGTGGCCAGCAGGTGACCGTCCGCGGCGTGGCCGGCACCTACGAGGACCTCTTCCTGCCCCTGCACGGGGAGCACCAGGCGCACAACCTCGCCGTCGCCCTCGCCGCCGTCGAGGCGTTCCTCGGCGACGGGGAGCGACCCCTCGACGAGGGCGTCGTGCGCTCGGCCGTGGCCGACACCTCGTCCCCGGCGCGCCTGGAGCTGGTCCGGCCGAGCCCCGCGCTGCTCGTCGACGCCGCCCACAACCCCGCGGGTGCGCAGGCGCTCGTCGCGGCGGTCGAGGACGCGTTCACGTTCAGCCACGTCGTGGGCGTCGTCGGGGTGCTCGCCGACAAGGACGCCGCGACGATGCTCGACGTCCTCGAGCCGCTGATGGACGAGGTCGTCGTGACCCGCTCGTCCTCCCCGCGGGCGGTGCCCGTGGGCGAGCTCGAGCGGCTGGCGCTGGAGGTGTTCGGCGAGGACCGCGTGCACGTCGAGGAGAGCCTGGACGACGCGATCGTGCTGGCCGTCAACCGCGCCGAGGCGCACGGCGGCTCCACCGGCGGCGTCGTGGTGACCGGCTCGGTCACCGTCGCCGCCGAGGCGCGCCTGCTGGCCGGCGGTCGGCCCGTCGACGCGGACGCCCGGTTCGACCGCGAGGACGTCGACCTCGACGACCGTGCGGACGACGGCTCGCACGACGGCTCCCACGACCGTGGCGAGCTCCCGTGAGGGCCCGGTTCGCCGCCGTCTGCCTGGCCCTGGAGGCGTTCCTCGTCTTCTTCGCCACGCTCGTCGCCACCGGGCTGTCGGACCTGCCGCGCAGCACCGTGTGGGCCGCCGGGGGAGCGCTGTCGGTGGCGTGCCTGCTGGCCGCGGGGCTGGTCCGCCGGCCCTGGGGCACCGCGCTCGGCTGGGTCCTCCAGGTGCTCGTCGTGGCGACCGGGTTCTGGGTGCCGGCGATGTTCGGCCTCGGGCTGCTCTTCGTCGCCATGTGGGTGTGGCTGCTGACGATCGGCGGCCGCATCGACCGGGACCGGGCCGCCTGGGCGGCCCAGGGCGACGGGTAGGCGGCGACGGATAGGCTCGGACCACCTTCCGCCACCACCACGAGGAGCAGCCGACGTGACCCAGTCGCCCACCCCCGCCCCGGACGCCCCGGCCACCGAGCGGACCCTCGTCCTGGTGAAGCCGGACGGCGTGCGCCGTCGCCTCGTCGGCGAGGTGCTGCGTCGCGTCGAGGCCAAGGGGTACGACGTCGTCGCGGCCGAGCTGCGGACCGTCGACCGCTCCGTGCTGGAGCAGCACTACGCCGAGCACGAGGGCAAGCCGTTCTTCGAGCCGCTGCTGGAGTTCATGGCCTCCGGCCCGGTGCTCGCGGCGGTCGTCGAGGGTCACCGCTGCATCGAGGGGTTCCGCTCCCTGGCCGGCGCCACCGACCCCACGAAGGCGGCGCCGGGCACCATCCGCGGTGACCTCGGTCGGGACTGGGGCGTCAAGGTCCAGCAGAACATCGTGCACGGCTCGGACTCGCCGGAGTCCGCGCAGCGGGAGATCGGCATCTGGTTCCCCTCGCTGTGATCGGGCTGTGACCACCGCCTGACGGGACGGCGCCGGAGCGCTCCGGGACCGCCGACGCGCGAGCCGGGCGGGGTTACCCTGGACGGCGGGCCACGCGCGAGCACGCGCCGTCCGGCCGACCACCCCCCGACCTGACACGGAGGCACCACGTCATGCCCGGCGAGTCGATCTTCGAGGCGCTGGAGCCGCTGCTGCCGAGGGTGAGCAAGCCCATCCAGTACGTCGGCGGCGAGCTCAACGCCACCGTCAAGGAGTGGGACTGCGGCGGGGAGCACACCGTCCGCTGGGCGCTGATGTACCCGGACGCGTACGAGGTCGGGCTGCCCAACCAGGGCACGATGATCCTCTACGAGGTGCTCAACGAGCGCGCTGACGCCCTGGCCGAGCGCACGTACGCCGTGTGGCCGGACATGGAGGCGCTCATGCGCGAGCACTCCGTGCCCCAGTTCACCGTCGACGGCCACCGCGCCGTCGGCGACTTCGACCTGCTCGGGGTCTCCTTCGCCACCGAGCTCGGTTACACCAACCTGCTGACCGCGCTCGACCTCGCCGGCGTGCCGCTGCGGGCCGTGGACCGCACGCAGGACCACCCGGTCGTCGTCGCGGGTGGGCACGCGGCGTTCAACCCCGAGCCGGTCGCCGACTTCGTCGACGCCGCCGTGATCGGCGACGGCGAGGAGGCGGTGCTGACGATCACCGACGTCGTCCGGGAGTGGAAGGAGCAGGGCCGCCCCGGGGGCCGCGAGGAGCTCCTGCTGCGGCTGGCCCGCACCGGCGGCGTCTACGTGCCGCGGTTCTACGACGTCAGCTACCTGCCGGACGGCCGGATCCAGAAGGTCGCGCCGAACCGGCCGGGCGTGCCGTGGCGGGTGTCCAAGCACACCGTGATGGACCTCGACGAGTGGCCGTACCCCAAGCAGCCGCTGGTGCCGCTCGCGGAGTCCGTGCACGAGCGGATGAGCGTGGAGATCTTCCGCGGCTGCACCCGGGGCTGCCGGTTCTGCCAGGCCGGGATGATCACCCGCCCGGTGCGGGAGCGGTCCCTGCAGGGCGTCGGCCAGATGGTCGAGAAGGGCCTGGCCGCCACCGGCTTCGAGGAGGTGGGCCTGCTGTCGCTGTCCAGCGCGGACCACAGCGAGATCGCCGACCTCACCAAGCAGCTGGCCGACCGCTACGAGGGGACGAACACCGGCCTGTCCCTGCCGAGCACCCGCGTCGACGCGTTCAACATCGACCTCGCCAACGAGCTGTCCCGCAACGGCCGTCGCAGCGGGCTGACGTTCGCACCCGAGGGCGGCAGCGAGCGGATCCGCAAGGTCATCAACAAGATGGTCTCCGAGGACGACCTCATCCGGACCGTCGCGGCCGCGTACTCCAACGGCTGGCGCCAGGTGAAGCTGTACTTCATGTGCGGTCTTCCCACCGAGACCGACGAGGACGTGCTGCAGATCGCCGAGCTGGCGAAGCGGGTGATCGCCACCGGCCGCGAGGTCTCCGGCCGCAGCGACATCCGCTGCACCGTCAGCATCGGCGGGTTCGTCCCCAAGCCGCACACGCCCTTCCAGTGGACGGCGCAGCTCGGGCACGAGGCGACCGACGCGCGGCTGGCCAAGCTGCGGGACGCGATCCGGTCCGACCGCCGTTACGGCAAGGCCATCGGCTTCCGGTACCACGACGGCAAGCCCGGCATCGTCGAGGGCCTGCTGTCCCGGGGCGACCGGCGCGTCGGCGACGTCATCCGGGCCGTCTGGGAGGACGGCGGCCGCTTCGACGGGTGGAGCGAGCACTTCTCCTTCGAGCGGTGGATGGCGTGCGCCGCCACGGCGCTCGCGCCGCACGGGGTGGACGTCGACTGGTTCACCACGCGCGAGCGCGAGCACGCCGAGGTCCTGCCGTGGGACCACCTCGACTCCGGTCTGGACAAGGACTGGCTGTGGGAGGACTGGCAGGACGCGCTGTCCGAGGTCGAGGTGGAGGACTGCCGCTGGACGCCCTGCTTCGACTGCGGGGTCTGCCCGCAGATGGGCACCGAGATCCAGATCGGTCCGACGGGCCGCCAGCTGCTGCCGCTGACGGTGGCCGGCGGCTCCTCGCCGAGGGTATGACCCCCCTCACCGGGGGAGCGGCTGCTCGTCGCTGCACAGCACGAGCTGGCGGGTCGGGTGCCGCAGCACCGGCCTGTCGTCGTCCGGCTCCACCGGGGTCTGCAGCGCGGCCTCGAGGTCGGAGGGGTCGACGACGCCCAGGCAGAACACGACCGTCCTGGCCGACTCGGGCACCTGCGCCTGCCCGCGGGCGGCCGCGTACGGCTGGTACAGGGGCACGGGGGCCTCGAGGACGACGGTGCCGGCCAGGTCCTCACCCGCCGGCAGCAGCGTGCCCCGCATGACCGCCGTGCCCGACCGCTCCGACCCCGCCGGTGCCGAGAACGTCCGCCGGGACACCTCCACCGTGCCCCCGGGACGCATCCGCACGTACGCAGCGTCCGGGTCCGGCTCCGGCCGGCGGGTGGCGTCGGCCACCGGGACGCCGTCCGCGACCACGACGGGGTCGAGGCCGCGGTTCGTGACCAGGTACTGCACGCGCAGGCCGCCGCCCGGCAGGCCACGGACCTGCGCCTCGAGGTCGACCCCGCCGCCGCGGCCCTCGGACGCGGCCTCCGGTGCCCCGGTCCCCGTCCCGGTGCACGCTCCCAGCAGCAGCGCCACGGTGAGGACCGTCCCTGCCGCCCGCCGGCTGCGGGTGCTCGCGAACCGACGGCGCGCGGGCGTGACCCGGCGGGGCGAGGGCCCCCGTCCGGGCGCTGCGTGACCGTCCACGCACCCACGGTGCCACGCCCCGCGGCGGTGTCTGCCGAGGGCCCGGCGGTCGGGGCGATCGGCACGACGATGTCGCCCTCATGCACCACACTGAGCCCCGTGCCAGCCGCCGACGCGAGCACCGGACGGCGCGGGCGGGCCCCCGGGTCCGTCCGCGCCGCGCTGGTCCGTGCCGTCCTGGTCCGCGCCGTGCCGGGGCTGCCCTCCCTGGTCCGCCCCGTGCTGGTGGCGGTGCTCGTCCTGCTCGGCGTCCCGGCGGCGCCGGCCGCGGCCGAGGAGCCCCTGCGGCTGGAGGAGCAGCTCGTCGACCGGGCCGGCGCTGTCGTCACCACCGAGGGCGAGGTCCAGGACGCCCTGGAGGACCTGCGGGAGGACGCCGGCGTCCGGCTGTTCGTCGTGTTCGTCGAGGACCTCGACGGCATGGGACCGCAGGAGTGGGCGGACCGCACCGCGGTGCTCAGCGGCCTCGGGCGGGACGACGTCCTGCTCGCGGTCGACGTCAGCGACCGGGTCTACGCCTACTCCGTGGACCGCGAGTTCGAGCTGACCGACGCGGAGCTGGCCGAGGTCGCGCTCGTCGCCGTCGAGCCCGCGCTGGCCCGGGCCGACTGGGCCGGTGCCGCCGTCGGTGCCGCCCGCGGCTACGCGGACGTCCTCGCGGGCCGCACGCCCGAGCCCGTCGAGGTGGCGCCCGGCACGGAGCCGGCCGGTGTCCAGGGGCCGGGGGTCGCGCCGCTCGTCGTGGGCGCGGTGGCCCTCGTCGCCCTGGCCGGCGCCGCTGCCATCCTGCTGGTGCTGCGACGGCCGGGCCGCGAGCGGGTCCGGGGGCCGCGCTGGTCCGCCGGGACGGTCCGGGCACGGACCCGGCCCCCGGCTGCCGGGGCCCGGCCACCGGATCTGCAGGGCGACGTCGACCGGGCGCTCGTGCGCACCGACGACGCCCTCGGCGCGGCGGAGCGCGAGCTGGCCGTGGCGAGGGCGGAGGTGGCGGCGCGACGGCCCTCGACCCCGGGCGCCGGGGTGGTCGACGCCGTGCCGGGGGCCGGGGACGAGGCGGGACGTCTGCGCGGCGTGGAGAACCGGCTGCGCGACGCCAAGGCGGTCCTGGCGACCGCGTTCGCCCGACGCGAGCGCGCCGGCCGGGAGGCGGGCGCGGACCCCGGCCGGTCCGGGGCGCTGCAGGAGGTCCTGGTGCTGTGCCGGACCGCCGACCGGTCGCTGCGGGCGTGCGTGGGCGAGCTGCGGGAGGGGCGCGACGTCCCCCGCAGGGCTTCCCAGCTGCTGACGGACCTGGCCGCCCGTCTCGCGGAGCTGCGGCGTGCCGACGACCTGGTGGGCGCTGCCGAGCGGGCACCCGCCCCAGGGGCCGGCCCCCTTCTCCCGTCGACCGCCCGCGAGTGCCTGGAGCTCGTGCCGCGCGAGGTCGCGCACCGCGCGGACGTCGCCGAGCGGGCCCTCGAGCGGGCGCGCGACCACCTCACCGCCTCCCGGCCCGGGGCCGCCGCGCTCGACCTGCGCGTCGCCGAGGACGCCCTCGGTCAGGCCCAGGTCCTGCTGGACGCGGGGGGGCACCTGGCCCGCACCGCACACGACGCCGAGCGGGCCCTGCCCGGTGCCGAGCGCGGTCTGGCGGACGACGTCGCGGCGGCCGAGCGGGCGCTCGGCGCGACCGGCCCGCCCGCCGGGGACGACCTGCGCTCGGCCGTCGAGGCGGCCCGCGCGGCCCTCGCCACCCACGCCTCCCGCGGGGGCGCCGGGGACGGTCGCGACCCGGTCCGGTCGCTGCGCACCCTCAGCGACGCCGGCGGGCAGGTGGACGGCGCGCTGGCTGCCGCCGTCCCCGGGCTCGGTCGCGGCGCCCGGTCGCGGCAGGTCGCCGAGCACTCCCTCCTCCTGGCCCGCGCGGGCACCCGGCTGGCGCGCGACGTCGTGACCACGGGTACCGGTCGGGTCGGTGTGCGGGCCCGCGCCCTGCAGGTCCTGGCCGAGCAGCGGCTGGGGTCCGCCGTCGCCCTGCTGTCCGCCGACCCGACCCGGGCGGGCCAGCTCGCCCGCGAGGCGGACCTGCTCGCCCGGCGCGCGACCGAGCACGCCCGCACCGACCTCGTCGCCGACGGGCCAGGAGCCCTCGACGAGGCGGCGACAACCGCCCCGTCCGCCCCGAAGTCGGCGGGGCCGCCGACCGGGGCCGCGGGCGACCGGACGCCGCAGGGGCGGCTCGACGCGGCGCTCCGCGACGCCGTGCGGTGCGAGGGGACCGGCCCGGTGGACGGCTAGCCTGGGCGGTCGTCGCGGCGCGTGAACCGGAGCGCGTCCGCCCCCCCCCCACGTCTGGAGTGATCCCGCTGGCACGCACGCCCGACGGACCGCCGCCGCCACCTGCCGTCCAGAAGCTGCGGATCCGCTACGCCAAGCGCGGCCGGCTGCGCTTCACCAGCCACCGCGACTTCCAGCGCGCGCTCGAGCGCGCGCTGCGGCGGGCCGAGGTGCCGATGGCCTACTCGGCCGGCTTCACCCCCCACCCCAAGGTCTCCTACGCCAACGCCGCCCCGACCGGCGCCGCGAGCGAGGCGGAGTACCTGGAGGTCTCGCTCGTCCGCCGGGTGGACCCGCGGCAGCTGCGGGCCGCGCTCGACGCCGCCCTGCCCCCCGGCCTGGACGTGGTGGACGTCGTCGAGGCCGGTCCGGGGGCGCTCGCCGACCGGTTGACCGGGGGCTGGTGGGAGATCGTGCTGCCGCAGGTCGCACCGCAGGTCGCGGCCGCCGCCGCCACCGCCTTCCTCGACCGGGACGAGGTGCAGGTCGAGCGCGTGACGAAGTCGGGCCGGCGCACCTTCGACGCCCGCGCCGCCGTCGTCCGGCTGGCCGAGGTGAGCACCGACGAGGACGCCGTCCGGTCGGACCTGGGGCGCGCCGCCCTGGCCACGGGGCGTCCCTGTGCGATACTCCACCTGGTCGTGCGGCACGCCACACCTGCCGTCCGACCCGACGACGTCCTGACCGCCCTCCGCGCGGTGGCCGACCTCGCGCCCGTGTCACCACCCCAGGTGACCCGGCTGTCGCAGGGGCTGCTCGACGAGGAGGCGGCCACCGTGGCCGACCCACTGGCCCCGGACCGGGACGCCGCCGGCGCCTGAGAGCACCGCGCGTCCGCCCACCCGGCGGAACGCCGCGGATCTGGGGCGTGACCACCGACTTCCGCCGCCGGGCCACCGGCGACGACGACGCCCGAGCGGCACCGACGGTGTGGCGGTACCGCAGGGACGGGAGCAACCCGTGACCAACCCCACCGACGACAGCACCACCGGCGCGCAGGGCGCGGCGGACCAGGGCGCCCCCGACCAGGGCGCGGCGCCCGCGGACACCACCGGGGCCCCGCAGCGACGCACCCGCCGCCGCGCCGCGAGCCGGCCCGCCGGTCCGCCGTCCGCCTCGACGGGTGCCGCCGCACCGGCCGCGGCCGGTACGCCCCCGGAGGACGTCGCTGGAGCGGCGCCCGCCGCTGCGGTGACCACCGGGCCCACGACGGAACCCGCGGCGGAGGCGGGCGCGGACGAGTCCGCCCCCGTGAAGAAGGCGACCCGCAAGCGCGCCACCCGCAAGAAGGCGGCGCAGGCGCCGGAGCAGACCGGCGACGTCGCCGCGGCCGGCGCCCCCGAGGGTGACACCCCGGCTGCCACGGGCCAGGACACCGCCCAGGACGCCGGGGAGGCGCCCGCTCCGCGCAAGCGCGCCGCCCGCAAGACCGCCGCCAAGCGCACCCGCGCCAAGGCGGCCGTGGCTGAGGACGACCAGGCGGCAGGACCCTCCGCGCAGCAGCCGGCGCAGCAGCCTGAGCAGCAGCCCGACGACGACCGGCCCGCCGACGACGGGCAGGCGGCGCCTGCTCCGACGCGGGCGGCCGACGTCCCGGCCGCCGACGTCACGCAGCCGGCCGACGCCCCCGGGCCGGCAGCGGCGCCGCAGGACGCCGAGGCCGGGTCGGAGGAGGACGCCGATCCCGAGTCCGAGGACGAGTCGGAGGAGGACGCCGGGACCGGCGACGACGGGGCGGCAGCCGCCCCGGCGCCCGTCCTCTTCCAGGCGCCCGACCTCAGCGCGGCGAGCGCCCCCCGGCGTCGTCGCGCGGCGTCGCGGCCGGCCGGGCCCCCTGTCCACGTGGAGCCGACCGACGCCGCGACGGAGCCGGCGGAGGTCGCGCCGGCCACCCGCGCCGAGGAGACCGAGGCGCCGGAGCAGCCCGCCCCGCGCCGCCGACGCAGGCGGACGAGTGCCTCCGGGGACGCCGGCCCCACGAGCGGCACCGCGGCCGAGGACGCCCAGGGCGGCACCGCGACCGCGGACGCCCAGGGCGGTGGCGAGGCCGAGGGTGAGGACGCCGCCGACCGGGACGCCGCCGAGGACGAGCAGGAGGGCCGCGGTCGCCGGCGCCGACGTCGCGGTGGCCGCGGGCGCAAGCGTCGCGGCGAGTCCGGTGACGCCACCGACCAGGACGGCGAGGAGGGTCAGCAGTCGCGCGCCGAGGCGGGTGAGGGCTCCGGGGCCCCCACGGGCGACGAGTCCGCCCAGGACGCGTCCGCGAAGGACGCCCGCGACCAGGGCGCTGGCCCCGCCGACGAGGCCGAGGAGCCCGAGTCCACGTCGGGTCGTCGCCGTCGCCGGCGCCGTCGCCGTGGCTCCGGCGACGGCGAGGGTGACGGCGGGTCGGAGGAGTCGCGGTCCCGCCGCCGCGCCGAGGACGAGGTCACCGGCCTGAAGGGCTCGACCCGGCTCGAGGCCAAGCGCCAGCGCCGCCGCGAGGGACGCGAGTCCGGCCGGCGCAAGCCCATCGTCACCGAGGCCGAGTTCCTCGCCCGGCGCGAGAGCGTGGAGCGCGTGATGGTGGTCCGCGAGCGCGAGGGTCGCACCCAGATCGCCGTCCTGGAGGACGGCGTCCTCGTCGAGCACTTCGTGGCGCGCAAGGCCCAGGCGTCGATGATCGGCAACGTGTACCTGGGCAAGGTCCAGAACGTGCTGCCCAGCATGGAGGCGGCGTTCGTCGACGTCGGCAAGGGACGCAACGCCGTCCTGTACGCGGGCGAGGTCAACTGGGACGCCGCGGGCATGGACGGCCAGCCGCGCCGGATCGAGCTGGCGCTGAAGTCCGGCGACCCCGTCCTCGTCCAGGTGACGAAGGACCCTGTCGGCCACAAGGGCGCCCGGCTGACCAGCCAGGTGTCGCTGCCGGGCCGGTACCTGGTCTACGTGCCCAACGGGTCGATGACGGGCATCTCCCGCAAGCTGCCGGACACCGAGCGGGCCCGCCTGAAGAAGATCCTCAAGGCCGTCGTGCCGGACGAGGCGGGCGTCATCGTCCGCACCGCGGCGGAGGGCGCCAGCGAGGTCGAGCTCGAGCGGGACGTCAAGCGGCTGCAGGCGCAGTGGGAGAGCATCCAGAAGCGCTCGACGACCGCCAACGCCCCCTCGCTGCTGCACGGTGAGCCGGACCTGACGGTCAAGGTGATCCGCGACGTGTTCAACGAGGACTTCACCCGGCTCGTCGTCTCCGGCGACGAGGCGTGGAGCACGGTCGAGGAGTACGTCCGCGAGGTCGCGCCCGACCTGGTGGAGCGGCTCGAGCACTGGGACGAGTCGGTCGGCGACGTGTTCGCGGCCAAGCGCGTCGACGAGCAGATCGCCAAGGCGGTCGAGCGCAAGGTGTGGCTGCCGTCCGGCGGGTCGCTGGTCATCGACCGCACCGAGGCGATGACGGTGATCGACGTCAACACGGGCAAGTTCGTCGGCTCCGGCGGCAACCTCGAGGCGACCGTCACGAAGAACAACCTGGAGGCGGCCGAGGAGATCGTCCGCCAGCTCAGGCTCCGCGACGTCGGCGGCATCATCGTCATCGACTTCATCGACATGGTGCTCGAGTCCAACCGGGACCTCGTGCTGCGGCGGCTGCTGGAGTGCCTGGGCCGCGACCGCACGAAGCACCAGGTCGCCGAGGTCACCTCCCTCGGGCTCGTGCAGATGACCCGCAAGCGGGTGGGGCAGGGGCTGCTCGAGGCGTTCAGCGAGCCGTGCGAGCACTGCCAGGGACGCGGTGTGGTCCTGCACGACGAACCGGTCGTGCGCGGCGGCGGTGGCGGCGACGGGCGCGGCACCAGCGCGGCCGGCGGCGGTGGCGGGCAGCCCAAGGCCGAGCGGCAGCTGTCGAAGAAGGAGAAGGCGGCTCTGGCGGCCGAGGAGAAGCGCCGTGCCGAGCAGGCCGCGGCCGTGGCGAAGGTGGCGGCCGCAGCCCGGGCCAAGCACGAGGCCGAGGCGGGTCAGGGCGCCGGCGGTCAGGAGCCCGTCGTGGTCGCCGCGGTCGTGGCCGGGGCGTCCGAGCCGGTGGCCGTGCTGGTGCCCGAGCCCGAGACGGCCACGCCGCCGCACGGTGACCCCGTGCACCCGGCGGCTGAGCCCTCGTCGGCCTCATCGTCGGCCTCATCGTCGGCCTCCTCGTCGGCCTCCTCGTCGGCACAGGGCGCTGGGTCCGGAGCGGGAGGCTCCGCACCGGGGGAGGAGCCCGCGGCGGGCGCCCGGGCGCAGCAGTCGGGGGACGACACCTCCCCTCCGCACGGGGACCCGGTGCAGCCGGGCTCGCCCGGTGCGACCGACGCGTCGGGCCCGTCGGGCGACGCAGCCGCCGGAGCGGGGGCCGACCAGGCTCCCGCCGCGCAGCCCTCGCCGGACGACACCGCACCCCCGCACGGTGACCCGGTGGCCCCCGCCCGGGGCCGTCGCCGGCGCCGGGCGACGGCACCCACGACGGCGCCCGGCGGGTCGGGCGGGTCGGGCGGGTCGGGCAGCAGCCCGGTGCAGGACGCGGCGCCCACGGACGCCGGCCAGGGGACGGAGGGGTCGGTTTGACCGGGGTGCGCCGGGATCCGTACGCTGGTCCCCGGCACGCCCTCGGCGTGCCCTGCTGTGTGTGCCCGTGCGAAGCCGACAGGCCGAGCGCGACGTGATCCACCAGCACCGAACGACGTCAGGGAGTGAGCCCAAGGTGTACGCCATCGTCCGCGCAGGCGGCCGTCAGGAGAAGGTGTCGGTCGGCGACGTGCTGACCATCGACCGGGTGACCGGGGACGCCGGTTCGACGGTCGAGCTCAAGCCGGTCCTGCTGGTCGACGGCGACACCGTCACCAGCGACGCCGACGCCCTCGCGAAGGTCACCGTGACCGCCGAGGTCGTCGCCGCGGCCAAGGGCCCGAAGATCACCATCCTGCGCTACAAGAACAAGACCGGTTACCGCAAGCGCCAGGGGCACCGGCAGAAGCTGACGCAGATCAAGGTCACCAAGATCGGGGCCTGAGTCCCGCCGGCACGGCCGGCAGGCAGGACCCTCGGACACGAACCAGGTAGGCGGAACCAGTCATGGCACACAAGAAGGGCGCCAGCTCCACGCGGAACGGGCGCGACTCCAACGCCCAGCGCCTCGGCGTCAAGCGCTTCGGCGGTCAGCTCGTCAACGCCGGCGAGATCATCGTCCGCCAGCGCGGCACGCACTTCCACCCCGGTGACAACGTCGGCCGCGGCGGGGACGACACGCTCTTCGCGCTGGCCGCGGGCAACGTGCAGTTCGCCACCAAGCGTGGCCGTCGCACCGTCAACATCGTCACCGCGGGCGAGTGACCACCCGCTGACGCGAGCAGCGACCGCAGGACGGGGTGAGCCGGGTACCGGCTCACCCCGTCCTGCGTCCAGGGGTCGTCGCCGTGGGCGGCGACCCGGCACGATCCGGTGACCGGCGTGGGCCGACCGGCACAGCAGCGCCGACCGGTGCGGGAGTGAGGGCTGATGGCGAGCTTCGTCGACAAGGTGCTGCTGCACGTGGCAGCGGGCGACGGCGGGCACGGCTGCGCGTCCGTGCACCGGGAGAAGTTCAAGCCGCTCGGCGGCCCCGACGGCGGCAACGGCGGCCGCGGTGGCGACGTCGTCCTGGAGGTCGACCCCTCCACGACGACGCTCCTGGAGTACCACCACAGCCCGCACCGGCGGGCCGCGAACGGCCGGCCCGGGCAGGGCGGGATGCGGCACGGCGCCGACGGCGACGACCTGGTCCTCCGCGTCCCCGAGGGGACGATCGTCAAGACGGTCGGGTCCGGCGGTGGCGAGGAGGTCGTGGCCGACCTGGTCGGGGCGGGGACCCGGTTCGTGCTCGCCCAGGGCGGCCGCGGCGGTCTCGGCAACGCCGCCCTCGCCTCGCCGCGGCGCAAGGCGCCCGGCTTCGCGCTGCTCGGTGAGCCCGGGTGGTCCGGGGACGTCGTCCTGGAGCTGAAGTCGGTCGCGGACGTCGCGCTGGTCGGCTTCCCCAGCGCGGGCAAGTCGAGCCTGATCGCCGTCCTGTCCGCGGCGCGACCCAAGATCGCGGACTACCCGTTCACGACGCTCGTGCCGAACCTCGGTGTCGTCGAGGCGGGCGACGTGCGGTTCACCGTGGCCGACGTCCCCGGGCTCATCCACGGTGCCAGCGAGGGCCGGGGACTCGGTCTGGAGTTCCTCCGCCACGTCGAGCGCTGCGCGGCGCTCGTGCACGTCCTGGACTGCGCCACGCTCGAGCCCGGCCGCGACCCGCTCAGCGACCTCGAGGTGATCGAGGCCGAGCTGGCGGCCTACGCGGTGGACCTCGACACCCACGGGGAGGTGGTGCCGCTCACCGACCGGCCGCGGATCGTGGCGCTGAACAAGGTCGACGTGCCCGACGCGCGGGACCTCGCGGAGCTCGTGCGCCCCGAGCTCGAGTCCCGCGGGTACTCGGTCGTCGAGGTGTCCGCCGCCACCCGGGAGGGGCTGCGCGAGCTGTCGTTCGCGATGGCCCGCCTCGTGCGCGAGGCGCGGGAGTCCGCGATCGTCGTCCAGGCGCCGCGGGTCGTGCTGCGGCCGCAGGCCGTCGACGACACCGGCTTCACCGTCACCCGCGAGGAGACGACCGACAACGACGCCGGCGAGCGCTACCGGGTGCGGGGCGCCAAGCCCGAGCGCTGGGTCCGTCAGACCGACTTCTCCAACGACGAGGCCGTCGGCTACCTCGCCGACCGGCTCGCGCGGCTCGGCGTCGAGGAGGGTCTGCTCGCGGCCGGCGCGGTGGCCGGCTCCGAGGTGCTCATCGGCCCGACGGAGAACGCGGTCGTCTTCGACTGGGAGCCCACCCTCGTCGGCGGGGCGGAGCTGCTCGCCGGCCCGCGCGGCAGCGACCTGCGGCTCGACGACCACCACCGCCCGACGCGCGGTCAGAAGCGGGAGGAGTACTCCCAGCGCCGCCAGTCCAAGGCCGACGCCCGCGAGGAGCTGGCCCGCGAGCGCCGTGCCGGGCGCTGGGTCGACCCCGCGGACGACGACACCCGATGAGCGCGCGGCGGTGCGGGGCGTCCGCGCCCCGGGCCCGCGGGCGGGGGGTGCTCCGCCGTGGCCGCTGAGGTGCGGGTCCGCTCGCGCGACGGCCTGCGGCACGCGGGTCGGGTCGTGGTGAAGGTCGGCTCGTCCTCGCTGACCACGGCGCAGGGAGGCATCGACACCCAGCGGCTGCAGGCGCTCGTGGACGCGCTCGCCGAGCGCCGGCTCCGCGGTCTGGACGTCGTCCTGGTCTCGTCGGGCGCGATCGCCGCGGGCCTGGCGCCGCTCGGGTTGACCCGTCGCCCCCGGGACCTGGCGACCCAGCAGGCGGCGGCCAGCGTCGGTCAGGGGCAGCTGGTGGCCCGGTACGCCGGTGCCTTCGCCGGGCACGCGCTCGTCGTGGGCCAGGTGCTGCTGACGGCGGAGGACGTGGTGCGCCGCACGCACTACCGCAACGCCCAGCGCACGCTGTACCGGCTGCTGCGGCTGGGGGTCGTCCCGGTGGTCAACGAGAACGACACGGTGGCGACCGACGAGATCCGCTTCGGGGACAACGACCGGTTGGCCGCGCTCGTGGCGCACCTGGTGCACGCGGACGCCCTGGTGCTGCTGTCCGACGTCGACGCCCTGTACGACGGGCCCCCGACGCGACCGGGCGCCCGCCGGGTCGACCGGGTCCGCGGTGCCCACGACCTCGAGGGCCTGAGCATCGGCTCGACCGGCGCCTCGGGGGTCGGCACGGGCGGGATGGTGACGAAGGTGGAGGCCGCGCGGATCGCCACCTCGTCCGGCGTCCCGGTGCTGCTGACCGGCGCCGACCGGGTGCGGCAGGCGCTCGACGGTGAGGACGTCGGGACCTGGTTCGACCCGGCCGCCCGGCGCACGGCGACGCGGCTGCTGTGGC
This sequence comes from Thalassiella azotivora, assembly GCF_054781695.1. NCBI lineage: Bacteria > Bacillati > Actinomycetota > Actinomycetes > Kineosporiales > Kineosporiaceae > Thalassiella > Thalassiella azotivora. Next base: position 51,261 of record NZ_BAAGTX010000025.1, read on the forward strand.
TGCGGCACGCCGCGAACGCCGTGGGGCGGCTGGTGCTGGACGCCGGCGCCGTCGAGGCCGTCGTCGCCCGACGTGCCTCGCTGCTGCCCGCGGGGGTGGTGTCGGTGCACGGCAGGTTCGAGGCGGGTGATCCGGTCGACCTGTGCGACGAAAGCGGCCACGCGCACGCCCGGGGGCTGGTGAACTACTCCTCGTCGGAGCTGCCGGGTCTGCTCGGCAGGTCCACCAGGGAGCTGGCCCGGACCCTCGGCAAGGGGTACGACCGCGAGCTGGTGCACCGGGACGACATGGTCCTGCTGCACCGGTGAGCGGTCCCGGAGGCGCTCTGCGGCGTCGTCAGCGGGCCGCGTGGCCCGGGGGAGAGGAGCACCTCGGGGTGGAGGTCGTGGAGCCTGGGCCTGCGCAGCCAGGGCCGCAGCAGTCGGGGTCGCAGCAGTCGGGGTCGCAGCAGTCGGGGCCGTCGCAGTCGGGGCCGCGGGCCGAGCCCGCGCTCTGGCACGTGACCGTCGTCCTGGCGGGGGAGCCGGTGGACGCGCTGGCGCTGCGCACCGGCCTGCAGGCGCTGCAGCGCGAGCAGCCGTTCCTCGCCTCGGCCCGCTACGGTGCGGACCGCGTGGAGGTCCGGTACTGGGACGAGGCCGAGGACGTCGACGACGCGGCCGCGATGGCGCTGCGGATCTGGCCCGAGCACCGCGAGAGCGCGGGTCTGCCGGACTGGCGCGTGGTGGGCCTCGAGGTGCTGGACCGCGACACCCTGCGCGAGCGGTCCGACCGCGGACTGGTCCCCCCGGCGCTGGTGCTCGGGGAGGTCCGCCCGCTGTGACGGCCCGTCCTACGCTGGGGGCATGACCTCCAGCCTCCTGCCCGGTGCCACCGACGCTGCGCGTGGACGCGGTCCGGACGGCGACGTCGCCGCGGACCCGGTGCGCGAGGCCGTGCTGGCGACCTGCCGGCGTGCCCGCGCGGCCGCGCGCGACCTCGCGCCCCTGACCCGCGAGCGCAAGGACGCGGCGCTGCTGGCCGTGGCGGCGGCCCTGGAGGGGGCCACCGAGCGCGTGGTGGCGGCCAACGACCGCGACCTGGGACGTGGCCGGGAGGCGGGCCTGGCCGAGGGGCTGCTGGACCGGCTGCGGCTGGACGCCGACCGCGTGGCCGCCCTGGCCCGCGCGGTGCGGGACGTCGTGGCCCTCGAGGACCCGGTGGGCGAGGTGGTCCGGGGGCGGGTGCTGCCGAACGGTCTGCGGCTGAGCCAGTCGCGGGTCCCGATGGGCGTGGTGGCGATGGTCTACGAGGCCCGGCCGAACGTCACCGTCGACGCGGCCGCCCTCGCGCTGAAGAGCGGGAACGCGGCGGTGCTGCGCGGCGGGTCCGCGGCGCAGGGGACGAACGCGGTGCTCGTGGAGGTGGTGCGGACGGCGCTGCGCGAGCAAGGACTGCCCGAGGACGCCGTCCAGACCGTCGACGAGCACGGTCGCGAGGGCGTGCGGCACCTGATGCGGGCCCGCGGGCTGGTCGACGTCCTGGTGCCGCGCGGGGGAGCGGGCCTGATCCGCACGGTCGTCGAGGAGTCCACGGTGCCGGTGATCGAGACCGGCACCGGCAACTGCCACGTGTACGTCGACGCGGCCGCGGACGCCCAGGTCGCCCGGGCCGTCGTCCTGAACTCCAAGACGCACCGCGTCAGCGTCTGCAACGCCGCCGAGACGCTGCTGGTGCACGCGTCGCGGTCGCAGGACCTGCTGCCGGCGCTGCTGGCGGACCTCGCGACCGCCGGCGTGACGCTGCACGGCGACGAGCGCGCGGTCGCGGCGGCGCCGTCCGGGGTGCGGGTGGTGCCGGCCACGGACGAGGACTGGGCCACCGAGTACCTGTCGATGGACCTGGCCGTGGCCGTGGTGGACGACCTGGACGGCGCGCTCGAGCACGTGCGGCGGTGGTCCAGCGGCCACACCGAGGCGGTGGTGACGACCGACCTGCGGGTGGCGCACGCCTTCACCCAGGGCGTGGACTCCGCCGCGGTGATGGTCAACGCCTCGACGCGGTTCACGGACGGCGGCGAGCTCGGGCTGGGCGCGGAGGTCGGCATCTCCACCCAGAAGCTGCACGCCCGCGGGCCGATGGGGCTGGCCGAGCTCACCACCACCCGGTGGGTCGTCACCGGCGACGGGCACGTCCGGCCGTAGCGGTGGCGGGTGACGGGGTCTCGTGGGGCGCGAGCACCGTGTCCGGTTTGCCCCGTTGGGGTGACGGAGAGTGCTGTTCGAGTCACCGGCTGCCGATGGAGGTGTCGCTCCGTGTTCACGCTGTGTGCAACGGGTCACAGCCGACGGCCCCGGCCCGTGCCACACTGTTCGCTTGATCGTTCGACCATCTCGTCAGAAGGGGAGACCCCATGATCTCGTCCGTCCTCCAGGCCGCCGCCGAGCAGGCTCAGGAGCACCACATGGAGATCCCCTTCGCCCCCGAGGTCTACGGCCTCGGCGCCCTGGGCGGGCTGATGGCGCTGCTGGCCCTGACGTTCGCGTTCCGCAGCGTCGGCAACAGGCACTGACCCGGGCGTGACGCGTCGCCGGCGCCTGGGTGTGATGGGCGGGACGTTCGACCCCATCCACCACGGCCACCTCGTGGCCGCGAGTGAGGTCGCGGCCGAGTTCGACCTCGACGAGGTCGTCTTCGTGCCCACGGGCCGGCCGTGGCAGAAGCACGTCGACGAGGTGTCCGCCGCCGAGCACCGCTACCTGATGACGGTCATCGCGACCGCCTCGAACCCTCGCTTCACGGTCAGCCGGGTGGACGTGGACCGCCCGGGACCCACCTACACGATCGACACCCTGCGTGACCTGGCGTCGCAGCGTGCTGACACGGAGATGTTCTTCATCACCGGCGCGGACGCACTCGCGCAGATCCTGTCCTGGAAGGACGTCGAGGAGCTGTGGACGCTGGCACACTTCGTCGGCGTCACCCGTCCCGGCCACCCCCTGAGCGACACGGGTCTGCCCGCTGACGGCGTCAGCCTGCTGGAGGTTCCCGCCATGGCCATCTCGTCCACGGACTGCCGCGAGCGCGTGCGCGCGGGCCAGCCCGTCTGGTACCTGGTGCCCGACGGCGTCGTCCAGTACATCGCCAAGTACCACCTGTACCGGGGTGGGCCGGAGGGACCGCGCGAACCGCACCATCCGGAGAGCCTCTACCAGCACCACCCCGAGACCCACCGCGTCCCCGAGGATGCGCACGCGGCCCACCACCCGTTCCGGGAGAGCAGACCATGACGCCCGGTCGCGCGGACGACACCGCCGGCATCGGCGAGCGCCGCATGCGCCGGCTGCGCGAGCAGCTGGCGGAGCAGGAGGCCGCAGGGGCCCCCGAGAACCAGGTCCAGCTGACCCGGCGCCAGCTCAGGGAGGCCGAGCGCAGCGCCTACCTGGCCCGCGCCGAGGAGCAGGCCCGCCGCGAGCTGGAGGTCCAGCGCGAGGAGGAGGCCCGCCGCGAGGCGGAGGCCCAGCGCGAGCGCCAGGCCTGGTACGAGGAGGAGGAGCGCCGCCGTCGGGCCGCCGAGCTGGAGCAGCGGACGCTGCGCGAGGCGGAGGCGCGTCGTGAGGCGGAGGCCCGTCGCGAGGCGGAGGCCCGCCGGGAGGCCGAGGCCCGGCGCCGGGAGGAGGCCCGGCGCGAGCTCGAGGCCGAGGAACGCCGTCGTCGTGAGGCTGCGGAGCGCGAGGCCGCGCTGCTGCGCGAGATCGACGAGCGCCGGGAGGCCGAGGCGCGCCGGGCCGAGCAGGAGCGTCGGGTGGCCGAGGAGCGGCAGCGCCGCGTCGCGCAGGAGCGCGAGCGGCGGCTCGCCGAGGAGCGGGAGCGCCGGGCCGCGCGCGAGCGGCAGACCGCGGAGCGGACCGTGCGCGGACCGTCGGGGCGCCGCGACGACCCGACCCGCGTCGCCGGTCCGGCGACGGCCTCCGTGCCCCTGGACGACCTCGAC
>NZ_BAAGTX010000026.1:0-54489 GCF_054781695.1 Thalassiella azotivora
GCGCTGTGGGCCGGCCGCGTCCCCGGGGCCCGCGCCGACGAGGACGTCGCGGGACCGCCGCCCGGCGTCCCGCTGCTCGTGGCCACCGGCTCGGGCTCGAGCGTGCTGGCCACGACCGTCCTGCTGGGCGGCGGGCTGACCGGCGTCGACGGCGCCGGCCCCGCGGCTTCCGCGCTGTGGCTCGCCGGCGCCGCGGCCCTGGCCGCAGGCCCCTGGTGGGGGCCGCTGCTCGTCGGCTCCCGCCGCGCCACCGCCTCGACGATCTCCCGGGCCACGGTCGCCGCCTGCGCCGCCGCCGCGGTCGTCGTGGGGGTGCTGGGCCCCTGGTCGGCCGACGGATGGCTCGTCGCGGTGTGCGCGGTCGCGCTGCTCGCCGTGACCGGCGTCCTGGCCGTCCTGATGGCGGAGAACCGCCGGCTGTCGCGCCGGGTCGCGGCGGTCGGCGTCGCGCCGGTGCGCGACCCCGTGACCGGCCTGCCCGCCCGTGCCGCCCTGGAGGCCGAGCTCGAGGACGCCGTCGAGCGCCGACAGGCCGGCGGCCCTCCGGTCGCCCTCCTGTCCTGCGTCATCGGCGGCCTCGCCGACGTGCACGACACGGCGGGCCGGGGTGTCGGTGAGGACGTGCTGCGGCAGGCGGCCCGGGGCATGCTCGACGCGGTGGGGCAGCACGGGCTGCTGGTGCGCTCCGGTGACGTGGAGTTCGCGCTCCTGGTCCAGGGCGACACCGGCGCCGACCGGCTGGACGCGCTGGCGCGGGCGCTGCTCGGCAGCCTCGACCGGTCCTACGCGGGCGGGGGAGGGGTGCACCACCTCGTCGCCTGCGTCGGGCTGGCCCACCACGAGCCCGGCGGGGGCGCCGAGGACGTGCTGCGGCACGCCGACGTGGCCCGGCACGGGGCCGAGGCGGCCGGCTGGGGGTCGGTGCAGGTGTACGTCCCGCAGCTGCGCGACCGGGTCGTCAGCCGCGTGCGCGCCCGCTCGCGGCTGCGCAGCGCCGTGGGGGAGGCGACCCCGGAGGTGCGGTTCCAGCCGCAGGTGCGGCTCGCGGACGGCGAGGTGGTCGGGGTCGAGGCCCTCGTCGGCTGGCGCTCACCGGACGGCAAGCGGCTGGCGACCGACGCCGTCATCGAGCTCGCCGAGGGCAGCGGCGCCATCGTCGACCTGGGCGCCCGGGTGCTGGGGGCCGCGGCCCGTCACGCCGCGCGGTGGCGGGCGGACGGCCACGACCTGCGGGTGTCGGTGAACCTGTCGGTCCGCCAGCTCGGCTGGCCCGGCACGGTCGACGCCGTGGACAGCGCGCTGGCGCGCTCCGGGCTGCCCGCGACCGCCCTCACGCTGGAGGTCACCGAGAGCCTGCTGCTGCCCGACTCACCGGGGGCGATCGAGGCCCTGGAGCTCATCCGCTCCACCGGGGTCCGGCTCGCCGTGGACGACTTCGGCACCGGCTGGAGCGGTCTGGACCACCTGCGCCGGCTCACCGTCGACGAGCTGAAGATCGACAAGCGGTTCATGCAGCACGCCGGGTCCAGGGCCCGGGAGACGGCGCTGCTCGCGGCGATCGTCCGGCTCGGGCGCGACCTGGGCCTGGACGTCGTCGCCGAGGGCGTGGAGGACGTCGGCCAGGCGCGCCTGCTGCGCGACGCGGGCTGCCACCTCGGTCAGGGGTACGCCTTCTCCAAGCCCCTGGTCGCCTCGGCCGTCGAGGCCTTCCTGGAGCGCGGTGCGTTCGACCTCGACGCCCCGCTGCCCCCGCACCCCGCGGGCGAGCCCGTCCCGGTGCCACGGGTCGAGCGTCGCCGCCGTGGTCTGCGCGACCGGCGAGCCGCCCCGCGGGCCGACGCCGTCGAGCGCCGGTCGGTCGACGGTGACCTGTCCGCTTCCTGAGCCGGGCGGTCCGAGGAGTGAGACGCGAGTGGCTCCCGGTTGACCCCCGCGCCCGCCGCGGGCGAGCATGACGTCATGAGCAGGCTCCTTGTCGTAGTCGATCGGCGCGCGTGACGCCGCTCGCAGCGAACGAGCCCCTCCGCGCGCCGACCCCTCCGTGAGCCATCCTTGGCCGGGGGGTTTTTTCGTGCCAGCACCGAGCACCGTCCACGCAGCACCCCCCGAGCAGCACCAGCAGCGCCACCGGATGTCCCGGTCGACCGAAGGAGAACGCCATGGCCACCGCCCACGCGGTGCCCCGCCCACCCAGCCGCCCCGGGCCGCGCCCGGGTCAGCCCGCCGCTGAGGCCGCCCCCGTCACCGGTGCGCAGAGCCTCGTGCGCAGCCTCGAGCGGGTCGGCGCGGAGGTCGTCTTCGGCATCCCCGGCGGGGCGATCCTGCCGGCGTACGACCCGCTGCTGGACAGCACCGCCGTCCGGCACGTCCTGGTCCGCCACGAGCAGGGCGCCGGGCACGCCGCGCAGGGCTACGCCCAGGCGACCGGGCGCGTCGGCGTCTGCATGGCGACGTCCGGGCCCGGCGCGACGAACCTGGTGACCCCGATCGCCGACGCGCACATGGACTCCGTCCCCCTCGTGGCCATCACCGGGCAGGTGGCCAGCTCCTCGATCGGCACCGACGCCTTCCAGGAGGCGGACATCGCCGGCATCACGATGCCGATCACCAAGCACAACTACCTCGTCACGGACCCCGCCGAGATCCCGCGCACGATCGCCGAGGCCTTCCACATCGCGGGGACCGGGCGGCCCGGCCCCGTCCTGGTCGACATCTCCAAGGACGCGCTGCAGGCCGCCACCCGGTTCAGCTGGCCGACCGAGCTCGAGCTGCCGGGCTACCGCCCGGTGACCCGGCCGCACGGCAAGCAGGTGCGGGAGGCCGCCCGCCTGCTGGCCACCTCCCGCCGTCCCGTCCTGTACGTCGGCGGCGGCGTGCTCAAGGCCCGCGCGTCCGACGTCCTGCGCGAGCTCGTCGACCTGTCCGGTGCGCCCGTCGTGACGACGCTGATGGCCAGGGGGGCGCTGCCCGACAGCCACCCCCAGCACCTCGGGATGCCCGGCATGCACGGCACCGTCGCCGCGGTCACCGCCCTGCAGAAGGCCGACCTCATCGTCAGCCTCGGCGCCCGCTTCGACGACCGGGTCACCGGCCAGCTCTCGACGTTCGCGCCGGGCGCAGTCATCGTGCACGCCGACATCGACCCCGCGGAGATCTCCAAGAACCGGGTCGCGGACGTGCCGATCGTCGGCGACGCCCGGGAGGTCGTCACCGACCTCGTCGCGGCGTTGCGCGCCGAGGCCGACAGCGGGCACCGCCCGGACCTCGAGGGCTGGTGGAAGCAGCTGGACTCCTGGCGCGAGACCTACCCGCTCGGCTACGCCGACTCCGGCGACGGCAGCCTCGCCCCCCAGCACGTCATCGAGCGCCTCGGGGCGATCTCCGGGCCGGAGTCGATCTACGTCGCCGGCGTCGGGCAGCACCAGATGTGGGCCGCGCAGTTCATCCGGTACGAGCGCCCCGGCAGCTGGATCAACTCCGGGGGGCTGGGCACCATGGGCTTCGCCGTCCCGGCAGCGATGGGCGCCAAGGTCGGCGCCCCCGACCGCACCGTCTGGGCGGTCGACGGCGACGGGTGCTTCCAGATGACCAACCAGGAGCTCGCCACGTGCGCGCTCAACGACATCCCGATCAAGGTCGCGGTGGTCAACAACTCCTCGCTCGGCATGGTCCGGCAGTGGCAGACCCTGTTCTACGAGGGCCGGTACTCCAACACCGACCTGCACACCGGTACCGGTGCCGAGGTGGGCCGGCGCATCCCCGACTTCGTCAAGCTCGCCGACGCCTACGGCTGCGTGGGGCTGCGCTGCGAGCGCCCCGAGGACGTCGACGCCACGATCGAGAAGGCGATGGAGGTCGACGACCGGCCCGTCGTCGTCGACTTCGTCGTCCACCGCGACGCGATGGTCTGGCCGATGGTGCCGGCGGGCGTGAGCAACGACGCGATCCAGGTCGCCCGGGGCACCGCCCCCACCTGGGACCGGGAAGAGGGCTGAGGGAGTCGATGAGCAGGCACACCCTGTCCGTGCTGGTGGAGAACAAGCCCGGCGTGCTGACCCGCGTCGCGGCGCTGTTCGCCCGCCGCGGCTTCAACATCCACTCCCTGGCCGTCGGCCCGACGGAGCACGAGGACACCTCCCGGATCACCGTCGTGGTCGACGTCGACGAGCTGCCGCTGGAGCAGGTCACCAAGCAGCTCAACAAGCTCGTCAACGTCATCAAGATCGTCGAGCTCGACCCGGCGGCCTCCGTCCAGCGCGAGCTGCTGCTGGTCAAGGTCCGGGCCGAGGGCGCCGCCCGCTCGCAGGTGCTCGAGCTCGTGAACCTGTTCCGCGCCAAGGTCGTCGACGTCACACCCGAGTCCGTGACGGTCGAGGCGACCGGCGACAGCCAGAAGGTCGGCGCGCTGCTCAAGGTGCTCGAGCCCTACGGCGTGCGCGAGCTCGTCCAGTCGGGCCTGGTCGCCGTGGGACGTGGCCCGCGCTCCATCACCGACCGGTCCGCCCGCACGGCCTGATCCGCCCCCGAACCGAGTACGACACCAACCGAGGAGATGCCCACCGTGGCCGAGATGTTCTACGACGACGACGCCGACCTGTCCGTGATCGCCGACCGCCACGTCGCCGTCCTGGGGTACGGCAGCCAGGGCCACGCGCACGCGCTGTCGCTGCGCGACTCCGGGGTCGACGTCCGCGTCGGCCTGCCCGAGGGCAGCCGCAGCCGCGCCAAGGCCGAGGCCGAGGGCCTGCGCGTGCTCACGCCCTACGAGGCGTGCGAGGAGGCCGACCTCGTCGTCATCCTCGCGCCGGACCACGTGCAGCGGCACCTGTACACCGAGGCGGTCGAGCCGAACCTCGTGGACGGCGACGCGCTCTTCTTCGGCCACGGCTTCAACATCCGCTTCGGCTACATCACGCCGCCGGCGGGCGTGGACGTCGCCATGGTCGCCCCGAAGGGCCCCGGTCACCTCGTCCGCCGCGAGTTCGTCGACGGCCGCGGCGTGCCCGTGCTCGTCGCCGTCGAGAACGACGCCACCGGCAAGGCGTGGGACCTCGCGCTGTCGTACGCCAAGGCCATCGGCGGCCTGCGCGCCGGTGGGATCAGGACGACCTTCACCGAGGAGACCGAGACCGACCTGTTCGGCGAGCAGGCCGTCCTGTGCGGCGGGATGTCCAAGCTCGTCCAGTACGGCTTCGAGACGCTGACCGAGGCCGGCTACCAGCCCGAGGTCGCCTACTTCGAGTGCCTGCACGAGCTGAAGCTCATCGTCGACCTCATGTACGAGGGCGGCATCGCCAAGCAGCGCTGGAGCGTCTCCGACACCGCCGAGTACGGGGACTACGTCTCCGGGCCGCGCGTCATCGACGAGCGCGTCAAGGAGAACATGAAGGCCGTCCTGGAGGACATCCGCAACGGCGCGTTCGCCAAGCGCTTCATCGACGACCAGGACGCCGGCGCGCCGGAGTTCACGGCCCGCCGCGCCGAGGAGGAGCAGCACCCGATCGAGGCCACGGGCCGCGAGCTGCGCAAGCTGATGAGCTGGGTCAAGACCGACGACTCGGACTACACCGAGGGCACCGCCGCCCGCTGACGGACGCGCACGCGGCACCCCTCCGGCGACGCGCCCGGCGCCGTCGTCACGCAGCGCACCCGGTCGGCGACCGGGTGCGCTGCGGCGCGTCCGGGTCGCGGGAGGCCCCCGCCACCGGGCCGGCCGGTCGTTACGCTGCCCGCATGGCGGCCGACGCGACGACCATCACCTTGCTGGTCGCGGGATCCGACCCCGCCCAGCCCGTGCGCGAGCAGGTGTCCGTCGAGCCGCTCGGCTCGGGTCGCTACCGGGTGCTGGCGACGCCCGGGCTGGTGATGGGGACCGCTGCGGGGGACGTCGTCGAGGTCGCCCCCGACGGGACCCCGAACGTCCTGGAGCGCGGCGGCAACGTCGCCGTCCAGCTGTACGCCGCGGACGTCGCCTCCGACGAGCTGACCCCCGCGCTCGTGGCCCTCGGCGGGCGGCTCGACGGGCGCATCCCCGACACCCTCAGCGTCTACACCGTGCCCGCGGCCGTGGGCTTCCCGGCCATCCAGGCGGTCCTGGAGTGGCTGGGCCGACGCCACCCCGACGCCGAGTGGGAGTTCGGCAACGTCTGGGCCGAGGACGGCGTCACGCCCCTCGACTGGTGGCAGGCCGGGCTGCGGGACGGCGCGAGCGGCTGAGAGGCCGACCGAGCGTTCGTCGCCGACGGGGCAGGAGCGCCCCACCCGCACACCGCGCCGCGCGGGCGCGCGTGCACTTGGATGGTGCGCGTGCTCGAACCGATGCCCTCCCCGTGCGGCAGGACCGTCCCACGCGTTCCGCCGCCTCCCTCGACCGGAGCAACCAGCGTCTCGGATGCCAAGACGCTAGTTCCGGCACGTGATACGCCAGGCGTACCGTCAGTGGTGGGACGACCCGCACCGAGGTCGTCCGGGACCACCGACCGGAGGGGATCGACGTGGACGCATCGCAGGAGATCACGCTCCGCCAGGCGCTGCAGGAGGCGCTGGACCGACGCGACCAGGGCCAGAGCCGCTGACGCGCCGCTGACTCCCGTCGCCCCACCGGGCGGACGGGCATGACGAGACGGACCGCCGTCGCCGCCCCCAACCAGGCCGCGGCCGACGCGGCGGTCCAGGTCGCCGGGGCAGGCGGCGGGGCGGTCGACGCCGCCGTCGCCGCCTGCCTCGTCGCGATGGTCACCGAGCCCGGCGTCGTCAGCCCCCTCGGCGGGGCCTTCCTGACCGTCGCCGTCCCCGGCCACGACCCCGTCACGGTCGACGGCAACGTCGAGATGCCGGGTCGCGGTGCCCCGCCGCACCGGTTCGGGGGTGGTGTGCACCAGGTCACCACCGCCTACGGCGGAGGGGTGACACTGGCCGTCGGGCACGGCACGGTGGCCACGCCCGGTGCGCTCGCCGCGCTCGGGGAGGCGCACCGCCGCTGGGGCCGGGTCCCGTGGCCGCAGGTCTGCGCCCCCGCCGTCGAGGTGTCCCGCCGGGGTTTCGTGCTCGGGCCCGCCGCCGCCCACTACCTGTCCCTCGTCCACGACGACGTCTACGGCTGGGACCCCGAGAGCCGTCGCGCCGTCCACCGCCCGGACGGCGTCACGCCGCTCGCGGCGGGCGAGACGATGCGCGTCGAGGGTCTGGCCGACACGCTCGAGCACCTGGCCCGCACCGGCCCGCAGGACCTGTACACCGGCGAGCTGGCGGCGCTGCTGGTCGCCGCGAACCAGGAGGGCGGCGGCCTGGTCGGCGCCGAGGACCTGCGTGCCTACCGCGCCCGCGTCCTGCCGGCGCTGGCCGTCCGTGCCGGCCGCTGGACGCTCGGCACCAACCCGCCACCCGCCGTCGGTGGTCCCGTGCTCGCGACGCTCCTCGCCCTCCTGCAGGACGGTCCCCGCTCCGGCGACGCCGCCGTGCGTCACCTCGTCCACGTCCAGGCGGCCGTGCTGCGGCACCGGCTCGACCACCTCGACGTCGCGAGGGACCGCGTCGCGGCCGCCCGGGCGCTGCTCGACGACGTCGCCGCGCGCGGCGGGGCGTGGCTGCGCGGCGCGCCGTCCACCGTCCACGTCTCCGTCGTCGACGACGCGGGCCTGGCCTGCGCCGTGACGGCGTCGTCCGGCTACGGCTCCGGCGCGATGGTGCCCGGCACCGGGCTGTGGCTGAACAACTGCCTGGGGGAGCCGGAGCTGAACCGGCGGGGCCTGCACGCCTGGGACCCGGGGGAGCGGCTGCCCTCCAACATGGCGCCGACGGTGGGCCGGCGGGACGACGGGGCGGTGCTGGCGGTCGGCTCGCCGGGGGCCGACCGGATCACCACCGCCGTCGCCCAGGTCCTCGAGCACCTCGCGCGCGGGACGGACCTCGTCGACGCGGTCGCCGCCCCGCGCCTGCACGTGAGCCTGGTGCCGGAACGCGCCGGAGCCGGCGGGGCCGGCGGGTCGCCGGAGGTGCTCGTGGAGCACGAGGAGGACCTGTCCCTGCCCGACCTCGGCCTGCCCACCCGCAGCTGGCCGCGGCACTCGATGTTCTTCGGCGGGGTGACGGCCGCGCTGCTGCGGCCCGGTGCGGACGGCGGCAGGCTGTCCGTGGCCGCCGACCCCCGCCGCGGCGGGGGGACGGCGGTCACCTGACGGCGCGACGTCCGGATGCTGGGACGAACCGTCCGCGATCCGGGACCGCGACGTACGCTCGGTGCATGTCCGAGAGCGCCGCAGCCACCCCGTCCGCAGCCGAGGCGCCGGGCGCCGTCCGCCTCGCCGTCGTCCCCGGCGACGGGATCGGCCCGGAGGTCGTCGCGGAGGGCCTCAAGGTGCTGGAGGCCGTGACCTCCTCGACCGGCCTCAAGGTCGAGACCACCCGGTACGACCTCGGCGCCGCGCGCTGGCACGCGACCGGCGAGACGCTGCCCGACGGCGTGCTCGCCGAGATCGCCCAGCACGACGCGGTCCTGCTCGGGGCCATCGGGGACCCCACGGTCCCGAGCGGGGTGCTCGAGCGCGGCCTGCTGCTGCGGATGCGCTTCGAGCTCGACCAGTACGTCAACCTGCGCCCGTCCCGGCTCTTCCCCGGCGTCGCGGGTCCGCTGGCGGACCCGGGTGACGTCGACTTCGTCGTCGTCCGCGAGGGCACCGAGGGGCCGTACGTGGGCAACGGCGGCTCGCTGCGCACCGGCACCCCCCACGAGATCGCCACCGAGGTCAGCGTCAACACCGCCTTCGGCGTCGAGCGCGTCGTCCGCGACGCCTTCGCCCGGGCCGCCCGGCGACCGCGGCGGCACCTGACCCTCGTGCACAAGCACAACGTGCTGACGCACGCCGGGCACCTGTGGCGCCGGACGGTCGAGGCGGTCGGGGCGGAGTTCCCGGGCGTCACCACCGACTACCTGCACGTCGACGCCGCGACGATCTTCCTCGTCACGAACCCGTCCCGGTTCGACGTCGTGGTCACCGACAACCTCTTCGGCGACATCATCACCGACCTCGCCGCCGCCGTGACCGGCGGGATCGGCCTGGCGGCGTCCGGGTGCGTCAACCCCGAGCGCGCGACGCCGAGCATGTTCGAGCCCGTGCACGGCTCCGCGCCGGACATCGCCGGCCAGGGCGTCGCCGACCCGACGGCGACCGTGCTGTCCGTCGCGCTGCTGCTCGAGCACCTCGGCCTGACCGACCAGGCCCGCGCCGTCACCGACGCGGTCTCGGCCGACCTGGCCGCCCGCGCCGGTCGCGGACCGCGGCGCACCGCCGAGGTCGGGGACGCGCTGGCCGCCGCGGTGTCCTGACCCCGCGGACGCCCCCGGCAGCACCGCCGGACGCCGGTGGCCGGGCAGGCGGATCGGCTACCGTGCGGAGCATGACCGCGCCCTCCCTGCCGACGACCGGGTCGAGCACCGACCTCCGCTTCGAGCTGCACCGCAACCCGTCGCCGGTACCGGACGCCGAGCGCGCGCAGGTCCTGGCGGACCCCGGCTTCGGCAAGCACTTCACCGACCACATGGCGCGCGCCCGGTGGACGGCCGACGGTGGCTGGTCCGACGCCCGGGTGGAGCCGTACGGGCCGCTGCAGGTCGACCCGGCCACCGCCGTCCTGCACTACGCGCAGGAGATCTTCGAGGGGATGAAGGCCTACCGGCACGCCGACGGGTCGATCTGGACCTTCCGGCCCGAGGCCAACGCCGCGCGGTTCGCCCGCTCCGCCCGCCGCCTCGCCCTGCCCGAGCTCCCCGAGCAGGTGTTCCTCGCCTCCCTCGAGGCCCTCGTGCAGGCGGACGCCGACTGGGTGCCCTCCGGCGGTGAGACCAGCCTGTACCTGCGCCCGTTCATGTTCGCCTCCGAGGTCTTCCTGGGGGTCCGACCGGCGGCGCAGGTGGACTACCTGGTCATCGCCTCGCCCGCCGGCGCCTACTTCCCCGGCGGGGTCAAGCCCGTGTCGATCTGGCTCAGCCAGGAGTACACGCGCGCCGCGCCCGGCGGGACCGGCGCGGCCAAGTGCGGCGGCAACTACGCCGCCAGCCTGCTGACCCAGCAGGAGGCCATCGCCCACGGCTGCGACCAGGTGTGCTTCCTCGACGCGGTGGAGCACCGGTGGGTCGAGGAGCTCGGCGGGATGAACCTGTACTTCGTCATGGACGACGGCGAGGTCGTCACCCCTGCGCTCAGCGGCACGATCCTCGAGGGCATCACCCGCTCGTCGGTGCTGCAGATCGCCGCCGACCTCGGGCACCGGGTCACCGAGCGCAAGGTGGACGTGGCCGAGTGGCGCGAGGGGACGGCCTCGGGGCGCATCCGCGAGGTGTTCGCCTGCGGGACGGCCGCCGTGGTCACGCCCGTGGGGGAGCTGGTCGAGCCCGGCACCCGGTCGGTCGCCGGGGACGGCGAGCCCGGTGAGGTGACCACCCGGATCCGGCAGGCGCTGCTCGACGTGCAGTACGGGCGGACCGAGGACCGCCACGGGTGGCTGCACCGGCTGGCCTGAGCGCCGCCGGCGAGGACCACGGCGTCCGGTGCGTGGACGGCGGTCTCAGAACACGAGACGGTCGGTCACGCACCGGCGCTCGCTGCCACACTGACGGTGATGAACACGACCCAGCTCATCATTACCTGAGCGCGACGGCGGGCGGACGACGCCCGGCGCCGCGCAGACCTCCCGCACCCGCGGGGGGTCTTTTTCGTTGGGGCGACCCCCCGACGGGGACCAGGGAGACCGCACGCGGACGACCTCCGCAGCGGACGGCACCATCCACGAGGAACGGCGAGGCGATGACCGAGACCGCGACGGACCTGCACGTCTACGACACCACGCTGAGGGACGGCGCCCAGCAGGAGGGCCTGTCCCTGTCGGTGGTCGACAAGCTCGCCATCGCCCGCCTCCTCGACGAGCTCGGGGTCGGCTTCATCGAGGGAGGGTGGCCGGGGGCGATCCCGAAGGACACCGAGTTCTTCGCCCGGGCCGCCTCGGAGCTCGACCTGCGGCACGCCGTCCTCGCGGCGTTCGGGGCCACCCGGCGGCCCGGCGCCGTCGCGGAGAAGGACCCCCAGGTCCGCGCCCTGCTGGACTCCCGGGCTCCGGTCGTGACCCTGGTGGCCAAGTCCTCCAGCGCCCACGTGGAGCGCGCGCTGCGCACCACCCCGGCGGAGAACCTCGCCATGGTCCGCGACACCGTCGCGCTGCTCGCCCGGGAGGGCCGCCGCGTCGTCCTGGACGCCGAGCACTTCTTCGACGGCTTCGACCACGACCGCGACTACGCCCTCGAGGTCGTCCGGACGGCCGCCGAGGCGGGCGCGGAGGTCGTCGCCCTGTGCGACACCAACGGCGGGATGCTGCCGAGCCGGGTCACCGAGTCGGTGCAGGAGGTCCTCGCCGAGACCGGTGCGCGGCTCGGGATCCACTGCCACAACGACACCGGCTGCGCCGTGGCCAACACCCTCGCGGCGGTCGACGCCGGGGCGACGCACGTCCAGGGCACGCTGAACGGGTACGGCGAGCGGACCGGCAACGCCGACCTCGTCACGGTCGTCGCCAACCTCGTCCTGAAGAAGAAGGTGCCCGTGCTCGCCGCCGAGCGGCTCGCCGAGGCCACCCGCATCGCCCACGCCGTCAGCGAGCTGACCAACGTCGTCCCGTACTCGCGCCAGCCGTACGTCGGGGCCAGCGCCTTCGCCCACAAGGCCGGCCTGCACGCCTCGGCGATCCGCGTCGACCCCGACCTGTACCAGCACACTGACCCGCAGGCCGTCGGCAACGACATGCGGATGCTCGTGTCCGACATGGCCGGGCGGGCCAGCATCGAGCTGAAGGGCAAGGAGCTCGGGTTCGACCTGTCCGGCCAGCCCGAGGTGCTGTCCCGCGTCACCGAGAAGGTCAAGGCCATGGAGGCGCAGGGGTACACGTTCGAGGCGGCCGACGCCTCCTTCGAGCTGCTGCTGCGCGAGGAGGTCGAGGGCGCCCGGGCCGCCTACTTCGACGTCGAGAGCTGGCGCGTCATCACCGAGCACCGGGCCGGCCCCGACACCCCGGCCGTCTCGGAGGCCACCGTCAAGCTCGTCGCCGGCGGTCGGCGCGTCGTGGCCACCGGGGAGGGCAACGGCCCCGTCAACGCCCTCGACCACGCGCTGCGCGAGGCGCTGTCGGGCGCCTACCCCGAGCTGCGGACCATGGAGCTCATCGACTTCCGGGTCCGGATCCTCGACGCCGCGCACGGCACCGACGCGGTGACCCGCGTGCTGATCGAGACCAGCGACGGCGCGACGTCCTGGCAGACGGTCGGGGTGGCCGGGAACATCGTCGAGGCCTCCTGGCAGGCCCTCACCGACGGCGTCGTGTACGGGCTGCTCCGCCAGGGCGTCACCCGCCGCTGACTGGGGAGGACGGTCAGGGGACCACTGCGACGAGGTCGTCCACGGCGACGGTCGTCGCGCCCGTCGCCGAGGACGACACGTACGTCACCAGGCCCACCGCCCCCGGGCCCTGCAGCCCCGCCGTCGTGTCGGTCGCCTCCCGCGCCCACGCCGAGGGCTCCGGTGCCCCGACCGGCCACGCCCGCGCCCGCAGGGTCGTCGGGCCGCTGCCTGTGACCTGCATGCGGACGTGCACGCCGCCGCCGTGAGGCAGCGGCGGCCCCGGAATGGCGACCGGAGGCGCCAGGACCACCTCACGGCCCGACGCGTCCGCCTGCACGAGCGACAGCGTCGCCGTACCGTCCGGCAGGAACCGCACCTTCGCCCGGTAGTCCCCGGCACCCGCGATCCGCCGACCCACCGCGGAGACGTACACCCCGCCCCCCGTCGGCCGCTCGACGGCGCGGGCCACCAGCGTGAGGTCGGTGGCGACGGAGGTCACCTGGTCCATCGTCGCGCGGCCGCCACCACCGGGGCCCGAGTGCGAGCGCCCCTGCCCGCCGTCCACCGTCCAGGTGGCCGGCCCGCCGGACTGCGACCAGGGTCCGCCCACGTCGGCCACGCCCCAACCGGCGCCGCTCGTCCGGCTGAACCGGTCGAGGGCGAGCGGCTGCGGTACCGGGGGAGGGGGCGCCGTATCGCGTCGCACCCGCACCACGTCGGTCGCCGTCCCCGGCGGCACGGCCACGAAGCGGGCCACCAGCTGCGCGGCGTCGACCGTGACCTCCAGCACCCCGTGCGACGGGTCGTGGTTGCGGCCGGACCAGCGGGCGAAGTACGGCGCCTCCGGGTCGGCCGGATCGACGTCCCGCAGGTCGATGCCGCCCGTGCCGACGGTGGCGAGCACCGTGCCGCGCCCCTGCACCAGGTCGGAGTCGGTGTCGACCACGCACGACGGGGACGCCGTGCCGGGCACGAGGGCGGGGCAGCCCGGTCCCGTGGCGAGCTGGTGGCTGCGCTGGTACAGGTGCTCGTGACCGGACAGGACGAGGTCGACGCGCCGGTCTAGCAGCAGGTTGGTCAGGTCGGCCAGGGGTCCGCACTCGTACTGCCCGACCGACGGGCACGGTCGGTGCATCGTCACGACGACCCACGGCACCCCCGCGGCCCGGGCCCCGTCGACGGCGCGGGCGGTCCACTCGTAGCGGGCGGACCCCGCGGCGTAGGACCACGTGCCGTCGGGGAAGGGCAGCCCCGGCGAGACGGCGACCAGTCGCACCAGCGGCGCGCCCGCGGGGACGTCGACGTACCACTGGCGGCCGTACGTGCCGACCAGCCCGGGGAGCTGGTTCGGCAGGCAGGCGGAGAAGTCGTTGATGTTGCCGTTCATCCCGTTGCTCTCGTGGTTGCCGGCCACGAGCTCGAACGGGAACCCCGGGCCGACGGCCGCGGTCACCAGGTCGCACCAGTCCTGCTCGCGCCCGGTCTGGCCGTACGACAGGTCCCCCAGGGCGACGTGGACGTCGGGTGCGAGGTCGCCGACGAGGTCCAGCACACCACGGGCCCGGGTCCCGCTGCCGTAGTCGCCGGCGGCGGTGAGGTGGACGGTGCCGGCTGCCGCCAGCGACGTCCGCTCGGGGGGCGCAGGACCCGACCCCAGCGCGAGGTTCGCCGCGGTCAGCGCGACGACCACCAGCAGACCCACGAGCGCCCGGCGCGTCGACATGGTGCACCCCGCACCCGACCGACACGCGCGTCCGGCCGGCCCGTCCACGCTACGCCGCCGGCGCCGACCCGTCCCGCAGGATCGCCTCGCACACCGCCACCAGGCGCTCGCGCAGGACGGCGGAGCGCTCGGCGAACGCCCGCTGCCGGGCGACGTACTCCGCCTTGCCCTCGGGCGTCTCGACCGCGACGGCGGGCAGGCCGTAGGACGACACGTCGTACGGCGAGGCCTGCATGTCGAGCACCCGGACGTCCCGGGCGAGCTCGAAGCAGTCCAGGGCCAGCTCCCCGGGCACGGCCGGGCCGAGCTTCATCGCCCACTTGTGCACGTCCATGCCGGCGTGCAGGCAGCCCGGCTGCTCCAGGTCGGTCTGGGTCGCGCGCGTCGGCCGCAGCCTGTTCAGCGGCTCCGCGTCCGGGGCAAAGAACCGGAAGGCGTCGAAGTGCGAGCAGCGCACGGGGTGCGCCTCGACCACCGCGTCCGTCCCGTCCTGACCCAGGCGCAGCGGCAGGGGGTGCCGATGCTCGCGCTGCCGGTAGACCATCGCCCACTCGTGCAGGCCGAAGCAGCCCAGGAAGGGCGCGCGCGAGGCGGTCGCGACCAGCAGCCGGCGGACGAAGCGGACGGCGTCCCCGCGGTCGGACAGGTACGCCGCGGCGTCGAGGGCGGTGACCCCGTGCGGGTCCGTGGCGTACCAGCGCCAGGTGGCGTGGGGTGGCGGGCCGTCGTCCGCGGGACCCAGCCCTACCCCGGCGCCGGGGTGCCACCGCCGCAGCGCCGACGGCCGGGTCGGGTAGTACGTCCAGAGGAAGTCCTCCACCGCGTGGGCCTCACCCCGGCGCCGCCGCTCGGTGCGCCCCGCCGCCAGGGCGTCGGCGCGAGCGGCGTGCGCCGCGGCGGCCGCCGTCCAGGTCGCGGACGGCAGCACGGTCGCCGGCGAGGTCGGGACGGGGGCGGGCACCCGCCCAGGGTAGGTCGCCCACCCACCCGGCTGGTTACGCTCCTCACCATGCGCATCGCGAGGTTCACGACAGGTGACGACAGCCCCCGCTACGCCGTCGTAGAGGGCGAGCCCGGCGCCGAGACCCTCGTCGTCGTCGGCGGCGACCCGCTGTACTCCGAGCTGGTCCCGACGGGGGAGCGGGTCGCGCTGGCGGACGCGCGGCTGCTGGCCCCGGTGATCCCGCGCAGCAAGGTCATCGGGATCGGCCGCAACTACGCCGACCACGCGAAGGAGATGGGGCACGAGCTGCCGACCACGCCGATGATGTTCCTCGTCCCGAACACCGCCGTCGTCGGCCCGGACGACCCGATCGTGCTCCCGCCGTTCAGCGACGAGGTGCACTACGAGGCGGAGCTGGCGGTGGTCATCGGCCGGATCTGCAAGGACGTGCCGCGCGAGCGGGTCGACGAGGTGGTGCTGGGATACACCTGCGCGAACGACGTGACGGCCCGCGACGCCCAGCGTTCCGACGGCCAGTGGGCCCGCGCCAAGGGCTTCGACTCCTCCTGCCCGCTGGGCCCCTACCTGGTGACCGACCTCGACCCGTCGGCGCTGCGGGTCAGCGCCCGGCTCGACGGTGAGACGGTCCAGGACGGCACCACCGCCGACATGGTGTTCGACGTCGCCGAGCTCGTCTCCTACGTCTCGCAGGCGTTCACCCTGCTGCCCGGCGACGTCGTCCTCACCGGGACGCCGGCCGGCGTCGGCCCCCTGCAGCCCGGCCAGCGCGTCGAGGTGGAGATCGAGGGGATCGGGACGCTGTCCAACCCCGTCGTGCGCCGCTGAGCGCCGCCCGGCCGCCGCCACCCCCGTCGGTAGGCTGGCCGGACCATGGAGAACACCTCGCGCCCGGTGCGTGTCCGCGTCGCCCCCTCGCCCACCGGCGACCCGCACGTCGGCACCGCCTACATGTCCCTGTTCAACCTCGCCTACGCCCGCCAGCAGGGTGGGCAGTTCGTGCTGCGGATCGAGGACACCGACCGCGCGCGCTTCCGTGAGGACAGCGAGCAGCAGGTGTACGACACCCTGCGCTGGCTGGGCCTGGACTGGGACGAGGGCCCGGACAAGGGCGGCCCCTACGCGCCCTACCGGCAGTCCGAGCGGCTGGACCGGTACACCCCGTACGTCGAGCGCCTCCTCGAGCAGGGCAACGCCTACCGGTGCTGGTGCTCGACCGAGCGGCTGGCCGAGATGCGGGCCGAGCAGCAGGCGAGGAAGCTGCCCACCGGGTACGACCGCCTCTGCCACGGGAAGAGCGAGGAGGAGCGGCGTGCGCTGCCCGGCTTCAGTGAGACGCCGGTCGTGCGCATGCTGGTGCCGGACGACGTCCTGCTGACGTTCACCGACCGCGTGCGCGGCGAGGTCAAGGCGCCCCGGCCGGACGACCAGGTCATCCTCAAGGCCGACGGCTTCCCCACGTACCACCTCGCCGTCGTCGTCGACGACCACGAGATGGGCATCACCCTCGTCGTCCGCGGGGAGGAGTGGATCAGCTCCACCCCCAAGCACCTCCTGCTGTACCGCTGGCTCGACCTGCCGGTCCCCGAGTTCGCGCACATGCCGTTGCTGCGCAACGCCGACAAGCAGCGCTCGAAGATCAGCAAGCGGAAGAACCCGGCGGCGCGGCTCACCTGGTTCGTGGAGCAGGGCTACCTGCCCGAGGCGCTGCGCAACTTCCTGGCGCTCACCGGCTACTCGATGCCCGACCTGCGGGAGAAGTTCACCTTCGACGAGATGGTGGAGTCCTTCGACTGGTCCCGGGTCAGCGCGACCGGTGGCGTGTTCGACGTCGAGAAGCTCAACTGGCTCAACGGCGAGTACCTGCGCGAGCTGCCCGAGGCGGACCTGGGGGAGCGGGTCGTCGCCCACCTGCAGCGCGAGGCCGTCCTGCCGGACGAGCCGACCGACGACCAGCTGCGCCGCGTCCGCGCCGCGGTCCCGCTCGTGCAGACGCGGATGGAGACCCTCGCCGAGACCGTGCCGATGCTGTCGTTCCTGCTCACCGACGACCACGAGCTCGTCGTCGAGGACGACGCGCTCGCCTCGCTCAAGGACGACGCCGGTGCCGTGCTCGACGCCGCCCACGCGGCGCTGCACGACCTCCCGGAGTGGCGCACCGACACCATCGAGGCGGCGCTGCGGACGGCGGTCGTCGACGGGCTCGGCATCAAGCCGCGGCTGGCGTTCGGCCCGGTGCGGGTCGCGGTCACCGGCCGCCGGGTCTCGCCGCCACTGTTCGAGTCGATGGAGATCCTCGGTCGGGGGTCGACCCTGGCGCGGGTGCTGGCCCTGCGGTCGCGGCTGGGGGCGCAGGGGCCGACCGCGTGACGGCGGCCTCCTGGCCGCCCGGACCCGCGCAGGCCTGGCGCGAGCGGCCGTACCACCAGCTGCTGCGCGGTCCCCGGCACCGCTGGTGGCGGCCCCTGCTGTCGCTGGCCGTCGTGCTGGGGCTGTTCGTCGTCCTGCTCGTCGCTTCCACCGTCGCCCTGCTGCTGGCCACCGTCGCCAGCGGCGTGACGTGGGACGAGGTCCTCGTCGGTGACGCGCTCCTCGACGAGACCGTCCTGGCGTCGCCGCCGGTCATGCTGGTGAACAACCTCGTCCTCGCCGCGCTGGTCCCGGTGTCCGTGCTGGCCGTGTGGGCGGGCCACGGGTGGCGGCCGCGCTGGGTCTCCTCCGTCGTCGGTGGGCTCCGCTGGCGGTGGATGCTCGAGTGCGCCGTCCTGGCTGCCGTCGTCCTGCTGATGTCGTTCCTGATCTTCGTCGCCCTCGACGGCTGGCCGCGCGGGCGCGGCCAGGACGTCCTGCTGCTCCTGGCGATCGTGCTGCTGACGACCCCGTTGCAGGCGGCGGGAGAGGAGTGGTTCTTCCGCGGCTGGATGACGCAGACCATCGGGTCCGTCCTGGCCCGCCCGGTGGTCGGCGTGGTCGTCGCGGGAGCGGTCAGTGCGACCCTGTTCGCTTTCGCCCACGGCGCCCAGAACGTGTGGCTGTGGCTGCACCGCTTCGCGTTCGGGGTGCTCACCTCCTACCTGGTGTGGCGCACCGGCGGGCTTGAGGCGGCCACGGCGGTGCACGCGGTGAACAACCTCGTGGCGTGGGTGCCGGTGATCCTCACCGGCACCCTGGAGGACTCCCTGCTCGTCAGCGACGTCCCCCTCGAGGTGGTCGCCGTCGACGTCGCCGCGATGGTGGTCATGGGGGTGCTGATCACCTGGTGGGCCCGACGCCGCTCCGTGCAGCGGTGGCACGTCCCCCCACCGGCGCCGCCCCCGCCCCTCGCCTGGCAGCCGCCCGCCCCGCCGACAGCGGCCGGCCCGCCGGGCGCCGCCGGACCCGCCGGTTTTGGTCCGGCTCCCACGCTCCGGTAGCATCCTCACCCGGTGGTCCCGCACCGGCACGTCCCGGCGCTGGTACCCCCTTGGGGTATGGTGTAATTGGCAGCACGACTGATTCTGGTTCAGTTAGTCTAGGTTCGAGTCCTGGTACCCCAGCGCGAATTGGTGGGTCGGCGGTCATCCGCTAGAGTTCACCAGCGCACTCCGAGCGGTTCGCCGCTGGAGACACGGCCCCGTTGTGTAGCGGCCTAGCACGCCGCCCTCTCAAGGCGGTAGCGCGGGTTCGAATCCCGTCGGGGCTACGCCGAGCGAGAGCCCCGGTCGACCACGTCGACCGGGGCTCTCGCCGTGTCCGGGCCCGTTCCTACCGCTCGTTCCTACCGCCCGTTCCTACCGCCCGGTGGTCCCGCCGTCCTCGCTGCCGGCGAACCGCGCGGCGCTCGCACGCTGGTGCGCGAGCCGCCGCAGCGCGAGCAGGACCGGCTCGTACAGCACGGTCCCGAGCACCGCGTACGCGACGACGTCCTCGAGCGGGCCGTCCGGCGCGCCGGCCAGGTCGTCGTGGGCCAGCTGGTCGGCGGCGTCGGCGTACCGGGCCAGGCGCTCGCGGCCGAGGGGCAGGCCCGCGGCCTCCACCGCGTCCAGCGCCACCGCGAGCTGGCGCAGCGGGGCGGTGTCGCAGCCGACTTCCCAGCCCACCTCGGCCAGCAGGTCGCGGGCGCGCTGCGTGGCGACGTCCGCCGACGTGGCGGGGGGCAGCTCGGCCTGGGCGCGACCGAGGGTCTCGTGCAGGTCGTCGGCGTCCAGGCACGCCAGCAGGCGACGGGCGCCGGCGACGCCGAGGCCCCCGACCTCCAGCAGCGCCCGGACGAGCCGCAGGCGCGCGACGTGGCCGTCGTCGTACCGCGCCTGGGTCGCGGACGTCTGCTCGCCGGGGGGCAGCAGGCCCTCGCGCAGGTAGTACTTGATCGTGGCGACGGGCACGCCGGTCCGTGCCGACAGCTCGGAGATCCGCACCCCGCCTCCTCGCTCGTTCCTCACCGCCCGGGACGCTTGACAACCCTCACCGCCCAGGACGCTTGACAACGGAGAGTACCACTATCCAATATTGGGGAGTCGTACTATCCAATCTGACGGAGAGCAGGTCACGCCATGGCGAAGGTCGTCCCCGGGCGCAGGAGCGCCGACGACGGCGCGGTCGTCGTCTTCCTCATCGGGATGCGCGTGAACCGCTGGTGGGCGCTGCGCAGCTGGTGGCCGGTGGCCTCGGCGATGCCCCGGATGCTGCGCGAGCTGGCGAGCGACCCCAGCTCGGGACTGCTGGCCTACCGGTTGGCGGTCGGGCCCGGCGGGCCGCTGGTCGTCCAGTACTGGCGCAGCGCCGACGACCTGCTCGACTACGCGCTCGACGCCGGTCGCGAGCACCGGCCGGCGTGGAAGGCGTTCAACGAGCGTGCCCGCAGCTCCCGCGGCGCCGTGGGCATCTGGCACGAGACGTACGCCGTCCCGGCGGGCGCCCACGAGTCGGTGTACGTCGACGTGCCGGCGGCGGGTCTGGCGGCCGCCGTCGGCTCGGTGCCCACGGCGCGCCGCGGGGACTCCGCCCGGGAGCGGTTGGCGCGCCGAGCGGCCTGACCGCGGGCGCGCGGCCGGAGCCGGTCGGCCCGGGTCAGCCCTGCTGGCGGCGCAGGACGTCGGTGAGCCGGTTGGCCGTCGAGACCACCGCCGCCGCGTGCAGGCGCCCGGGCTGGCGCGTCAGGCGCTGGATCGGCCCGGAGATCGACACCGCCGCGACCACGCGGCCGGAGGGGCCTCGGACGGGCGCCGACACCGACGCCACGCCGGCCTCGCGCTCGCCGACGCTCTGCGCCCAGCCCCGGCGCCGGACGCCGGACAGCATCGTCGCCGTGAACCGGGCGCCCTGCAGGCCCCGGTGCAGGCGGTCCGGCTCCTCCCAGGCGAGCAGCACCTGGGCCGCCGACCCGGCGAGCATGGTCAGCGTGGAGCCCACGGGGATCGAGTCGCGCAGCCCGACGGGGCGCTCGGCGGCGGCGACGCAGATGCGCTGGTCGCCCTGCCGGCGGTAGAGCTGGGCGCTCTCTCCGGTGTGGTCGCGCAGGGCTGCCAGCGCCGGCCCGGCGGCGGCGAGCAGCCTGTCCTCGCCCGCGGCGGCGGCGAGCTCTGCCAGTCTCGGACCCAGGACGAACCGGCCCTGCATGTCCCGGCTCACCAGGCGGTGGTGCTCCAGCGCCACCGCGAGGCGGTGCGCGGTGGGACGGGCCAGGCCCGTCGCGTTCACCAGCTGGGCCAGGGTCGCCGGGCCGGCCTCCAGGGCCGACAGCACCACGGCGGCCTTGTCGAGGACGCCGACGCCGCTAGACTTGTCCATGTGTCGATACTGCCGTCTTAGTCAGTGAGACGCAAGTACCCCGGGGGCGATCACGGCGCACCATGGGGGACGGGGCTCCACGACGGGGGCCCCGGACAGGTCGAGGACGGAGCATCTCTCATGGGCCGCACGCTGGCGGAGAAGGTCTGGGACGCGCACGTCGTGCGCCGCGGGCAGGACGGCGAGCCGGACCTGCTCTACATCGACCTGCACCTCGTCCACGAGGTGACCAGCCCGCAGGCCTTCGACGGCCTGCGCGAGGCCGGCCGGCCGGTGCGGCGACCGGACCTGACGATCGCCACCGAGGACCACAACGTCCCCACCGTCGGCATCGACCTGCCCATCGCCGACCCGGTCAGCCGCACCCAGGTGGAGACGCTGCGCCGCAACTGCGCCGAGTTCGGCGTCCGGCTGCACCCCCTCGGCGACATCGAGCAGGGCATCGTCCACGTCGTCGGCCCGCAGCTCGGCCTCACCCAGCCGGGCACCACCGTCGTCTGCGGCGACTCGCACACCTCCACCCACGGCGCGTTCGGTGCCCTGGCCTTCGGGATCGGCACCTCCGAGGTCGAGCACGTCCTGGCCACCCAGACGCTCCCGCTGGCCCCGTTCCGCACCATGGCGATCACCGTGGACGGCCGGCTGCGGCCGGGTGTCACCGCCAAGGACGTCATCCTCGCGGTCATCGCCCGGATCGGCACCGGCGGCGGCCAAGGCTACGTCCTGGAGTACCGCGGCGAGGCGATCCGGGCCCTGTCGGTGGAGGCGCGGATGACCGTCTGCAACATGTCGATCGAGGCCGGCGCGCGAGCCGGGATGATCGCCCCGGACGAGACCACGTTCGAGTACCTGCGCGGCCGCCCGCACGCCCCCCAGGGCGCCGACTGGGACGCCGCCGTCGAGGCCTGGCGTGAGCTGCGCACCGACGACGACGCCACCTTCGACGCCGAGGTCGTCCTGCACGGCGACGAGATCGAGCCGTTCGTCACCTGGGGGACCAACCCCGGGCAGGGGCTGCCGCTGTCCGCGTCCGTGCCGGCGCCCGAGGACTTCGGCGACGACAGCGCCCGGCACGCCGCCGAGCGGGCGCTGGAGTACATGGACCTGCGCCCGGGGACGCCGCTGCGCGAGATCGCCGTCGACACCGTGTTCATCGGCTCGTGCACGAACGGCCGCATCGAGGACCTGCGCGCGGCCGCGGACGTCGTCCGGGGCCGTCGCAAGGCCGAGTCCGTGCGCGTCCTCGTCGTCCCCGGCTCCGGCCGCGTGCGCGAGCAGGCGCAGGCCGAGGGGCTGGACCGCGTCTTCACCGAGTTCGGTGCCGAGTGGCGCCAGGCCGGCTGCTCGATGTGCCTCGGCATGAACCCCGACCAGCTCGCCCCGGGGGAGCGCTCGGCGTCCACGTCGAACCGCAACTTCGAGGGCCGTCAGGGCAAGGGTGGGCGCACCCACCTGGTGAGCCCGCTCGTGGCCGCCGCCACCGCCGTGCGCGGGACGCTGTCCTCACCCGCCGACCTGCCCCCCGTCCAGACCACCGCGCCGGCCGCCGTCGGCGCCGGCAGCTGAGGAGACCCGCCGTGGAGCCGTTCACCACCCACACCGGCATCGGCGTCCCGCTGCGCCGCAGCAACGTCGACACCGACCAGATCATCCCGGCCGTCTACCTCAAGCGCGTCACCCGGACCGGCTTCGAGGACGGGCTGTTCGCCGCCTGGCGCCGCGACCCCGACTTCGTCCTGAACACCGAGCCGTTCTCCCGCGGCTCCGTCCTCGTCGCCGGCCCCGACTTCGGCACGGGCTCCTCCCGCGAGCACGCCGTCTGGGCGCTCAAGGACTACGGCTTCCGGGCCGTGCTGTCCTCCCGCTTCGCCGACATCTTCCGCGGCAACGCCGGCAAGCAGGGGCTCGTGGCCGCGCAGCTGTCGCAGGACGACATCGAGCTGATCTGGAAGGTCCTGGAGAACCACCCCGGCACCGAGGTGACCGTCGACCTGCAGGCCCAGCAGGTCCGGTGCGCCGAGGTCGTCGCACCGCTGACGATCGACGGGTACACGCGCTGGCGGCTCCTCGAGGGCCTGGACGACATCGGCCTGACGCTGCGGCACGCCGAGGAGATCGACCGGTTCGAGGCGGCGCGCCCCAGCTGGAAGCCCCGCACCACGCCGGTCGGGTGACGCGACACGGCGGCGCCCCCGGCGGTTCCCAGGACCCGCCGGGGGCGCCGCACGGTTTCGCCGGGGCGCACGGCGACGTCGCCGACCTGCTCGCCGCGGTCGACGCGGCGATCGCCGGCGCCGTAGCGGACGGCCGTCTCCACGGGGAGCGAGAGTCGCTGTGCCGCAAGCGGTTCCACGTCGCGGCGGCACGCGCACGACACGACCCGCACGGGGCCCGGGAGATGCTGCGGGCGCTCGCGGTCGAGGTCGCGGACCGGGCCGACTGCCCCCGGAAGGGCCTCTGACCTGCGGCGTTGGCGTTGCGACACAACGGCTCCGCAGGCCCGATGTGGTGGACGAGCGTGCCCAACGGGCCTACCGTCGTGCCGACGTCGGGCAACGGCTCGGCACCATGCACTGGAGGGGAATCCGTGAACAAGGGACAGCTCGTCGAGGCCCTGGAGTCCCGGCTCGGCAGCAAGAAGGCCGCGACCGAGGCCGTCGACGCCGTCATCGACACCATCGTCCGCACCGTCTCCAAGGGTGAGCGCGTCGCGATCAGCGGCTTCGGCACCTTCGAGAAGGCCGCCCGCGCGGCACGTACCGGGCGCAACCCGCGCACCGGCGAGACCGTGAAGATCAAGAAGACCTCGGTCCCGCGGTTCAAGGCGGGTACGGCCTTCAAGGGCTTCGTCGCCAACCCCAAGAGCCTGCCGAAGGCCGCCGCCGGAGCCGCCTCCGCGACGTCCCGGGTCGCCACCGGCGCCGCCAAGAAGGCCACCGCCTCGGCCACCCGCGGGTCGGCCGCGAAGAAGACGGCCACGAAGAGCGCCGCGACCAAGAGCACCACCGCCAAGAGCACGGCCGGCCGCACCACGGCGACGAAGGCCACCACCACCCGCGGCTCGGCGGCCAAGAAGACGACCGCCTCCACCAGCACGTCGACGGCGAAGAAGACCAGCCGGTCCGCGCCGGCGAAGAAGACCACCACGGCCGCCGCGAAGAAGACCACCAAGAGCGCGCCCGCGAAGAAGACGGCGACGAGGTCCGCGGCGAAGTCGACGACGGCCAAGAAGACCACCAAGTCCTCGCCGGCCAAGAAGACCGCGACCCGCAGCACCGCCAAGCGCACCGCCAAGAAGGCCTGACCCGCACGGTCCGCACGCCCCCGGGCGCCGCAGACGGCGGTGGGCCGCCATCCCGCACGGTGCGGGTGGCGGCCCACCGCCGTCACTGCGTCTACGCTGGTCCCGGCCCCGGTGCGCCGCTCGACGAGCTGGCGCGATCCACGACCCCCGGGCCGCGATGGAGTGAGATGAGCACGGTGCTGACCGTGAACGGCGGCGTGGCCCTCGGCGGGTCGATCCAGGTCCGCGGCGCGAAGAACTTCGTGTCCAAGGCCATGGTCGCGACGCTGCTCGGCGAGACCCCCAGCAAGCTCACGAACGTCCCGGCGATCCGGGACGTGTCCGTGGTGACGGGGCTGCTGCAGCTGCACGGCGTCGACGTCCAGCTCGGCCGGTCCGACGGGTCCCTGCTGCTCGACCCCAGCAACGTCGAGCGCGCCCACGTCGCCGACATCGACGCGCACGCGGGGTCCAGCCGCATCCCCATCCTCTTCTGCGGCCCGCTCGTGCACCGGCTGGGGGAGGCGTTCATCCCCGACCTCGGTGGCTGCCGGATCGGTGACCGCCCGATCAACTTCCACCTCGACGTCCTGCGCCAGTTCGGTGCCCTCGTCGAGAAGCGCGAGCAGGGCATCCGGATCAGCGCCCCCCAGCGCCTGCGGGGGACCCGCCTCGAGCTGCCGTACCCCAGCGTCGGCACCACCGAGCAGGTGCTGCTCACCGCGGTGCGGGCGGACGGCGTCACCGAGCTGCGCAACGCGGCCGTGGAGCCGGAGATCATGGACCTCATCGCCGTGCTCCAGAAGATGGGCGCCATCATCAGCGTGGACACCGACCGGGTCATCCGGATCGAGGGCGTCGACACCCTCTCCGGGTTCACCCACCGTGCCCTGTCCGACCGGATCGAGGCGGCCTCCTGGGCCTGCGCCGCGCTCGCGACCCGCGGTGACATCTACGTCAAGGGCGCCTCCCAGCCGGAGATGATGACCTTCCTCAACACCTTCCGGAAGGTCGGTGGTGCCTTCGACATCGACGACGACGGCATCCGCTTCTACCACCCGGGCGGCGACCTACACGCCATCGCGCTCGAGACCGACGTCCACCCCGGCTTCATGACCGACTGGCAGCAGCCGCTCGTGGTCGCCCTCACCCAGGCCAGCGGGCTCTCGATCGTCCACGAGACCGTGTACGAGAACCGCTTCGGCTTCATCGAGGCCCTCAACCGGATGGGCGCGCGGATCCAGACGTACCGCGAGTGCCTGGGGTCGACGCCCTGCCGCTTCGGGCAGCGCAACTTCCACCACTCCGCCGCCATCTCCGGCCCGACCCCGCTGCGTGGTGCCGACATCGTCGTGCCCGACCTGCGCGGAGGGTTCAGCCACCTCATCGCGGCGCTCGCCGCCGACGGGCGCTCGACGGTCCGCGGCGTCGACCTCATCGACCGCGGGTACGAGCACTTCGCCGACAAGCTCGAGGCGCTGGGCGCGGACGTGCGGTGGGACGAGCTCGCGCCGGTCGGGGGCTGAGAGGGGCCGCCGGTCCCGGGTGGCCCTGCGCGGCCCTGCGCGGCCCTGGACGGGTCGACCGGGACGGGTCGACCGGACGGGCAGGGACTAGGCGCTGACCCCGAGGATCCGCAGGCCGCTGACCCTGGGCGGCGTGCCGGGCACCTGGACGCAGGTCACGCGCTGGCCCGGGCGCAGGTGGCGCAGCCCGCTGCCCTCCAGCGCGCCGGGGGCGAGCTCGAGCTCGACGCCGTCGTCGGTGACGACGGTGCCGGTGCCGGTCTCGGGGTCGAAGCCCAGGACGGTGGTCTGCACGCTCGGCAGCGTAGCCGCGGTCCGCGGTCCCAGCCCCAGGGCCACCGCCTGCGCGAGGGCGGCCAGGGTGTCGACGTCGCGTCGCAGCCCCGGCAGGTCCGGTGCGAGCACCACCGCACCGTCGGCGCGGTGCGCGGCGGCCGACGCACCACCGAAGCGCGGGACCACGTCCGCGGGCGAGCGTCCGGCCAGCAGCACCGTGCCCACGCCGTCGGCGTCGGGGACGACGACGCTCGCGGCCCCGCCGGCGAAGGCGACGTCCACGGCGTGCAGGGCGGCGCCGAGGTCCTGGGGCCGCAGGCACGGCAGGTCGGCCAGCAGCACGGCCGTCGGACCCGTGCACCGGTCCACGCCGGCCGCCACGGCCCGTCGCAGCGACGTGTCCCCACCGGCCGCCGTCCCCGCCGTCCCCGCCGTCCCCGCCGTCCTGACCGTCTCCACCGTGTCCGCGGGGCGCGACGCGGTGCCGCCGTCAGCGAGGTCGACGGGCTCGTCGACGGGCTCGTCGACGACGTCCGCGCCCAGCCCGCGGGCGAGGTCAGCGGCGGCCGCGTCGCCCGTGACCACGACAGCGCGTCGCACCCCAGGGGTGGCCAGGACGGCGTCGAGGCAGTCACCGGCCATCGCCAGCGCGAGACCGGGCGCCAGGTGCGGCCACCCGAGCCGCGACTTCGCCGCCGGACCACCCTTGACGGGCAGCACCACCGACCACCGCGGACCGGTGGTGCCGGACCCGGTCGGCGCAGCGTTCACCGCCCGATCGTCCCAGCACCGGCCCGCCGCCTCGACACCGGTCGCGCGCGCGGGCCAGGATGTGCCGTCGCCGCAGCCACCGAGGTCGCGGCCCGGGACGCCACCGGCGCCCCGGACGTCGGAGGAGGTGCGGTGGGTCGGCCCGAGGCGAGCCCGAGCTACCGATTCGCGGTGTCGGTGCTCCGCCCGGTGCTGCGCGTCGTCACCGAGCGGGACTGGGCCGGCGTCGAGCACCTGCCGCGCGACCGCGGCTTCGTCGTCGTGACCAACCACATCTCCTACAGCGACCCCCTGACCGTGGCGCACTTCCTCTACGACAACGGCTTCCTGCCGCGGTTCCTCGGCAAGGAGCAGGTGTTCCGCGTCCCGGGTGTCGGG
Source organism: Thalassiella azotivora (assembly GCF_054781695.1). Classification (NCBI taxonomy): domain Bacteria; kingdom Bacillati; phylum Actinomycetota; class Actinomycetes; order Kineosporiales; family Kineosporiaceae; genus Thalassiella; species Thalassiella azotivora. The sequence continues at coordinate 27,071 of NZ_BAAGTX010000026.1, forward strand.
GCCATCCTGCGCGGCGCCGGGCAGATCCCCGTGTTCCGGGAGAGCGGCGACGCCCAGCGGGCGTTCGCGGCGGCGGTCGAGGCCGTCGAGGCCGGCGAGTGCGTCGTCATCTACCCCGAGGGCACCCTGACCCGCGACCCGGGGCTGTGGCCGATGCGCGGCAAGACCGGGGCGGCCAGGGTGGCGCTGCAGACCGGCTGCCCCGTCGTCCCCGTCGCCCAGTGGGGCCCGCAGGAGCTCCTGCCCCCGTACGGACGGCGGCCACGGCTCTGGCCGGCCACGCCGGTGCGCGTGCACGCCGGGCCGCCCGTCGACCTGAGCCGCTTCAGCGCCCGGCGGGTCGACGGGACCGTGCTGCAGCAGGCCACGGACGCGATCCTCGACGACCTGACCGCCCTCGTGTCGCGCCTGCGGCGCGAGGAGCCACCGCAGGTCCGGTGGGACCCGCGGCTGCACGGTCAGCCCACCACCGGCAACCCCGCGCGGACCAGGCGCAGGAAGGGACGGTCCTGATGAGCGACACGGTCGCGGTCCTCGGCTCGGGCAGCTGGGGGACCACCTTCGGCATGGTCCTCGCCGACGCCGGGTGCTCCGTCCGGCTGTGGGGGCGACGGCCGGAGGTGGTCGAGGCGGTCCGCGACCGGCACGAGAACCCGCAGTACCTGCCGGACGTGGTCCTGCCCGACGGGCTGACGGCGTCGACGGACGTCGCCGAGGTCCTGCGGGGCGCAGGGGTCGTCGTCCTGGCGGTGCCGTCCCAGACGCTGCGCGAGAACCTCACCCGGTGGCGCGAGCTCGTGCCGCCGGACGCCGTCCTGGTCAGCCTGATGAAGGGCGTCGAGCTCGGCACCGGCCGACGCATGTCGCAGGTCGTCGACGAGGTGACCGGCGCCGGTCCCCGGCGGGTGGCCGTGGTGTCGGGCCCCAACCTCGCCCGTGAGATCGCGCAGCGCCAGCCCACCGCCACCGTCGTGGCGAGCGAGGACCTCGACACGGCCGAGCGCATCGCGCAGGCCTGCTCGACGTCCTACTTCCGCCCGTACACCAACACCGACGTCGTGGGGGTGGAGCTCGGCGGGGCCGTCAAGAACGTCATCGCGCTCGCCGTCGGGATGGCCGAGGGGCTGGGCTACGGCGACAACACGCAGGCGTCGATCATCACCCGGGGGCTGGCCGAGACCAGCCGGCTGGCCGTGGCGATGGGCGCCGACCCCCTGACGCTCGCCGGGCTCGCGGGGCTCGGTGACCTCGTCGCGACCTGCGCCTCGCCGCTGTCCCGCAACCGCACCTTCGGGGTGAACCTCGGACGCGGCATGAGCGTGGACGAGGTCGTGGCCGTCACCCGCCAGACGGCCGAGGGGGTCAAGTCCTGCCGGCCGGTGCTCGAGCTCGCCGACTCGGTCGGCGTCGACATGCCCATCACGGCCCACGTCGTCCAGGTCGTGCACGAGGGGATGCCCGTGACCGAGATGGCGGGGTCCATCCTCGGCCGTCCGCGCAAGCAGGAGCAGCAGTAGCCGGCCGCGCCCGCGTGGTCGGTGCGGCCGCCGGGTCCGCCGACTAGGAGCCGGTGCGCGGGCCGGCCGACCGCAGCGCCGCGTCGAGGTCGGCCCACAGGTCCTCGACGTCCTCGACGCCGACGGACAGCCGCACGAGCGACTCCGGGACGACGTCCGGCTCGTTGGGGTGGCGGCGGCGGCGCTCGAGCGTGGACTCCACGCCGCCCAGGCTGGTGGCGGGGACCCACAGCCTGACGGCCGAGCACACGGCGTCCGCAGCGCGTGCGCCGCCGGCGCACTCGACCCCCACGACGCTGCCGAAGCCCCGCATCTGCGCCGCGGCGCGCGCGTGGCCCGGGTCGTCCGGCAGGGACGGGTGGCGCACCCGGGCGACGGCCGGGTGGTCGACGAGCCGGCGGGCGAGCTCGGCGGCGTTGGCCTGCGAGCGCTCCACGCGCAGGTGCAGCGTGCGCATGCCCCGCAGCGCCAGCCACGCCTCGAAGGGCCCCGGGACGGCGCCGTGGACGGTGCGGTGGCGGACCAGCGCCGCCCGCAGGTCGGGGGAGCGGGTGACCGTGGCCCCCAGCACGACGTCGGAGTGCCCCGCCAGGTACTTGGTGACGGAGTGGACGACGACGTCGGCGCCGAGGTCGAGGGGCCGCTGGACGAGCGGGGTGGCGAACGTGTTGTCGACCGCCACCATCGCACCGGCGGCCCGGGCGACCCGGGCGCAGCCGGCGAGGTCGGCGACCTCCAGCAGGGGGTTCGTGGGCGACTCCAGCCAGACCAGGTGGGCGCCCCGCGCCGCGGCGGCGACCGCCTCGGTGTCCGTCACGTCGACCCTGCGGACGGCCAACCGCCCCTGCTGCTGCGCCTCGTCGAGCAGGGTGAGGGTCGTGTTGTACGCGCTCGACGGCGCCACGACGACCCCGCCGACCGGGACCAGCGCCACCACCGCCGCCACGGCGGCCATCCCGGAGGCGAAGAGGCTGGCGCCGCCGTCGGCGCCCTCGAGCGCCCCCAGGACCGCCTCGCAGTCCTCCCACGTCGGGTTCGCCATCCGGCCGTAGACCCGCTCGCCGGCGCCCACCGGGCCGTCGCCGACGTAGGTCGACGTCAGCACCACCGGCGGGCTGAGCGGTGCGTCGGTCGCGACGGGGGGGCGTCCGCCGGACACGGCCACCGTCGCGGGGGCCCACCCCCGCGGCGGCGCCGACGCGTCCGGCCGCCGGGGGTCTCGCGCGCGTGCTCGCCCGGCGTCGGCGTCCCGCGCCTCGTCGTCGGCTGTGGCCACCCGGGGAGCGTAGTGCGCGCCGCCCCGGCGCTAGGGTCGCCCCCGATGGACGAGACCCGCACCTCCCAGCGCCCCCGCGTCGCCGTCGTCTTCGGCGGTCGCTCCAGCGAGCACGCGATCAGCTGCGCCACCGCCGCGGGCGTGCTGCGCGCCCTCGACCGGGACCGCTGGGACGTCGTCCCCGTCGGCGTCACCCGCAGCGGCCAGTGGGTGCTGGCGCCCGACGACCCCGCGGCGCTCGAGATCACCGACGGGCGGCTGCCCGAGGTCGCGGACGACTCGCTGCCGGCGGTCCTGCCGCCGCTGTCGACCGCCTCCCGGGAGATGACCGTGCTCGCACCGGGCGAGGTGCCCCAGGTGCTGGGCCAGGTCGACGTCGTCCTGCCCCTGCTGCACGGACCGTACGGTGAGGACGGCACGGTCCAGGGGCTGCTCGAGCTCACCGACACCCGCTACGTCGGCTCCGGCGTCCTGGCGTCGGCGATGAGCATGGACAAGCACTACATGAAGGTGGTGCTGGCCGGGCACGGGCTGCCGGTCGGACCGTACGTGGTCGTCACCGACCGCGACTGGAGGACCGACCCGGCCGCCGTCCGCGAGACCGTCGCCTCGCTGGGGTGGCCCGTCTTCGTCAAGCCGGCCCGGGCCGGGTCCTCGATCGGGATCTCGAAGGTGACCGGTCCGGAGGGGCTGGACGCCGCGGTCGAGGCCGCCCGCGAGCACGACCCGAAGGTGGTCGTCGAGGCCGCGGTCGTGGGCCGTGAGATCGAGTGCGCCGTGCTGGAGTCCCTCGACGGCGGGGAGCCGCAGACCTCGCTGCCCGGTGAGATCCGGGTCCTGTCGGGGCACGAGTTCTACGACTTCGACGCCAAGTACCTCGCGGACGGCGAGGTCGAGCTGAGCTGCCCCGCCGACCTGGACGACGACACCACCGCCAGGGTGCGCGAGCTCGCCGCCCGCACGTTCGGCGTGGTGTCGGCCGAGGGGCTCGCTCGCGTGGACCTCTTCCTGACCGAGGACGGGTCGCTGCTCGTCAACGAGATCAACACGATGCCCGGGTTCACGCCGCTGTCGATGTACCCGCGGATGTGGCAGGCCAGCGGGATGGCGTACCCCGAGCTGGTCGACCGCCTGCTCGAGCTCGCGCTGCGCCGGCGGACCGGGCTCCGCTGACCGCGAGGCTCGCCGGGTCGGTCGGGTCGGTCAGGCGGTCAGTAGCAGCGGCGCGTCTGCTCGAGGTCCGCGACCGCGCCGGCGAGCTCGCCCAGGACGGCGTCCAGCCCGCGGGCCGTGGCCTCCGGGACGCGCACCTCGACGGCCGGCACCCGCCCGTACGTCGTGTACACGGCCCCGCCCGTGGCCTCGTCCACCCGGCTCACCCAGTCGACCCCGCCGGCCTCGACGCAGCCGTCGGTGCTCGGGCCCGGCGGCTCCACCCCGCAGCGCATCACCACCGGCGGGTCACCCCAGGCGGCCGCGGCCTGCGCGGACACCTCGTGGCGCTCGCGGCCCGCGAGCTCGTCGGCACCGGTCAGGGCCGCGAGCACCTGGGCGCAGGCGGGGTCCGTGGCCGACGGGGCCGCCTCCACCACGACCGTGGTCCCGCACCCGGCGAGCGCCGCGGTGGCCAGCAGCGCGCCGGCCAGCAGCACGGTGGCCGGCGCGCGGACGCCGCGCAGGGCGGGCCTCAGGCGTGGACGACCGTGCAGGTGACCGTGCGGTCGATGCCCTGCACGCCCTGGATCCGCGACATCACCAGCGGGCCGAGCTCGTCGACGGTGCTCGCCTCCACCCGGACGATGACGTCGTAGGGGCCGGTGACGTCCTCGGCCAGCACGACGCCGTTGATCTTCGAGATCTCCTCGGCGACCGCCGCCGCCTTGCCGACCTCGGTCTGGACCAGCACGTAGGCCTGCACCACCACGTGGCACCTCCTGGGAGTCGCGTTCGCCGTCAGGACCGCTACGGCCGGCGACACGATCACCGGTGCAGCGCAGGGCACGCTACCGTGTCGCCGCGTCGGGCTGCGACGGCCTGGTCGGGGCCCGACGACGCGACAGCCGAGGAGCGCCGTGACCGTCGAGCCGACCGGTGGCCTGGAGGAGCTGGGCGAGGCCGGTGTGCTCCGCCAGGTGCTGCCCCGGCTGCCCCGGGGCGACGCGACGCTCCTGGGCCCCGGGGACGACGCGGCGGTGGTCGCGGCGCGCGACGGCAGGGTCGTCGTCACCACGGACGTCGTCGTCGAGGGCCGCGACTTCCGCCGCGAGTGGTCGAGCGCGCAGGACGTCGGGGCCAAGGTCGCGGCCCAGAACCTCGCGGACGTCGCCGCGATGGGCGCGGTGCCCACGGCCCTCGTCGTCGCCCTCGTCGTGCCCGACGACCTCGACCCCGCCTGGCTGACGGGCCTGGCCGACGGGCTGGCGGCCGCCTGCCGCGGCACCGGGGCGGGCGTGGTCGGCGGCGACCTCTCCTCGGGGGGCGAGGTCGTCGTCGCCGTCACCGCCCTCGGCGACCTGCAGGGGCGCGAGCCCGTGCGCCGCGACGGGGCCCGCGCGGGTGACGTGGTGGCGCTCGTGGGTGAGCCGGGGCGCTCGGCGGCCGGGCTCGCGCTGCTGCGCGACGGCTGGGTGGACGCGGAGCGGCCGGGGCGGTCCGGGGCCGCTGGCCGGTCCGCGGCGGACGCCGACGCCGAGGCGGCGCTGGTCGCCGCCCACCGCCGTCCCTCGCCGCCCTACCGGTGCGGACCGCGTGCCGCGGACGCCGGGGCGACCGCGATGCTCGACGTCAGCGACGGCCTGCTGCGGGACGCGGGCCGGGTCGCCGAGGCCTCCGGCGTGGTGGTCGACCTCGACCGGTCGCTCCTCACCGGCGACGCCGAGGCGCTGCGCGCGGTGGCCGAGCGGCTCGGCGCGGACCCCTGGGACTGGGTGCTGGCCGGGGGCGAGGACCACGGCCTGCTCGCCACGTTCCCCCCGGCTGCCGGGGACGTCGTCCCGCCGGGCTTCCGGGTGGTGGGCACGGTGCGCGCGGGCGGCCGGGACGCACCAGGGGTGCTGGTGGACGGTGGCCCGTGGGCCCGGGGCGTCGGCTGGGACCACTTCGCCCGCGGGTGAGCGCGGCGGGCGCGACCGGCACCGGGTGCCGTCGACGGGCCTCAGACGCGGCGAGGGCCGATCCCGTGGGATCGGCCCTCGCAGGTGTCGGTGGAGCGGGTGCTCAGCGCGTGACCTTGCCCGCCTTGAGGCAGGAGGTGCACACGTTCAGCCGCTTCGGCGTCGCCCCGACCTTCGCGCGGACGCGCTGGATGTTCGGGTTCCAGCGCCGCTTGGTGCGACGGTGCGAGTGCGAGATGTTGTGACCGAAGCCCGGCCCCTTGCCGCAGACGTCGCAGTTGGCAGCCACGGGTAACTCTCCTGATCTGGTGGATGACGCAAGAAGGCCCTCGTCGGGCAACCGCACCAGGGTAGCCGAGACGTCGCGTCGTCCCCAAAACGGGCTTGTTAGCCTGCCCGACCACGGGTCGGATCCGACCCTCTCACGAGGTGACCGCACTGGTCGGGACGGAGGCGCGGGTGGGCGCGGGGACCGTCGGGCCGACCGCCGGGCCCGGGGCCGGTGACGGCGCACCCGCCGGGCTGGACGGGGGCACGGCGCGGCGCTGGCTCGCGCTCGCGGAGGCGGCGCTGCGCGCCGACCGCCAGGCCCTCGACGCGCTCAACGTCTACCCGGTGCCGGACGGCGACACCGGGACGAACCTGCACCTGACCCTCGCCCAGGCCGGCGCCGACGTCGAGGCGCTGCCCGCCGACGAGCCGCTGGGGCGCGTGTGCGACGTGCTGGCGCGCTCGGCCCTGCTCGGGGCGCGCGGCAACTCGGGGATCATCACCAGCCAGCTCCTGCGCGGCTGGGCCGACGAGATGGCCGGCAAGTCGGTCGCCACCGCCGACGACGTGGTCGCCGCCCTGCGGCGGGCGGACCGGATGGCGTGGTCCGCCGTGGAGGTCCCGGTCGAGGGGACGATGCTCTCCGTCACCCGCGCCGCGGCCGAGGCGGCGGCGCGCGCCGGGGACGCGGATCCTGGCGGTGACGGCGCCGTGGCGCGGATCCTGCAGGAGGTGGTCGCCGCGGCCCACGACGCCCTGCTGCGGACCCCCGAGCAGCTGCCGGTGCTGGCCCGGGCGGGTGTGGTCGATGCCGGCGGCGCCGGGGTCCTGCTGGTGCTCTCGGCCCTGCTGTCCTCGGTCGACGACGAGCCCGTGCCGCGGGTGTCGGACCTCGTGGACGTCCCCGCGTCCGTGCCGCAGATCGGTGGCGCCGGCGGTGAGGACGGCGGTGACGACGGCGGTGACGACGGCACCGCCGAGGGCGACGGGGCCGACGGCGGCGGTGGGCCGCATCCCGCCGCCCCCGGCCCTCGGGAGACCGCCGCGCCGACGGCGGGGGAGGAGGCGCTGCCGGCGTGCCCGGCGACCGGTGCGCCCGCCGGCGGGGCGGCCGGCGGCCGGGCGGTGCCGCAGCACGCGCCCCACCGACCCGGTCACGGGGGGCCGGGCTACGAGGTCATGTACCTGCTGCACGCCGACGAGTCGGCGGTGGCCCGGCTGCGCGGCCGGCTGGCGGCGCTCGGCGACAGCCTCGTCGTCGTCGGCGGCGGCGACCTGTGGCACGTCCACGTGCACTGCGACGACCCGGGTGCGGCCGTCGAGGCCGGGGTGCGGGCCGGCCGGCCGTCGACGATCCGGATCACCCACTTCGAGAGCCAGGCCCTGGCGCGCGCCGGCCGCCCCGCCGAGCCGGTGGACGACGACGGCCGAGCCGCCCCCCGGACCGCCGGCGGACCCGCCCGACCCGGGCCGGCGGCCGAGCCCGCCGGCGGGCCGTCGCGGGTCGACGACGCGCACGAGCGGCTGGGTGTCGTGGCGTGGGCGGCCGGTCCGGGCCTGGCGGCCGTCTTCCACGCCGCGGGGGTCGTCCCCGTGCAGGCACCGGCCGGGCGGCGCGCGTCGACCGGGGAGGTGCTGGAGGCGGTGCGCGCCACCGGCTGCCGGTCGGTGGTGGTCCTGCCGAACGACCCCGACACGCTGGCGGTCGCGCGGGCCGCGGCGGCCACCGCCCGCCAGGAGGGGCTGCGCGTCACCGTCGTCCCGACCCGCGCCCAGGTCCAGGGCCTGGCCGCGGCCGCCGTGCACGACGCCGGGGCCGACCACGAGCAGGACGTCGCGGCGATGTCGGCGGCCGCGGGGGCGACGCGCCACGGCGCCGTCACCGTCGCCGTCCGGGACGCGATCACCATGGCCGGCCCCTGCCGCGTCGGCGACGTCCTCGGCGTCGTGGACGGCGACTTCGCCATCGTCGGCGGTGACCTGCCGTCGGTCGCCGTCGAGGTCACCCGGCGCCTGCTGTCCGGTGGCGGTGAGATCGTCACCCTCGTGACCGGGGCAGGCGGCGCGGACCCGGCGGTGGCGGCCGTGCGGGCCGCGGTCCGCCGCGACAACCCGGCGGTGGAGGTGGTCGTCGTCGACGGCGGGCAGCCCCGGTACCCGCTGCTGGTGGGCGTGGAGTGAGCGCCGCGGTGGAGCAGGCCGGTGGACGCCTGGCCCGGCCGTTGCGCGCGGAGCTCGGCGACCGGACCGCCAAGGCCCTGGCCAAGCACCTCGACCTGCACACCGTCGGCGACCTGCTGCGGCACCTGCCGCGGCGCTACGCCACCGGCGCGGAGCTCACCGACCTGCGCTCGCTGACGGTCGGCGAGTACGCGACCGTGCTGGCGGAGGTCGTCTCGTTCGACTCCCGGCCGATGCGCAACCGGCCGGGTGTGCTGTGCGACGTCGTCGTCACCGACGGCCGGGACGAGCTGAGGCTGGCGTTCTTCGCCCGCCGCCGCGGGCTGGACGACTACTGGCGCCGCCAGCTCCCCGGGGGCCAGCGTGCGCTGTTCGCCGGGAAGGTCGACGCGTACCGCGGGCGGTTGCAGCTGGTGAACCCGGAGTTCGACCCGCTGCCGGACGAGGTGGGGGAGGACGAGGCCCGGGAGCGGGCGACGGCGATCGTCCCGATCTACCCGGCGTCGGCCGCCGTGCCCACCTGGAAGGTCCGCCAGTGCGTCGCCACGGTGATGGCGACGCTGCGCGAGGAGGAGGTCCCCGACCCCGTCCCCGGGCCGGTCCTGGCCGAGCGCGGGCTGCCGCCGGCGGCCGAGGCCCTGCGGCTCGCGCACGAGCCGCAGGACGAGGAGGAGTGGCGGCGCGCGCGCCGGCGGTTCACCTTCGAGGAGGCGTTCGTCCTGCAGGCGGCCCTGGCACGTCGTCGGGCCGCCGCCGCGGCGCTGCCGGCGACGGCGCGGTCGGCGCGCGAGGGAGGACTGCTGGCCGCGTTCGACGCGCGGCTGCCGTTCGAGCTCACCGCCGGGCAGCGCGCGGTGGGCGAGCAGATCGCCGACGAGCTGGCGGCCGAGCACCCGATGCACCGCCTGCTGCAGGGGGAGGTCGGCTCGGGCAAGACCCTCGTCGCGCTGCGGGCGATGCTGACCGTCGTGGACGCCGGCGGGCAGGCCGCGCTGCTGGCGCCGACGGAGGTGCTCGCCGTCCAGCACCACCGCTCGATCACCGGGATGCTCGGCGACCTCGCCGCCGGAGGCATGCTGGGCGGGGCGCCGGAGGCGACCCGGGTCGCGCTGCTGACGGGGTCCCAGCCCGCGGCCGCCCGCAGGGCCGCCCTGCTGGACGTCGCCAGCGGCCAGGCGGGCATCGTGGTCGGCACGCACGCGCTGCTGCAGGAGAGGGTGGAGTTCGCCGACCTCGGCCTCGTCGTCGTCGACGAGCAGCACCGGTTCGGGGTCGAGCAGCGGGACGCCCTGCGCGCCAAGGCGTCGCGGACACCGCACCTGCTGGTGATGACCGCGACCCCGATCCCCCGCACCGTGGCCATGACGGTGTTCGGTGACCTCGAGACGTCGGTGCTGGACGAGCTGCCCCGGGGCCGCCAGCCGATCACCACCCACGTCGTCCCGGCCGGCAACCCGCGGTGGGTGACGCGGACGTGGGAGCGGCTGCGCGAGGAGGTGGACGCCGGTCGGCAGGCGTTCGTCGTCTGCCCCCGGATCGGTGACGACGACGAGGACGCCGACGCGGCCGAGGACGCCGGTGCCGGTGCCGGGCCGGCGGACGGCGACCGCCCGCCACCGGCGTCGGCGGTCGGGACGTGGGCCGCGCTGCAGGAGGAGCACGCCCTGCGCGGCGTGCGCGTCGGGCTGCTGCACGGGCGGCTGCCCGCCGACGAGAAGGACGCGGTCATGCGCGCCTTCGCCGCGGGCGAGGTCGACGTCCTCGTGGCCACCACCGTCGTCGAGGTCGGGGTCGACGTCCCGAACGCCACCGGGATGGTCGTGCTGGACGCCGACCGGTTCGGGGTCTCCCAGCTGCACCAGCTGCGCGGCCGGGTCGGGCGCGGGCAGCACGCCGGGGTGTGCCTGCTCGTCACCCACGCCGAGCCCGACGGCCCGGCGGGTCGGCGCCTGGCGGCCGTCGCGGCCACGCTCGACGGGTTCGAGCTGTCGCAGGTCGACCTCGAGGCCCGCCGGGAGGGCGACGTCCTCGGTGCGCGGCAGAGCGGCGCGCGCTCCTCGCTGCGGCTGCTGCGGGTGCTGCGCGACGCCGACGTCATCGCGGACGCCCGGGCCGCGGCCTCCGCCGTCGTCGCCGGGGACCCCGACCTGGCCGGCCACCCGGCGCTCGCCGCGGCGATGGAGCTGCTCCTGGACCCCGAGCGCGAGGAGTACCTCGAGCGCGGCTGACCGGCGGTGACCCGCCACCTGCGGACACCGGCATCGGCGATGATCGTCACGTGACGCGCATCGTGGCCGGGGCCGCCCGGGGCAGGACCCTCGTCGTCCCGCGCGGGGACGCCACCCGCCCGACGTCCGACCGCGTGCGCGAGGCGCTGTTCTCCCGGCTCGAGCACGAGGGCGTCGTCGCCGGCGCCCGGGTGCTCGACCTGTTCGCGGGGTCGGGCGCGCTGGGCCTGGAGGCCGCCAGCCGCGGAGCCGCCCACGTGCTGCTCGTGGAGCAGGCGAGACCCGCGCTGACGGCCCTGCGGCGCAACGTCGACGCCCTGGGCCTGGACGGCGTGCAGGTCGTCGGGTCGCCGGTCGAGCGGCACCTGGCGGCGACCCCCCTGGAGCCCTACGACCTGGTCCTGGCCGACCCTCCCTACCCGCTCGCCGAGGACGCCCTCGCCACGGTGCTGGGCGCGCTCGTCGAGCACGAGTGGCTCGCCGAGGGCGCCGTCGTGGTGGTGGAGCGCAGCGCCCGCGGCCCCGAGCCCGGCTGGCCGGCGGGGCTCGTGCGCTTCGACGAGCGGCGCTACGGCGAGACGGTCCTCTGGTTCGCCGAGCCGCTGTCCGACCCCGGGGTCGCCTGACCGCCCCGCCACCAGGTCCGCCTGCCGTCAGGGCCGCCGTCCGGCCTCGGCCGACCCAGCCGTCGGGCCGCCGTCCGGGCGCCGCGGCGGCGCCGGAGCCCGCGCCGGTACGTTGACCCGCGTGGACAGCACGCCCGCGACCCCTGTCAGCCACCCCCCGGCACCGTCGGTCCCCGTGCGCACGGTCGTGTGCCCCGGCTCCTACGACCCGGTCACCGAGGGGCACCTCGACGTCATCCGGCGCGCGGCCGCCCTGTTCGACGAGGTCGTCGTCGCGGTGATGGTCAACCCCGCCAAGCGGGGTGCGTTCGACCCGCCCGCCCGTCGGCGCCTCATCGAGGAGTCGCTCGGCGGCCTGCCCCGGGTGCGCGTCGACACGGTGGACGGCGGGCTGCTCGTGGACTACTGCCGCCGGATCGGTGCGGGGGCCGTCGTCAAGGGCCTGCGCGGGGGCACGGACTTCGCCTACGAGCTGCCGATGGCGCTGATGAACAAGCACCTGACGGGGCTGGAGACGGTCTTCGTGCCCGGCGACCCCGCGCTGGGCCACGTGTCGTCCTCGCTGGTGAAGGAGGTCGCCGGGCACGGGGCGGACGTCACCGGCCTGGTGCCGGAACCGGTCCGCCGCGCCCTGCTGGCCCGCGCGGAGCCGCCCGCCTGAGCGGCCGGGGCGGGCCGCGCCGTTTGGGCCGCCGAGAGGCGCTGGGCTACCCTGTCCTGTCGGCCTCGTCGCGTCGCGTCGGGGCCGAGGTCGTGCGTGCCCTCACCGGGCACGCCCGGCGCGCCGGAGGAACGCAGCAGTGGAGGAGCCGTGACCGCGCTCGACCCGCGCTCGCCGCTCGTGCTCGACACGCACGAGCTCGGGCGCCGTCCGGGCTCGATGCGGACGCTGCAGCGCACCGTCGCCGCGCCGGAGGACCTCGGCACCGAGGTGATCGGCGTCCCGTCCGGATCCGATCTCGAGCTGGACCTCCGGCTCGAGGCGGTGATGGAGGGTGTGCTCGTGTCGGGAACGGCACGGGCCCGGGCCGTCGGGGAGTGCGTGCGGTGCCTGGAGGACGTCGAGCAACCGGTCGACGTGACGTTCCAGGAGCTGTTCGCCTACCCGGGCTCGCGGTCCCAGGCGCAGGTGTCCGAGGACGACGAGGACGTGCACGAGCTGGAGGGCGACCTGCTCGACCTCGAGCCCGTGCTGCGTGACGCGGTGGTGCTCGCGCTGCCGTTCAAGCCGGTGTGCTCCGAGGAGTGCCCCGGCCTGTGCCCCGAGTGCGGGGCCAGGCTGGCGGACGACCCGGGGCACCAGCACGAGAGCGTCGACCCGAGGTGGGCGGCGCTGCAGACGTTGGCCGCGCAGGAGCGCGACCAGGAGGAGAGCTGACCCGTGGCCGTCCCGAAGCGGAAGATGTCCCGTAGCAACACCCGCCACCGCCGCTCGCAGTGGAAGACCACCCCCACCACCCTGACCAGCGCGGTCGAGGGCGGCCAGGTCGTCCACGCGCGGCCCCACCACGCCCGCGTGGTGACCGACTCGCAGGGCACCCCCCTGTACCTGGAGTACAAGGGCCGCAAGGTCAAGGACCTCTGAGTCCGCTCGCGGGTGACGGACGACCCGTGACGCGACCCGCGCCCGCCGCAGCCCCGGACGGCACCGGGTCCGGCCTCGAGCCGTTGCTGCAGCGCCTCGTCGTCGACGTGGACGAGGCGCTGCTCCGGCGCGCCCTGACCCACCGCTCGTACGCGTACGAGAACGGGGGGCTGCCGACGAACGAGCGGCTCGAGTTCCTCGGCGACGCGGTGCTGGGGCTCGTCGTCACGGACGCGCTCTACCGGCGCCACCCGGACCTGCCCGAGGGGCGGCTCGCCAAGCTGCGGGCCGCCGTGGTCAACATGAAGGCGCTCGCGCAGGTCGCCCGCGGCCTCGACCTCGGGGCGCACGTCCTGCTCGGACGCGGTGAGGAGACCACCGGGGGGCGGGACAAGTCCTCGATCCTCGCCGACACGCTGGAGGCGGTCATCGGCGCCGCCTACCTCTCCCGGGGGCTGGACGCGGCCCGTGACCTCGTCCACCAGCTCGTCGACCCCCTGCTGGAGTCCTCCGCCGCCCTCGGCGCCGGCCTGGACTGGAAGACCAGCCTGCAGGAGCTGACCGCGCAGGTCGGCCTCGGCGTCCCCGAGTACGTCGTGGAGGAGGAGGGTCCCGACCACGCGAAGGTCTTCCACGCCAGCGCGGTCGTGGCCGCCGACGTCCGCGGTCGGGGCACCGGGCGCAGCAAGAAGGAGGCCGAGCAGCAGGCGGCCGCCCTGGCCTGGAAGACCCTGCGGTCCCTGCACGCCGCCGAGGTGGGCCCGGCTCCCGACGGCGTCCCGGTGGACGGCGTCGCGCTCGAGGCCGACCCGCCCGGCACCGACCCGCTCGACGCCGACCCGCTCGACGGGTCGTCCGGGGCCTGACCGGTCGGTGCCCGAGCTCCCCGAGGTCGAGGTCGTCCGCCGAGGCCTGCAGCGCTGGGTCGCCGGGCGGCGGCTGGACGGCGTCGTCGTGCACCACCCCCGGCCGGTCCGCCGCCACCTGGCCGGTCCCGCCGACTTCGCCGCCCGCCTCGGTGGCGCCCGCGTCGAGGACGTCGTCCGGCGCGGCAAGTACCTCTGGCTCGAGCTCGACACCGGCGAGGCCCTCCTCGCGCACCTGGGGATGAGCGGCCAGCTCCTCGTCGGCCCGCCGGGTGCCGACGGCCAGCGGCACCTGCGGGTGGGGCTGACGTTCGACGACGGCGGGCCCGACCTGCGGTTCGTCGACCAGCGCATGTTCGGTGGGCTGGCCGTCGTCCCGCTCGAGCCCACCGCCGACGGCCTGCCCGGCGGGACGGGTGGGGACGGCGTCCCCTCCAGGCCCCGCCTGCCGCACGAGGTGGCGCACATCGCCCGCGACCCGCTCGACCCGCACCTGGACGTCGACCTGCTCGTGGAGCGCACCCGCCGTCGCCGGACCGGCGTCAAGCGCGCCCTGCTCGACCAGACGCTGCTGTCGGGCGTCGGCAACATCTACGCCGACGAGGCGCTGTGGCGCACGCGGCTGCACTGGGCCCGACCCACCGACACGCTCACCCGGCCCACGGTCCGGGCCCTGCTCGCGCACGTGCAGGACGTGATGACCGACGCGCTCGCGGCGGGCGGCACGAGCTTCGACGACCTGTACGTCGACGTGAACGGCAGCAGCGGCTACTTCGACCGCTCGCTCGCGGTGTACGGCCAGGTCGGCCGCCCGTGCCCGCGGTGCGGTGCCCTCGTGCGGCGCGACCCGTTCATGAACAGGTCCTCGTTCACCTGCCCGCGGTGCCAGCCGCGACCGCGCAACGCCCGGTGGTGAGCGCTCCCGAGGGGGCCGGGTGGACCGCTGCCGCGTGGGTGCGTCACGGTGGTGGCGTGGACGCGCCCGATGAGCACGTGACGGACGTCGAGGAGCCGGACGGGCAGGAGCGCGACGACGGCAGCGAGCGCCTGTGCGCGTTCGTGCGCGGGCAGGTGCAGGGCGTGGGCTTCCGCTGGTGGGTCCGCAGCCGGGCCCTGGCGCTCGGGCTGCGCGGGTGGGCGCGGAACCTGCCCGACGGACGGGTCGAGGTGGTGGCCCAGGGGCGGCCGCAGGACGTGCGCGCCCTGCTCGACCTGCTGCAGGGCGGAGCGGGTGCCGCCTCGGGCGACGAGGGTGGCCCGCGCCGCCCGGGGCGGGTCGCGGGTGTCAGCCACCACCTGCTCGAGCCGGTGGCCCTGCCGGACGGCTTCGAGGAGCGCTGACCGCCGGGACCGGTGTCTGCCGAGCGCGCCGCCGGCCGCGGCGACCTCAGCGGCCCTCGCCCAGCGGGTCGACGACGCTGCGGATCCGCGCGACCGCCAGCTCGGTGATGAGCCGCGCGGGAGGTGAGAGCACCGCACCCTCGCGGTGGACGACGGCGATCGTCTCCTCGAGCCGCGGACGCAACGGCGCCCACCCGGCCTCGGGTGCGAGACGGGGAGCGAGCGCGCGGACCGTCCCGAGCGGCAGCACGGTGTCGACCAGCCCCCGGCCGACCAGCTCGACGGCCGTCTCGGCGTCCTCCACCTCGACCTTCGGGGTCACGGTCAGGCCCGCCTCCTGCAGGGCGGCGGACAGGGAGACGCGCAGGGAGTCCTGCGTGCGCCACGTCGTCTCGGTCAGCACCAGCGGGTTCTCGGTGAGCCGGCGCAGCGGCACCGGTGCCTGGACCCGCTCCCGGTCGGCGCTGACGTAGACGACCGGCTCGCGTGCCACCGGGCGGACGGCGAGGCCCGGCTCCGGCACCGGCAGCGCGATCATCGCCGCCTCCAGCCGGCCGCGGCGCAGCTCCTCGCGGACCTCCGCGGAGTTCTGGCCCACGAGCTCCACCCGGACCCCGGGGTGGCGCTCGAGCACGTCCGCGACGAGCTCGGCGCCCAGGTACAGGCGCGCCGTGCCGAACATGCCGAAGCGCACGGTGCCCGTCTCCAGGGCGGTGACGGCCGCGACCGCGCGCCGCGCGGCGTCCGCCTCCGCGAGCGCCCGCTCGGCGTGCGGTCGCAGGGCGAGCGCCGCCTCGGTCGGGACGACACCTCGTCCCGCGCGGGCGAACAGGGTCGCGCCGAGGGTCCGCTCGAGCAGCCGGATCTGCTCGGACAGCGACGGCTGCGCGACCCCGAGGTCGGCGGCCGCCGCGGTGAACGAGCCGTGTTCGCCGGCCGCCAGGAAGCACCGGAGCTGGTGGAGGGAGAGCATGAGGCCCAACCTATGGGATCGAGAGGAAGGACAGGATACCTCGATACATGGGACGTCTCGTAGACTGGGGGCACCGCCCGACCGGGCCCTGCGAACGAAGGAGGACGACCGTGTTCGACGTCTACTGCGAGCACTGCACCACCCGCCGGATGCTGTCCGTCTCCAGCGTGCGGGGACTGGTCAACGACGAGCTCGGCATCGTCGTGGTCTTCGAGTGCCCCTGCGGGCAGCTCGGCGCGTGGCGCACCGGGCGCAAGCACACCGAGCAGGCGGCGCCCGTGGTCGTCGCCCCCTCCCGCGGGGAGCTGGTCGACGCCTGAGCGCAGCGGCCGCACGGCCTGCCGGCACGGGTCCTGACGGCGACCGGCGGGCGCGCCCCGTAGCCTCGCGAGCGTGCCCGCCACCGTCCTGGTCGTCGACGACCACGAGGTCGTCCGCCGCGGGGTGGCCGACCTGGTGGACGCCGACCCCAGGCTGTCCGTCGTCGCCGAGGCCGCCGACTCGGCCGAGGCGGTCGTGCGCGCCGCCGCCGTCCGGCCCGACCTCGCCCTCGTCGACCTGAGGCTCCCGGACGGCGACGGCATCGGCCTCGTGCGACGGCTGCTCCACGACCAGCCCGACCTGCGCTGCGTCGTCCTCACCAGCTTCGACGACGACGCGGCCCGGCAGGAGGCCCTCGCCGCCGGTGCCAGCGCCTTCGTGCTCAAGTCCGTGCGGGCGCACGAGATCGTCGAGGTGCTCGCGCAGGTCGCCGGGGGGCGCCGCCTGCTCACCGAGCGCGCCCTGCGTCGGCAGCGGCACGGCGACGACCTCGTCGACCGGCTCACGCCCACCGAGCTGCGGGTGCTGGACCTGCTCGGTGAGGGACTGAGCAACCGCGAGATCGGCGAGCGTCTCGGCCTCGCCGAGAAGACGGTGAAGAACCACGTCACCTCCGTGCTCGGCAAGGGCGGCTTCCGCCGGCGCACCCAGGCCGTGGCCTGGGTGGCGTCCCGGCAGGCCACGAGCTGGCGCGCCCCGACCGACGGCTGACCCGCGCCCCGGCGCCCCTCAGCGGAGCGGCACGGTCAGGACCACCCTCGTTCCCGGGCGGTCGGTCACCCCGCCGGGACGTCCCGCGCAGCGGGGGCCGGCCCGGTCGGACGCGAGCGAGGGGACCACCGGCCCGACGACCAGCGAGCCGCCGTGCCGCCGTGCCCGCTCGGCCATCGTGAGCAGACCCGACCGGTGCGCCGGCTCCGCGGGGACGCCGACCCCGTCGTCGACGACCTCCACGCGGAGCGCCTCGTGGCCGGCCACCCGCGTGCTCGCCGCCCCGGCGTCCCCGCCCGCCTCGACCCCGCCCGCCTCGACCCCGCCCGCCTCGACCCCGCCCGCCTCGCCCCCCGCCGCCTCGCCCCCCGCGTACGGCGTGCTCGCGTCGACGTCGTCGACCTCGACGTCGACCTCGACCGCCACGTGCCGCGCAGCCGCGTGGCGGGCGACGTTCGACAGCGCCTCCCGGACGACGGCGGCGACGTCGAGCACCAGGTCCTCGTCCAGCACCAGCCCGCCCACCGCGGGCGACACCAGCAGGTCGGGCCCGAACCCGAGCACCCCGCGGGCCCGGGCGACCTCCCGGTGCAGCCGACCCGGCAGCGACACCGCGGCCGGGGCGCGCAGGCTGCTGATCGTCGTCCGGACCGCGGCGACCGCCTCGTCGACCCCGTGCTGCACCGCGCGGAGAGCCGCCGGGGTGAGGCGGGTCCCGCGCTGGGCGGCCTGCGCGAGCTGCTCCAGGCGCAGCCCGGTGGCGAACAGCTCCTGCACCACGAAGTCGTGCAGGTCACGGGCGATCGCGGCCCGCTGCTCCAGCAGCGCGGCGTCCGCCGAGCGCCGCCGGGACTCGGCGAGCGTCAGCGCGAGCGACGCCTGGCCGGCCACGGCAGCCGCCAGCGCCAGGTCGTCCCCCGTGAAGGGGTCGGCTCCGACCTGGCGCACGGCGAGCAGCGTCCCGAGGACCTGCCCGGCGGCGTCCAGGGGGACCCACATCCCCGGGCCGAACCGGCGCAGCTCGGGGACCCGCAGCCGCGGCTCCGTGGACAGGTCGCAGACCAGCAGACCGCGGTGCCGCTCCGCCGCCGTCCGCGACCGGCCGCCGCGGGGCATCCGCGTCCCGACCAGTCCGGCCGTCGCGCCGGCCGTCACCTCCACGAGCCACTGCCCGTCGGGTGCCGGGAGCACGAGCGCAGCCCCGTCGGCGGAGAGGACCTCCCGGGCGCGTTCGGCCAGCAGGCCCAGCGCGCGCTCGCCGGCGTCACCGTCCGCGCCGACGGCGTCGACCCCTGCGTCGCTACCCCCGCCCGCCGCCGTCCCGCCCGCGCCCCGTCCGTCGTCGTCGAGCAGTGCGGCGGTCACCTCCGCGACGACGCGCAGCACCTCCCGCGCGCGGCCGTCGTCCACCCGGTCAGGGTAGGGCGGGGGCTGCGGGGTGGCCGGGCCGCGGTGCCGGTGCTCCGGGGCACAGCGCTGGTTCCGCCGCGGGGGACGCGGGCCGGGCACTCGCGGAGCGGAGCCGCCCGTCGACCACCTCCAGGACGGTGTGGGCGGCGTCGAGGCCGTCGCTGCCGTGGGTGACCAGGACGACGATGCGGCCGGTCCGGCGGGCGAGCCCGGCCAGGTCGGCGACGAGCCGCGCGCCGGACGCCGCGTCGAGGTGCTCGGCGCCCTCGTCCACGAGCAGCACGGGTGCCGCCGTCAGCAGCGCGCGGGCCAACAGCAGCCGGCGCCGCTGGCCACCGGACAGGTCGTGACCACCGGAACCGACCGCGGTGCCCAGGCCCCGGGGGAGCCCCGTCACCCACGGGCCGAGTCCCACCGCGTCCAGGGCCCGTAGCAGCACCTCGTCCTCGACCGGCCCGGCGGCCACCCGCAGGTTCTCCCGCAGCGACGTGGCGAACACGTGCTCGTCCTCGGTGGTCAGGTGCACCCGCCGGCGGACGGTCTCGGCGGGCAGGTCGGCGAGGTCCCGGCCGTCGAGACGCACGGTGCCCTCCGTCGGTGGCAGGAGACCGGCCAGCGTCGTCAGCAGCGTGGACTTGCCCGAGCCGCTCGGACCGGTGACGACGACGCACTCGCCCGGTGCGAGCGACAGGTCCGCACCTCGGACGAGCGGCCGGTCGGGGGCCCACCCGCAGGAGAGCCCCGTCGCCGCGAGGCGGTGGCCCCGCACCACGCCCCAGGGATCCGCCGCGGGACCGTCCTGAGCCGTGGCGCCGGTGGTGTCGTGCTCCGACGGGCTCGCGGGAGGAAGGTCGGCGAGCTCGAGCACACGCTCGGCGGCCAGGGACCCGCGGACCAGCTCGACGGCGGCGGCTGGCAGGGCCGCGGTCGCCTCGAACGCGGCGAGCGGGACGAGAACGACGACCGTGAGCCAGACTCCGTCGAGCGCGCCGGCGGTTACCGGGCCGGCGCCGAGCAGCAGCGCCGCCACGACCGTCGCGCCGACGGCCAGCGCCTGCACCGCCGCCGCGACCGCGTGCGGTCGCGAGGCGGTGTCGAGGTGACGGGTGAGGTCGTCCTCGGCCCGGTCCAACCCGGCCCGGTGCCGGTCGACCGCCCCCGCGACCTCCAGCTCGGCGAGCCCGTCGAGCAGCGCCTGCGTGCGCACCGCCACGGCGGCGCGGGCGTCGGCCGCGCCGACGACGGCCCGGCGTGCGGCCCTCGCCGCCAGCGAGGGGGCGACGGCTCCCGCCACCAGCAGTCCTGCGGCCATCGGCAGCGCCGCCACCGGCAGGATCGCTGCCACGCCCGCGACCGAGGCGGTGCCGACGACGGCCGCCACCGCGAACGGCGCCAGACCCCGGACCACCGCGTCGCCGAGGGCGTCGACGTCCGTGCCGAGCCGGGCCAGCAGGTCGCCGCGACGCAACCGCGCCACCGCCCGCGGGTCCGCTGCGGCCAGCGACCGGTACACCTGCTCCCTCAGCCGCACCAGTCCCCGCAGCGCGACGTCGTGCGACATCAGCCGCTCGAGGTAGCGGAACACGCCGCGGCTGATGCCCAGGGCGCGGACGGCGACGACGGCGAGGGTCACCTCCACGATCGCCGGCTGGCGCGACGCCGTGGCGATCAGCCACGCGGACGTCGCGACCAGCGCGACTGCGCTGCCCAGCGCCAGCGACCCGGCGCCGACGGCGAGGACCACCGGCCGTGCGCGCAGGTCCAGCAGCGGCAGCGCCCGCACCAGCGGGTGCCGCGCCCACCGGGCCCGGAGTCCGCGGGAGCCCCGACGGCTCGCCGGCGCGCTCACCGCGCCGCTCCCGCGGCCGGCCGCAGCCCCTGGTCCGGCACCGCGTCCGGCACCGCGTCCGGCACCGCGTCCTGCACCGGCCCGACACGGGGGAGCGGCGCCGGGTGCACCTCGACGACGTCGTCCGCGACGGCGAGCAGCGCCGGCCGGTGGGCGACGACGAGCACCAGAAGGCCCTCCTCGGCCAGGGCCCTCACGGTGCCGGTGACGACCCGCTCGGTGTCGGCGTCCAGGTGCGCGGTGGGCTCGTCCAGCACCACGACCCTCGCACCGTCGGCGACCCGCACGAGGGCGCGGGCCAGGGCGAGCCGCTGCCGCTGGCCCGCGGACAGGCCCGTCCCGCCGGTCCCGAGCGGCGTCGCCCAGCCCGCGGGCAGGTCGGCGAGGACCTCCCCCAGCCCGACGCGGACGGCCACCTCGTCGAGCAGGGCGTCCGAGGCGTCCGGGGCGACCAGCCGGACGTTGTCGGCGACGGTGCCCGGGACGAGCACCGGCCGCTGCGGGACCCAGGCGACCTGGCGGCGCCACCAGGCGCGGTCCACCGTCGCGAGGTCCGTCCAGGAACCGCCGGCGTCCCCGAGCAGCACGCGCCCGGCGTCGCAGGGCCGCAGCCCCAGCAGCGCTGCCACCGCGGTGGACTTCCCGCCGCCGTTGGGGCCGACGAGCGCGGTCACCCGCCCGGTGCGCGCGGTCGCGGCGAGGCCGGCAGGTGCGACGACGGCCCGGTCCGGGTGCACGACGTCGACACCGTCCCACCGGACGGCGGTGACGCTGCCGGCGGGCCGGGCCGCGCCGTGCGGGCGGGACGCCGGCTGCTCGAGCACGTCGAGCGCCGCGGCCGCGGCGGCGATGCCGTCGGTGCTCGCGTGGAAGTGCTGCCCCACCATCCGCAGCGGCAGGTAGACCTCGGGGGCGAGCACGAGCACCGTCAGTGCGGTCCGCAGGTCCAGCTCGCCGCCGATCAGGCGCAGCCCGACGCCCACCGCCACGAGCGCCACCGCCAGGGTCGTGAACACCTCAAGCACCAGCCCGGACAGGAACGCCTGCCGCAGCACGACGTTCGTCGACCGGCGGTAGGCGTCACCCACGGCCCGTACCCGCTCCGCCTGGCGGCCGGCGCGTCCCAGGGCACGCAGCGTCGGCAGCCCCGCGACGAGGTCGAGCAGCTGGCTGCCGAGCTGCTGCATCCGGGCCAGCCGGGTGACCGCCAGCCGCTGCGTGCTCCACCCGACGAGGGCCATCAGCAGCGGCACGAGCGGGAGGGTGACCGCCATCAGCAGCGCCGACAGCGGGTCCTGGGAGAGGACCACGGCGAGCAGCGCCGGCGTCACCACCGCGGTCGCGAGGAGCTGCGGCAGGTAGCGGACCAGGTACCCGTCCAGCGCGTCCAGCCCGCGGGTCAGCAGCGTCGTCACCGCGGCGGCCCGGTCGCCGTCCAGGGCGGCCGGCCCCCGACGGGCCACGTGCGTGAGCACGGCGGACCGCAGCTCGGCGACGACGCGGGTCGCGGCGCGGTGGGCGTACCGGTCCTGCACCCACGCCACGACGGCGCGGGCCAGCAGCACCACGAGCAGGCCGAGGGCGGGGCCACGCACGGACGACGCGGGCTCGCCGTCCGCGACGACACCGGCGAGGGCGTCGGCCAGCAGCAGGGCCTGGACGACGACGAGGACCGCCACGGCGACCTGGCACGCCGCGGCGAGCACGACCCAGCGGCGCGCCGCCGAGGCGACGCGCAGCAGCCGGGGGTCGAGGGGCCTCACGGTCCGGCGGCGTCCGCGTCTGCGGCCGCGTCGCTGTCCGTGCCCGTGCCCGTGCCCGTGCCCGCGCCGGTGCTCGTGCCGGTCGCCGTGACCCGGGACCCCGCCCGCGGGCGGGGCACGTCGGCGGACGAGCCGCCCGCCCGGCGCGACCGGGCGGGCAGGCCGGTGGACGGGCCGATCGCCTCGACGGTCAGGCGCTTGCGGAACACCCAGTACGTCCAGCCCTGGTACAGCAGCACGAACGGGGTGAGCCCGACGGCGACCCACGTCATCACCGTCAGCGTGTACGGCGTCGACGACGCGTTGTCGATCGTCAGCGAGTAGGCCGCGTCGGTGGTCGACGGCATGACGTCGGGGAAGAGGCTGCCGAACAGCAGCACCACCGCCGCGACGATCGTGAGGCAGGTCGCCGCAAACGCCGCGCCCTCCAGCCGGGCGCGGGTCAGGCCGACGACGGCGACCAGGCTGCCGGCGGCGACCGCGACCGCCGCCCAGGTCCAGGGCTTGCCGTGCGCGAGCTGGGTCCAGACCGCGAACGCGCCGGCGACCAGCAGCACCGGCACCGCGAGCCGCTCGGCGAGCCGGCCGGCGTCCTCACGGACCTCGCCGCCGGTCTTCAGGGCGATGAAGACGGCACCGTGCAGCGCGAACAGGCCGAGCGTGGTGAGGCCGCCGAGCAGCGCGTACGGGGTCAGCAGCGTCAGCAGCGAACCGGTGAACTGCTTGTCCGCATCGATCGGGACGCCGGCCACGATGTTCGCGAAGGCCACGCCCCACAGCAGCGCGGGCACGTACGAGCCGACCACGATCGCGACGTCCGCGCGGGCCCGCCACCGCGGGTCGTCGACCTTCCCCCGCCACTCGAACGCGACCCCGCGCACGATCAGCGCCAGCAGGATCAGCAGCAGCGGCAGGTAGAAGCCGCTGAACAGCGTGGCGTACCACTCCGGGAAGGCGGCGAAGGTGGCGCCGCCCGCGACGAGCAGCCACACCTCGTTGCCGTCCCAGACCGGGCCGATGGTGTTGATCAGCACACGGCGGCGGCGGTCGTCGCGGCGTCCGGACCGGTCCCGGTCCAGCACCGGCAGCAGCATCCCGACGCCGAAGTCGAAGCCCTCCAGCACGAGGTAGCCGGTCCACAGCACGGCGATGAGCACGAACCAGATGACGGGAAGGTCCACGACGGGTCTCCTGCGCTTGCGGGCGGACCAGCGGTCCGGGGCGGGCGGGTCAGTACGCGAAGGCGAGCGGTGCGTCCTCGTCGTCGCCGAGGGGCTCCTCGGGTTCGACGTCCGGCAGGCCCTGGGCGGCGTAGCGCCGCATCAGCCCGAACCAGACGACGGCCAGGGCGCCGTACACGAGCGTGAAGGCGACGAGCGAGACCGCGACCAACCACGCCGGGTGCCCCGAGACGCCGTCTGCGGTGAGCAGCCACACGCCGTCCACGCCGGTGGGGTTCGGTGCGACCACCCACGGCTGCCGGCCCATCTCCGTGAAGACCCAGCCGAACGCGTTGGCCAGGAACGGGGCGGGGATCGCCCACAGCCCGAGCCGGGCCAGCCAGCGGTGCTGCGGCAGCCGGCCGCCGCGGGTCAGCCACAGCCCGGCCACGGCGAGCAGCGCGGACAGCACGCCGAACCCGATCATCAGCCGGAACGACCAGTACGTCACCGGCAGGACCGGCACGTAGTCGCCCTCGCCGAACTGCTCGGTGTAGCGCTCCTGCAGGTCCCGGACGCCCTCCAGGGTGGCGCCGGAGTCGCCGGTGGCCATCCACGACGTCAGGCCCGGGATCGTCACCTGGCGCACGTCGCAGCGGTTCTCGACGTCGCCGACCGCGAAGACCGAGAAGCCGGCCCCGGTCTCGGTGTCGCACAGCGCCTCGGCCGCCGCCATCTTCATCGGCTGCTGCGCGAACATCAGCTTGGCCTGGACGTCGCCGGACACCGCGACCCCGGCACCGGCGACCAGGACGGCCACCAGCCCGAGCAGGGTGGCGGACCGGAACGTGCGGGCGGTCTCCTCGTCGCCGCGTCGCGCGCTGCGGACCATCCACCACGTGGCCACGCCGGCCACGAACGTGCCGCCGACCAGCAGCGAGCCCATCACCGTGTGGGGGAAGGCCGCCAGGGTGGTGCTGTTCGTCAGCAGCGCCCAGATGCTCTCCAGCTCGGCGCGCCCGGTCTCCGGGTTGAACCGCACCCCGACCGGGTGCTGCATGAACGAGTTCGCCGCGAGGATGAAGTAGGCGCTGGCCCACGTCGCGACCGCGACCGCCCAGATGCACGCCAGGTGCACCGCGCGCGGCAGCCGGTCCCAGCCGAAGATCCACAGCCCGAGGAAGGTCGACTCGACGAAGAACGCCGCCAGGCCCTCGATCGCCAGGGGGGCGCCGAACACGTCGCCGACGAACCGCGAGTACTCGCTCCAGTTCATCCCGAACTGGAACTCCTGGACGATGCCGGTGACCACGCCGATGGCGAAGTTGATGAGCAGCAGCTTGCCGAAGAACCTCGTCAGCCGGAACCAGCGCAGGTCACCGGTGCGCAGCCACAGGGTCTGCATGATCGCCACGAGCGGCGCCAGGCCGATCGTCAGCGGGACGAACATGAAGTGGTAGACGGTCGTCACCCCGAACTGCAGGCGAGCCAGCTCCAGCGCGTCCATCCGGCGACCTCCGCGTCCCACGCGTGCGGCACCCCCGCACGACGACGGCCCCGCCACGGGGCCAGGACGAAGGCTAGGAACGGTCCGGCCGCCGCACCCGGGACCAAGGGCCCGGGTGGCCCGTGACCTCCGTCGCGTCGTGGCGCCCCGGCGCCGACCGGCTCGCCTGCGCAGCCGGGCGACCACGCGGCGTTAGGCTGGCCCGTCCTCGACCGGCCACCAGGAGCGAGCGCAGGTGCACCTCAAGACCCTCACGCTGAAGGGCTTCAAGTCCTTCGCCTCGGCGACCACCCTGCGGCTCGAGCCGGGGATCACCTGCGTCGTCGGCCCCAACGGCTCCGGCAAGTCCAACGTCGTCGACGCCCTGGCGTGGGTGATGGGCGAGCAGGGCGCCAAGAGCCTGCGCGGCGGCAAGATGGAGGACGTCATCTTCGCCGGCACCTCCGGCCGCCCGCCGCTGGGCCGCGCCGAGGTCTCCCTGACGATCGACAACACAGACGGCGCCCTGCCGATCGACTACACCGAGGTGACGATCACCCGGACGATGTTCCGCAGCGGGGGGTCGGAGTACTCGATCAACGGGTCGGCCGCGCGGCTGCTCGACGTCCAGGAGCTGCTGTCGGACTCCGGCATCGGCCGCGAGATGCACGTCATCGTCGGCCAGAACCAGCTCGACACCGTGCTGCGCGCGACCCCCGAGGACCGCCGCGGCTTCATCGAGGAGGCCGCCGGCGTCCTCAAGCACCGCAAGCGCAAGGAGAAGGCGCTGCGGAAGATCGACGCCATGCAGGCGAACCTCACCCGCCTGACCGACCTGACCAGCGAGATCCGCCGCCAGCTCGGCCCCCTCGGTCGGCAGGCGGAGGTGGCCCGCCGCGCCCAGGTCGTCCAGACCGACGTCCGCGACGCCCGCGCGCGCCTCCTCGCCGACGAGCTGGTCCAGCTCAGCGCGACCCTCGAGCAGGAGGTGGCCGACGAGACGGCGCTGCGCACCCGGCGCACGGAGGTCGAGGAGCGGCTCGCCGCCGCCCGCGCGGAGATCGCCGGCCTGGAGCGCGCCGCCGCGGAGGCGGCCCCGCGGCTGTCCGAGGCCGCGGACACCTGGTACCGGCTGTCGCAGCTGCGCGAGCGGCTGCGCGGTACCGCGTCGCTGGCCGCCGAGCGCACCCGCCTGCTCGGTGCCCCGGCCGACGAGCCCGACGGCGGACGCGACCCCGACGCCCTGGCCGCGCAGGCCGCACGCGTGCGCGACGAGGAGCGGGCCCTGGCCGGCGAGGTCGACCAGGCCCGTCAGGCCCTCGAGGACGCCGTGGGCGCCCGCGGCGGGACCGAGTCGGCGCTCGCGGAGGAGGAGCGGCGCGTCGCGACCCTGCTGCGCGCGGCCGCCGACCGCCGGGAGGGGCTGGCGCGGCTCGCCGGCCAGGTCGGGGCCCGCCGCAGCCGCGTCGAGGCCACCGAGGCGGAGATCGGCCGGCTGCACGAGGCCGTCGCCGAGGCGGAGCGCCGCGGCGCCGCCGCCCAGGAGGAGTTCGCCGCGCTCGAGTCGCAGGTCGCGGGGGTCGAGGAGGGCGAGGAGGGGCTGGACGCCGAGTACGAGGCGGCCACCGAGGCGCTCGACGCCGCGACCGCCGACGTCGAGCGCTGGCAGGAGGCCGAGCGCGCCGCCGAGCGCGACCGGGCCGGCGCCACCGCCCGCACCGAGGCGCTGGAGCTGGGGCTCACCCGCAAGGACGCCGCGGGCGCGCTGCTGGCCGCCGGCGAGCGGCTGTCGGGGGTGCTGGGGTCGGTGGCGGCGCTGCTGACGGTCCGCCCCGGCTACGAGGACGCCGTCGCGGCTGCCCTCGGGACCGCCGCCGACGCCGTGGCCGTCGAGTCCGTCGACGTCGCCGTGGACGCCGTCCGGCTGCTCAAGGAGGACGACGCGGGCCGCGCCGGCATCGTCGTCGCCGGGTCCGCGGGCGGCGCGGCGCCGTCCGCCGTGGACGTCACCACGCTCCCCACCGCGGCCGGCGACCAGGCCGTCGCCGCGGCGGACCTCGTCACGGACTCCGGGCCGGTCGGGCCCGCGGTGCGGGCGCTGCTCGCCACCACCGTCGTCGTCCCCGGACTGGCCGAGGCCCGGGCCGTCGTCTCCGCTCGTCCCGACCTCGTCGCCGTGACCACCGACGGGGACGTCCTGGGCGCCGCCCTCGTCCGCGGCGGGTCGTCGTCCCAGCCGTCGCTGCTGCACGTGCAGGCCGCGTACGAGGAGGCCGTCGCCGGTGCCGAGCAGGCAGCCCACCGCGCGGAGGAGGCACGGTTCGCCCTGCAGCGCGCCCGGGCCGCCCGCGAGGAGGCGCAGCAGCGCGTCGACGCCGCCGTCGAGCGGCTGCACGAGTCGGACGCCCGCCTCGCCGCCGTCGCCGAGCAGCTCGGCCAGCTGGGCTCGGCGGCCCGCTCCGCGCGGGCGGAGGCCGAGCGGCTGGGGTCCCAGCTCGCCAAGGCCACGGAGGCGCTCGCCGCCGACACCGGTGCGCTCGCCGAGCTCGAGGAGAGGTTGCACGCCGCCGAGGAGGGCCCGCAGGACGACGAGCCCGACACCGCCGAGCGCGACCGCCTGGCCGCGGCCGCCGCAGCCGCCCGCTCCACCGAGATGGAGGCGCGGCTGGCCCTGCGCACGGGCGAGGAGCGGCTGCGCGCGCTGACCGGACGGGCCGAGTCGCTGGAGCGCGCCGCCGCCCAC
>NZ_BAAGTX010000027.1:0-53071 GCF_054781695.1 Thalassiella azotivora
ACCGAGGCCCATCGCCATCGCGGCGACGCCGAAGGAGACGACCGAGGTGAACAGCGAGGCCCGCAGGAACGAGCCGTTCATGACCATCGCGCGGCGGGGGTCCTCGCGGTCGAGCTCGGCGTAGGTCATGCCCTCGGCGCCCTCGAGGGCGTGCTTCTCGATGATGTCGGCCTGGGAGTAGGCGGTCAGCGGGCCGTCGACCGGCTCGCCGGCGAACCACTGCGCGTCCTCGGCGACCGTGATCTTCTCGTCGCCCAGGGACGTCTGCACCATGCCCCAGGTCGCGGCGCCACCGACGGCGAGGACGACGCCGCCGACCATGACGAGGACGGCGAGCAGGCGCACGATCCGGGAGCCGGAGGCGGTGGCGGGGGTGGTGGCCGGGGTGCTGCTGACGGGGGCGGCGAGCGTGGCGCTCATGGCGGGGCTCCATGTCTGGTGATCGGGTGAGCGGCGTTCTCGCCGTTCACCAGGATCATCGGGAGGGCACGCCGTCCCCCCGACGTGCCGGACGGCCCCTCCTGGGGGGACCTTGGTCCCCGGACGCCGTCGGCCCGCCGCAGCCGGGGCTGCGGCGGGCCGACGTGGCGCGTCGTGGCGGGTGGCCGTCAGGCCATCGCCGCCGTGAGGTTCTCGTCCAGCGCGGCGAGGAACTCCTCGGTGGTGAGGTGCCCCTGGTCGGGGCCGACGAGCAGCGCGAGGTCCTTGGTCATCTTGCCGCTCTCGACGGTCTCGACGCAGACGCGCTCGAGGGTCTCGGCGAACTGCGTGACCTCGGGGGTGTTGTCGAGCTTGCCGCGGTGCTTGAGGCCACCGGTCCACGCGAAGATCGAGGCGATCGGGTTGGTGGAGGTCGGCTTGCCCTGCTGGTGCTGGCGGTAGTGCCGGGTCACGGTGCCGTGCGCGGCCTCCGCCTCGACCGTCTTGCCGTCCGGCGTCATCAGGACCGACGTCATCAGGCCGAGCGAGCCGAAGCCCTGCGCGACGGTGTCGGACTGCACGTCGCCGTCGTAGTTCTTGCAGGCCCAGACGTAGCCGCCCTCCCACTTCATCGCGGCGGCGACCATGTCGTCGATGAGGCGGTGCTCGTACGTCAGCCCCTTGGCGTCGAAGTCGGCCTTGAACTCCTCCTCGAACACCCGCTGGAAGATGTCCTTGAAGGCGCCGTCGTAGGCCTTGAGGATCGTGTTCTTCGTCGACATGTAGACGGGGTACTC
The DNA here is from genome assembly GCF_054781695.1 of Thalassiella azotivora. NCBI lineage: Bacteria > Bacillati > Actinomycetota > Actinomycetes > Kineosporiales > Kineosporiaceae > Thalassiella > Thalassiella azotivora. The sequence continues at coordinate 1,218 of NZ_BAAGTX010000027.1, forward strand.
CCGCTGCAGGCCGTAGGAGAACGAGGCGCGGGCGAAGTCCTCGATGGACTTGTTGAAGTTGTACATGCCCATCGCGACGCCGCCGTCCGCGCCGTAGTTCGCCACGACGTGCTGGATCGGCTCGGAGCCGTCCTCCGGCGTGAACGTCATGGTCAGCTGGCCGGCGCCGGGGACCTTGAAGTTCGTGGCCTTGTACTGGTCGCCGTGCGCGTGGCGGCCGATGATGATCGGCTTCGTCCAGCCCGGCACCAGCCGCGGGATGTTGCCGATGATGATCGGCTCGCGGAAGACGACGCCACCGAGGATGTTGCGGATCGTGCCGTTCGGCGAGACCCACATCTTCTTCAGGCCGAACTCCTCGACCCGCGCCTCGTCGGGCGTGATGGTGGCGCACTTGACGCCGACGCCGTGCTTCTTGATCGCCTCGGCCGCGTCGACGGTCACCTGGTCGTCGGTGGCGTCCCGGTGCTCGATGCCCAGGTCGTAGTACTCGAGGTCCACGTCCAGGTACGGGTGGATGAGGCGGTCCTTGATGAACTGCCAGATGATCCGGGTCATCTCGTCGCCGTCGAGCTCGACGACCGTGCCCTCGACCTTGATCTTCGCCATGCGAGCGCTCTCCTGACTGCTGTCGGTGCTCGTGAACTTGCTCGTGGGGGTGCCCGCCGCGCGGGAGCGGCTCGGCGATCTTTCTTGACGTCAAGATATCGGACGACGCCGACACGGTCACCCTGCCCCGTGCGGGATGCGTGAGCCAACCGCACTACGGTCGCGGGATGCGTCCCGAGCACCTCGACCTCCTGCGCTCCTGCGCCGACCCGGCGCTCACCCCCGACGGCCACCACGCCGTCGTCCCCGTGCTGCGCCCCGACACCGCCACCGACGAGTACGTCGGCAGCCTGTGGCTCGTCCGCACGGACGGCACCGCACCGCCACGGCCGCTGAGCCGCGGTCACCGCGACACCTCCCCCGCGGTCAGCCCGGACGGGCGCGCCGTCGCTTTCCTGCGCGCCGAGCGGAAGGGCAGGCCGCAGCTGCACGTCGTCCCGCTGGGCGGCGGGGAGCCCGTGCGGCTGACCGACGCGCCCCTCGGCGTGGGGGCGCCGGTGTGGGCGCCGGACTCGCGCCGGCTCGCGTGGTCGGCGCGCGTCCCCGAGGAGGGCCGGTACGGCACCGACCCGGACGTCTCCCCCGACGCCGAGCCGCCCCGGCTGGTGACCCGCCCGGCGTACCGGACCGACGGCCTCGGGTACACGGTCGACCGCCGCCAGCACCTGTTCGTCCTCGACCTGTCCGCGCACCTGCACGAGGTCGGCCTCGCCGACGGGCCCGGCTGGGAGCAGCCCGGTCCGGACGCCGCGACGCCGCTGCACGAGCGGCTGGAGCCCGTGCAGGTCACCGACGGCGACCACGACGACACCTCCCCCGCGTGGAGCCCGGACGGCGCCCGGCTGGCGTTCGTCTCCGACCGGCACGAGGGCCGCGAGCGCGACCTGCGCCGGCACGCGTACGTGCTGGACCTCGACCCCTCGGCCGGCGGCGACGGACCCCAGCCGGTGACCGCCGGTGACCTGACCGTCCTGCAGGTGGCCTGGTCGGGTGCCGAGCAGCTCGTCGCGCTGGCGATGGAGGTCCCCGGCGGCACGGACTTCGTCGCCCGCAACCCGTCGCTGTGGTCGGTCGGCGCCGACGGAGACGACGCTCGCCGTCTGACGGACCCGGCGAGCATCGACCTCAACGAGACCACGGCCCCGCTCACCGTGACCGAACGCGGCGTCCTCGTGCAGGACCGCACGCGCGGCGCCGTCCGGGTGCTGGAGGTGGACCCGGACGGCGGCGAGGTCGACGCCGCGAGCGCACGCGTCGTCTCCGGCGGGCACCGTCGGCACCGTTCCGTCGCCGCCACCGCGGACGGCTCGGTGGTCGTCGCGGTCGTCGCCGACCCGGGCACGGCCGGTGACCTGGAGGTGCTGCGCGCGCCGGGGCTGGACGGCGCCCCCCGCCGGCTCACCGACGTCGGGGCGGCGCTGCGTGCCCAGACCTCACTGCGGCCGCTGGTCGAGGTGGACCTCACCGCCGACGACGGGTACCCGCTGCACGGGTGGGTCGTCCTGCCCGACCCCGAGCGGTACGGGCCGGGTCCGCACCCGGTGCTGCTCGACGTCCACGGCGGCCCGTACGGCGACTACGGCTGGGGCCTGTTCGACGAGGCGCAGGTGTACGCGGGCGCCGGGTACGCCGTCGTCCTGGCCAACCCGCGCGGCAGCGCCGGGTACGGCGAGGCGCACGGCCGGGTCATCCGCGGCGCGATGGGCGGGCGGGACGCCGACGACCTGCTCCAGCTGCTCGACGGCGTCCTCACCGGTGACCTGCCGCTGGACGCCGGCCGCGTCGGGGTGATGGGCGGGTCGTACGGCGGGTACATGACCGCGTGGCTGACCACCCGCACCGACCGCTTCGTCGCCGCGGTGGTCGAACGCGGGTACCTGGACCCGGTGTCGTTCGTGGGCTCCTCGGACATCGGCTGGTTCTTCCCCGCGCAGTACCACGGTGACGGGGACGGCCTGAGGGACCAGTCGCCGATGACCTACGTCGACCGGGTCACCACCCCGACCCTGGTCATCCACTCCGAGGCGGACTGGCGGACGCCGGTCGAGCAGGGGCAGCGGTGGTTCACCGCGTTGCAGCTCCAGGGGGTCGAGTCCGAGCTGCTGCTGTTCCCCGGCGAGGGGCACGAGCTGACGCGCAGCGGCCGGCCGCGGCACCGCGTCGCCCGGTTCGAGCACCTGCTGCGGTGGTGGGCGCGGCACCTGCCGACGGCTCCCCGGCCGGACGACGCGTCCGCCGGCTGACACGCACTCGGCCCGCTGAGTGCGCGAACCGGCCGCCCGAGAACGCAGTCAGCCCGCTGAGTGCGTCGAACCGGGGGCGGGCACGGCGACCGCCGGACGCGCGAGAGGCCCCGCACCGGCGTCCGGTGCGGGGCCTCTCGGCTGCGAGCCGTGCTCGCTGCGGCTCAGAGGTTCGCGACGTCCGCGGCCTTGGCCTTGACCGCCTCGGCGGCCTCGGTCAGACCCTGCTTCTCGGTGTCGGTCAGGTCGCGCTCGACGACCCTGCGCACGCCCTCGCGGCCGATCTCGGCCTCGACGCCCAGGTACACGCCGGAGATGCCGAACTCGCCGTCGACCCACGCGCAGACGGGCATTACGGCACCGGAGTCCTCCATGACGGCGCGGGCCATCCGGGCGGCCGCGGCGGACGGCGCGTAGAACGCCGAACCGGACTTGAGCAGCGCGACGACCTCGGCACCGCCGTTGCGGGTGCGGGTGACGAGCTCGTCGATCGTCGCCTCGTCGAGGACGTCGGTCAGCGGCTTGCCGTCGACGGTGCAGGCGCTCGGGACCGGGACCATCGTGTCGCCGTGCGAGCCGAGGGTCAGGGTGCGGACCTTGCCGACCTCGACGCCGCACCTCTCCGCCACGGAGTTGGTGAACCGGGCCGTGTCGAGCATCCCGGCCTGGCCCATCACGCGCTGGTGCGGGAACTGGGTCGCGAGCTGGGCGAGCGTGGTCATCTCGTCGAGCGGGTTCGAGACGTTGATGACGACGGCGTCCGGCGCGTACCGCGCCACGTTCTCCGCCACGCCGCGGACGATCTTGGCGTTGACCTCGAGCAGGTCCATCCGGCTCATCCCGGGCTTGCGGGGCAGGCCGGCGGTGATGACGACGACGTCGGAGCCCTCGATGACCTCGTAGCCCTCGCCCTCGGCGCTGGTGGTCCTGCCGACCACCTGGGTCTCGAAGCCCTCGATCGGGCGGGACTGGTTGAGGTCGAGCGCCAGGCCCTCGGCCCACCCGTCCTTGATGTCCGTCAGGACGACGGTCTCGAAGATGTCGTACTCGGCCAGCCGCTGGGCCGTGGTCGAGCCGTAGTAGCCGGCTCCGACGACGGTCACCTTGCCCTTGCGCGCCATTGCTGCGGGTCTCCTCGTGTCGGGGGGGGGGTGGGACCTGCGCCCGAGGCTAGCGGAGCACCGCGGTCGACCCCGCGCCGAGGGGGCCCGTCGGACCGCCCCGGCGGGCGGTCACAGGGGGATGCCCTCCGCGACCACGACGAGGCCCGTCGCGGTGACCGCCGCCACGGCCACGTCGAGCGCGCGCGAGCGGACCGCCAGGGGCCCCACGAGGGCGACGGGCAGCACCGCCCGGACGACGGCCACGACGACCAGGACCGAGGCCAGCCAGTACGCGGCGAGCCGGAAGTCCAGCACCAGGGCGACGAGGACGGCGCCGACCACGGCGGTGGTCACCGCGGCCAGCACCGCCGGTCCCAGCCAGTCGGGGGCGGGGTCGACGGCGGGCGTCGTGCGCTGCGGGCGGTCCTCGCCGCCGGGCTCGCCAGGCCCGGGCGACCCGGCGTCGCCGGGCCCGGGCGTCCGGGGACCGTCGGTCGCCACGACCACGCTCAGTGCGCGAAGTGGCGGGTGCCGGTCAGGTACATCGCCACCCCCGCCGCGCGGGCGGCCTCGACGACCTCCTCGTCCCGGACCGAGCCCCCGGGCTGCACGACGGCCCGCACCCCGGCGTCGAGCAGCACCTGCAGCCCGTCGGCGAACGGGAAGAACGCGTCGGACGCCGCGACGGCGCCACGGGCGCGCTCCGCACCGGCGCGCTCGACGGCGAGCCGGCAGGAGTCGACGCGGTTGACCTGCCCCATCCCGATGCCGACCGTCGCGCCGTCGCGGGCGAGCAGGATGGCGTTGGACTTCACGGACCGCACGGCGCGCCACGCGAACGCCAGGTCGGCCAGGACCACGTCGTCCACGGGGTCACCTGCCGCCAACCGCCAGGCCGCGGGGTCGTCGCCCTCGGCGTCCACGCCGTCCACGGCCTGCACCAGCAGCCCGCCGGACACCGGCCGCGTCTCCACGCCACCGCGGTGGCGGGCGGCGGCGCGCAGGAGCCGCACGTTCTTGCGCCCCCGCAGCACCTCGAGGGCCTCCGGCTCGAAGTCCGGGGCGACGACGACCTCGGTGAAGACCTCGGCGACCTGCGCGGCCATGGCCACGGTCACCGGGCGGTTCGCGGCGATGACGCCGCCGAAGGCCGACACGGGGTCGCACGCGTGGGCGGCGGCGTGCGCGGCGGCGACGTCCGGCCCGACGGCCAGGCCGCACGGGTTGGCGTGCTTGACGACGGCCACGGCGGGCTCGTCGAAGTCGTACGCCGCACGGTGCGCCGCGTCGGCGTCGACGTAGTTGTTGTAGGACATCTCCTTGCCGTGCAGCTGCTCGGCGCCGGCCAGCCCCCCGCCACCGGGCGCGCGGTACAGCGCGCCGCGCTGGTGCGGGTTCTCGCCGTAGCGCAGGACCGCGGCACGCTCCCACGTCGCGCCCACCCAGGCGGGGAAGCCGGTGCCCTCGTCGGTGGGCGCGACGACGTTGCCCATCCACGACGCCACCGCGACGTCGTAGGTGGCGGTGTGCACGAAGGCCTCCGCGGCGAGCTCGCGACGCCGGCGCAGGGTCAGCCCGCCACCGGCAGCCGCCTCCACGACCTCCGCGTACCGGTCCGGGGAGGTGACGACGGCGACGCTCGCGTGGTTCTTCGCGGCGGCCCGCACCATCGACGGCCCGCCGATGTCGATCTGCTCGACGCACTCGTCGGGCCCCGCCCCCGAGGCCACCGTCTCGGTGAACGGGTAGAGGTTCACCACCACGAGGTCGAAGGGCTCCACCCCCAGCTCGGCGAGCTGGCGCACGTGCTCGGGGTCGTCGCGGCGGGCGAGGATCCCGGCGTGCACGCGGGGGTGCAGGGTCTTGACCCGGCCGTCCAGGCACTCCGGGAAGCCGGTGAGCTCCTCAACCGGCGTGACCGGCACACCGGCCGCGGCGATCCGCGCCGCGGTCGACCCGGTGGACACCAGCGCGACACCTGCCGCGTGCAGCCCCGTGGCCAGGTCCTCCAGGCCGGTCTTGTCGTACACGGACACCAGGGCGCGCCGGATCGGCGAAGCCGCCTCCGCGTCCGGCGCGGCGGACGTCTCGGGCGTCGGGGAACCGGTCTCGCTCACAGCAGGGTGACCTTTCGTCCGTCGACGGCCCAGCCGCGGCGGGCCATCCGGCCCACCGCGTCGACGAGCATCTCGCGCTCGACCGTCTTGATCCGTTCGTGCAGGGACTCGGGGGTGTCGTCGTCGGCGACCTCGACGGCCCGCTGGGCGACGATGGGGCCGGTGTCGACCCCGGCGTCGACGACGAACAGGGTGGCGCCGGTGACCTTGACCCCGTACGCCAGGGCGTCCGCGGGGCCTCGCGTCCCGGGGAAGGACGGCGACAGGGCCGGGTGGGAGTTGACGGTGCGGCCGCCGAAGCGGCCCAGGAACCGCGGGCCGCACAACCGCATGAAGCCGGCGAGGACGACGAGGTCGGGGTCGTGGGCGGTGACCGCATCGGACAGCGCCGCGTCCCACGCCTCGCGGTCGGGGTGGTCGCCGAGGCGCTCGACGAACGTCGGCAGCCCGGCGGCCTCGGCGCGTCGCAGGCCCGCGGCGTCGTCGCGGTCGGACCCGACCGCCACGACCTGCGCACCGAACGCCGGGTCCGCGGCGGCGTCCAGCAGCGCCTGCAGCAGGCTGCCCGCTCCGGAGACGAGGACGACGAGCCGCGCCGGGCTGCGCAGGGACACCGGTGCCGTCACGGGCGGCCACGATATCGGTCCGGTGCCCGGCCACGGACGCCCCCACCGGTCACGCTCGCGTGCGGCGCGGACCCGGTCCACCCGGTCCGCGGCGGGTGCGCGACGATGGGCGCGTGGTCCCGCCCGCCCAGCCCCCCGCACCCGACGACCGGGCGGGCGACCCGACCGGTGACCAGGCGGAGGACCAGGCGGACGAGGGCCCGCGCGAGCACGACGACGGACCTGCGGGCTGGGCTCCCCCGACCGGCCCTCCGGTCCAGGGGCCACCGCCTCCGGCCGCCTCCGGGGGCCCGTCCGCCCACCTCCCGGGCCCGCGCCCGGCGCCCCGGTCCGGTCCGCCGCGCCCTCCCGTCGACCCCGTGGCGCTGCGGCGGGCGGGGCGGCTGATGACGAGGTTCGCCGTCCTGGTCCTGGCCGCGGTGGTCACCTCCACCCTGCGCCTGCCCTGGCAGGCGGCGGCGCTGGTCTTCTCCGTGGGGGCGGTGGTCGTCGGCGTGCTGGCGACTCGTGCCGTGGTCCGGGCCCGGATGGGCGGGGCGGGCGTGGCGTTCGCCGCCGCAGGGGTGGGACTGTCCGCGGTGATGGTGGTCGTCAACGGCGCCAGCGTCGCGCTGTGGCCCGTCCAGGCCGAGCTCCAGCGGTGCCAGCAGCGCGCCGTCACCGAGGCGGCCGAGCGCCGGTGCCTGGCCGAGTACGAGCGCACGCTCACCGACCTGGTGCCCGGCCCCGCGACGCCCTAGGACGGGGCGGGCTCCTGCGGACCGGCGGGCGCGGCGGGGGTCGACCGCGACGGCAGCCGCAGGCCCGAGCCCACGAGCAGGGCCAGGAGCACCCCGGCCGTGGTCTCCCCCGCGACGGCGAGGGCGACCCAGCCCGGGGCGGGACCGAGGTGGGTCAACCGGTCACCCCCGGCGGCACCGGAGGCCAGCCACGCCAGCACCAGGGCGGCGGTGCCGGCGGCGACACCGACGGCGGGCGCCAGGGCGAGGCGGCGCCAGCCGGCGGTCCCCGCGGTGGCGCGACGCAGGTGGGCGCCGCCGAGGACCCCGGCCAGGACGGGGACGGCGACGACCGCCCACCACCACGCGGGGTGGACGCCGGGCTCGGGCAGGGCCCCCAGCAGCGGCATCGCCGGCAGCGGGCCGAGGACGACGGCCGCGGGGGTGACCGAGGTCCCCGTGCCGAGCGCGAAACCCGGCCCGGCCAGCCAGGACGCCGACCACACCACGGCCGTGGGCACGTAGGCCAGGTCGAGGAGGGTCAGGCCCGCGGCCGGCAGCAGGTCGGGGGCCACGGCCTCGCGGACACCGCCGACGCGGTCACGGCCCGCCACCACGGCGACCGCGGTGAGGGCCGCGCCCGCGGCGAGCCAGGCGGCGACGGTGACCGCCGCCGCTCGCAGCACGTGCCGCGACCACACCGGCAGGCGCAGGCGGCCGGCGACGGCCCCGGCGGTCGTCCCGGGCCACCCGCGCACCTGGACGACGGTGCGCGCGATCGCCGCACCCGCCGCGCCGCCCGCCAGCAGCACCGCGCCGGCGACCGCCTCGACGACGGCGGGGCGGGCACCCGGGGTCGTGGTCACCAGGCCCACCCCGGCGACCAGGGCGCCGTAGCAGCCGGTGAACGTGCCCAGGGCGCGGACGACGTGGCTGCGCATCCCGGACGGCGCGACCGCGTGCACGGCGACCCCGAGCCGGCGACCGGCCGACCACGCCCAGGCCAGGGGCAGCAGCGTCAGGCCGAGCGGCACCAGCGACAGCCGGCCGCCGGACTCCAGCAGCATCGGCCCGTGGTGCGCCAGGAGCCACGCCCCGGCGCCCGCGCGGACCGTCTCGGTCCACACCGCCCCGGTGCTCGTGGACACGACCCACGCGACGACGACCGGCGCGAGGACGCACAGCAGCGACGCCGTCCCGGCCTGCAGGGCGCCCAGGGCACCCAGCACGAACGGGGACTGGACCGGCAGCGTCCCCGGACGGTCGGGGTCGGCGGCGCGCAGGGCGCCGGCGCGGGTGAGCAGGCTCATGACCCCCTCATCGTCGGGCATCGGCCGGGCGCCCGGGCGCAGGCTCCGCGGGGTGTCGCCGGACGGCCCGTCCCCCGCGGAGCGCCCGGACGCACCGCGGCCCCGCACCCTGAGGTGGGTGCGGGGCCGCGGTGTCGGACTCGTCGCTCAGAGCGAGCGCATGATCTCCCGCATCAGCTCGGCGGTCTCGGACGGGGTCTTGCCGACCTTGACCCCCGCGGCCTCGAGGGCCTCCTTCTTCGCCTGGGCGGTGCCGGAGGACCCGGAGACGATGGCGCCGGCGTGGCCCATGGTCTTGCCCTCCGGCGCGGTGAAGCCCGCGACGTAGCCGACGACCGGCTTGGTCACGTTGTCCTTGATGTAGGCCGCGGCCCGCTCCTCGGCGTCGCCGCCGATCTCGCCGATCATGACGATCGCGTCGGTCTCGGGGTCGTTCTGGAACGCCTCGAGCGCGTCGATGTGCGTCGTGCCGATGATCGGGTCGCCGCCGATGCCGACCGCGGAGGAGAAGCCGAAGTCCCGCAGCTCGTACATCATCTGGTACGTCAGCGTGCCGGACTTGGACACCAGGCCGATGCGGCCGGGGCCGGAGATGTCCGCGGGGATGATGCCCGCGTTGGACTTGCCGGGGCTGATCAGACCGGGGCAGTTCGGCCCGATGAGGCGCGTGGTGCCGGACTGCTGGGCGTAGGTGAAGAACTCGGCGGTGTCCTTGACCGGCACGCCCTCGGTGATGACCACCGCGAGCGGGATGCCGGCGTCCACGGCCTCGACCACCGCCGCCTTCGTGAAGGCGGCCGGGACGAAGATGACGCTGACGTCGGCGCCGGTCTCCTTGATCGCGTCCGCGACGGACCCGAAGACCGGGACGGAGACGCCGCCGTCGAACTCGACGCTCTCCCCCGCCTTCTTGGGGTTGACGCCGCCGACGATGGTCGTGCCCGAGGCCAGCATCCGCTGGGTGTGCTTGCGGCCCTCGGAGCCCGTCATGCCCTGGACGATGACCTTGCTGCTGTCGTCGATGAAGATCGCCATGTCTGGGTCCCCGTCCTTACTTCGCCGCGGCGGCGAGCTCGGCCGCCTTGCGGGCGGCGCCGTCCATGGTGTCCTCCATCGTCACGAGGGGGTGGGCGGCATCGGCCAGGATGCGCCGCCCCTCCTCGACGTTGTTGCCGTCGAGCCGGACCACGAGCGGCTTGGTGGCCTCGTCGCCGAGGATCTCGAGGGCGTGCACGATGCCGTCGGCCACCGCGTCGCAGGCGGTGATGCCGCCGAAGACGTTGACGAACACGCTCTTGACCTGCGGGTCGTTCAGGATGATGTGCAGGCCGTTCGCCATCACCTGCGCCGAGGCGCCGCCGCCGATGTCGAGGAAGTTCGCCGGCTTGACGCCACCGGCCTGCTCGCCGGCGTAGGCCACGACGTCCAGGGTGCTCATGACGAGCCCGGCGCCGTTGCCGATGATGCCGACCTCGCCGTCGAGCTTGACGTAGTTGAGGCCCTTCTCCTTGGCCTCGGCCTCGAGCGGGTCGGTCGCGGCCTTGTCCTCCAGCTCGGCGTGGGCCGGGTGCCGGAAGTCGGCGTTCGCGTCGAGGCTGACCTTGCCGTCCAGGGCGATGACCCTGCCGTCCTCGGTCTTCACCAGCGGGTTGACCTCCACGAGGGTGGCGTCCTCGTCGCGGTAGACCGTCCACAGCAGCTGGGCCACGCGGACGACCTCGTCGGCCACCTCCGCGGGGAACTGGGCCTGCTCGACGATCTCGCGCGCCTTCGCCTCGTCGATCCCCGTGTTCGGGTCGACCGGCACCTTCGCGAGGGCCTCGGGGCGCTCGACCGCGAGCTGCTCGATCTCGACGCCACCCTCCTTGCTCGCCATCGCGAGGTAGGAGCGGTTCGCGCGGTCCAGCAGGATGGAGAAGTAGTACTCCTCGGCGATCCTCGCGCCCTGGGCCACCATCACGCGGTGCACGGTGTGGCCCTTGATGTCCATCCCGAGGATCTCGCCGGCCTTCTCGGCGGCCTCGTCGGGGCTGTGGGCCAGCTTCACGCCACCGGCCTTGCCGCGGCCGCCGGTCTTGACCTGCGCCTTGACGACGACGGTGCCGCCGCCCATCTTCTCCGCCGCCTCGCGGGCGGCCTCGGGGGTGTCCGCGACGTAGCCGTCGAGCACGGGGACCCCGTGCTCGGCGAACATGTCGCGTGCCTGGTACTCGAACAGGTCCACGGTGGTCCGTCCTCGTCGTCGAAGCGTCACGGGTTCCGGCGGCAAGGCTATCGGCCCCGTCGGGGTGCCCCCGACCGAGCGGAGGTGAGCCGGGTCACGCAGGCCGCGCGGACGTCCGGGACGCCCGCCGGGTCAGGCGGGCTGGACGTTCTGCCGCACCCAGTCGACGATCGAGGACGTCGGGGTGCCGGGCGTGAAGACCTTCGCGACCCCCTGCCCCTCCAGGGCGGTGAGGTCGTCGTCGGGGATGATGCCGCCGCCGAAGACCACGATGTCGGCGGCGTCGCGCTCGGCGAGCAGGTCGACGACCTTGCGGAACAGCGTCATGTGGGCGCCGGAGAGCACCGACAGGCCGATCGCGTCGGCGTCCTCGGCGATGGCCGTCTCGACGATCTGCTCGGGGGTCTGGTGCAGGCCGGTGTAGATGACCTCCATGCCGGCGTCGCGCAGGGCCCGGGCCACGACCTTGGCCCCGCGGTCGTGCCCGTCCAGTCCCGGCTTGGCCACCACGATGCGCAGCGGTGCCTCAGTCGCCATCGGTCTCACTCGCCCTCTCCGCGGACGCCGACGCGGCGCCCAGGTTCGACGGGACGGTGACCGCGCGGCAGGGCCGCCGCGACCGCCGCACCGCGCCGTCCGGTCGGCGGCAGGCTAGCCGAACCGGACGCGCCCCCGGTCGTCCCGCGCGCCGGTGCGAGCGAGGTCACGCCCCACCGCCAGCACCGCTGCGCTCACGGTGAGTAGCCACGAGGTGGGGCGGGCGAGCGTTTCCCCGCACGGGACGGGCCGCTCCCCGCGGTTCGGGGGGCCGGGTCGCGCACAGCGCGCTACCGTCCGGAGCAGCGGACGGTTGCACGGTCAACTGCTGGGAGCACCCAGACCGGTCCGCCGCCGTGGCGTCGGACCCCGGTCCGGCGCCGTCAGCCGGGCGCACGAGGAGGTGGCAGGTGGCCGAGACCATCGGTCCGGCGGGGTCGCGCCCCGCCCTGCGCCCGGCGCTCCCGTCGTCCCTCCCGTCGATGCTGACGGGTGCCCGCGACCGCGGCCTGGGGCTCGAGCACGCGGCGGTCCGCGCGGGCAGGGTCGCCGGCGGCGTCGTCGGCAGCACCGCCGCCGCGCTGGCGCGGGGGGCGCAGGCGGTCTGCCGTCCGGCGGGGCTGGCCGGCGTCGCCGTCGAGGCCGCGTGGTGCGCCGCCCATCTCGCCGTGTACCCGTGGGGCCTGGTGTCCGAGCGGCACGAGGAGCGCGACGAGTACCGCCTGGAGGGCCTGACCCCCGCCCAGCGCGCCCTGGTCATCGGCGACGTCGAGGCCGCGGGGACGCCGATCCTGCTGGTGCACGGCATGGTCGACAACCGCTCGGTGTTCACGCTGCTGCGCCGAGGGCTGCGCCGCAAGGGCTTCGGTCGGGTCCTGACCACGAACTACTCCCCGCTGACCAACGACGTGCGTTCGGCCGCCGCGCAGCTCGCGGCCGAGGTGGAGGCCCTCGTCGCCGACACCGGCTACGAGCGGGTCCACGTCGTCGGGCACAGCCTCGGCGGCCTGATCGCCAGGTACTACGTGCAGCGCCTCGGCGGCCACGAGCGCGTGCACACCCTCGTCACGCTCGGGTCCCCGCACGCCGGGACGCGCACGGCGTACCTGTACCCGGCGGCGCTGGGCCGCCAGCTGCGCCCCGGCAGCGACCTGATGACCGAGCTGGACGCCCCGGCACCCGGGTGCACCACCCGGTTCATCTCCTACTGGACCGACATCGACCACATGATCGTCCCCCAGCGCAACGCCCGCCTGAAGCACCCGGACCTGCACGTCCACAACCACCTGGTCCGCGGGGTGGGCCACATGTCGCTGCCCATCCAGGGTCGGCTGGTCCACGAGATCACCGGTGCCCTGAGCCAGCTGGACACCGACGGCAGCACCTTGACGGCCGGCGTGACGCCGCTGCCGGCGCCGGGCGAGCGGACGGCACGGGCGGACCGGGCGAGCGGACCGGGCAGAGGCGGTCGGCGCGGCCGCCCCCACCGGCCCGCGCGCCCCGCGACGCGACGTCCCGGCTGACGTCCGACCTGGACCTGTGACCGGACCCGGACCCGGTCACAGGTCCGGACGGTGCACCACCTCCACCGTGCTGACGATCGCCGGCCGGTAGCCACGCCGGTCGAGGAACTCGACGACGAGCGACCCGCCGTCCTCCTCGACCTCGGCGCGGAAGACGTGAACGTCCGCGTGCCGGCCGCCCACCTGCGCCGCGACGTCGTAGCCGACGAGCGCCCACTGGCCGTCGACGCGGACGTCGAACCGTCGCCAGTCCGTGCGCGGCCGCGTCAGCAGCTCGGCGAAGCCGAGGCGCACCTCGTAGGTCCCGGCCGGCAGGTCGTCGAAGCGGTACGCGTCCATCCCCTGCCGCTGGTCGCGGAAGAGCGCGTCGTCGTCCGTTCCCCCGATCTGCGCCGTCCGCTCGGTCGCCGTCGTCGACCGGCCCAGCCAGCCGAAGCCACCTTCGGTGTGCTCCCGGTCGGCGACCCAGGTGCGCCCGTCCGCGGCGACCTCCTCGCCCCCACCCGCGTTGACGGACGTCCACGACCCGCTGACGACCAGCTCCACCGGGACCCGGACCTGCGGCCGGCGGCCGGCGTCGGTGCGCAGGACGAGCTCCGCCCGGTAGACGCCTGCCGCCAGGCCGGTCGTGTCCACGGCCACCTCGAGCTCCACGGTGCCCCCGGGCGGCACGGTCGCCTCCCGCGGCTCCACAGCCAGCCACGGCACGTCGAGGTCGACCGGCAGCCCGCTGTCCACGCGGTAGACGGTGCCGCTGGACTGCGAGACGAGCCACAGGTCACCGTTCGGGTCGAGGTCCAGGCCGGCGCCGGAGTAGGGCGTGGCCTCGGGGAAGCCGAGCGTGCCCAGCGACGTGCAGTCGTCCGGGTCGAGCCGGTGCAGGAGGTTGCCCTCGCTGCTGGTCGCCGCCCACAGCACCTGCGCCGTCGGGTTCCAGGCCAGGCCGGCGAGCGCCAGCGGCGCGGAGCACGACGACAGCACCGCCCCGGGCTCGGCGTGCGAGGGACCGGCCACGTGGTAGACGACGTCCTCGTTCCAGCCGCCGACGTAGAAGGTGTCGTCGTCGGCCCGGTAGGCGACGCCGCGCTGCGAGACGGCGCTCCACGGCCCGGTCAGGACGTCGTCCTCCTGCCCGGTCGCCGGGTCCCAGCAGTGGATCCCGTTGTCGCCGCCGACGGCGACCTGGCAGACCCGGTCGCGTCGGGTGTCGTGGGCGAGGTCGGCGTTCCAGGTCGAGGCCCACGGCGGGTCGAGCGTCCTGCCGGTGGGGGTGCCGTCGACCGTGAACTCCACGTCCCCGCCGGTGTCGGCGTCGGAGACCCAGACCCCGTCGGCGCGTCCGAGCCCCCACGGCGTGCTCAACCCGGTGGCGGGCCAGGAGGCGATCACGTCGCCGGGTGCGTGCGTGCGCGGGTCCTGCCCTGCCGACGGCGCGGCCGAGGCCGAAGCCGACGGGGCGGCGGGCGCGGAGGACGCACCACCCACCCGCGCGGTGCGTGCCTCGAGGTCGAGCTCGCCGGCCCGGGCGGCGAGCGCGCCAGCGGGCTCGTGCGCCGGCACCGCGGCCCCGCCGCTCTCGGAGACCTCGACGCGCAGCGGCAGGAGCCCGGGGTTGCGGACCGTGACGGTCGCCTCGGCCCGCTCGCCGGCGGCGAGCAGCCAGCTCAGGCGGCCCGGGTCCACCTCGACGGCCGCCGTGCGCAGCGCCAGGTCGACCGTCACCACGTCACCGTCGGCGACCTGCACCTGCCGCTCGGCGGGCTCGTACCGGGGCGCCTCGGCCCGCAGGGTCCACGACCCCACGGGCACGGTGACGCGGTAGGCGCCGTCGGCGCCGGTGACGGTCTCGCGCTCCGCGCCGCCCGCACCGGTCAGCGTCACCGTCGTCCCGGCGACGGGGCCGCCGTCCACGGCGTCGGTGACCGTTCCCTGGACGACCCCGCTCGGCGGCGGGGTGAAGCGGACGGCCACGCCGTCCTCGAGCACGGGCTCGTCGGCGGAGTACTGGAGCGCGTCGGTGCCGGTGCGGTCCTCGATCCCCACGGTCGCCGACGACCCGCGCTCGCGCGCCGACCCGGGGTCGATGCCGCGCCAGGCGAGCACGACCTCGCCGGACTCGTGCAGCCGGACCTGGGCGTCGACCCTCGTCTCGCCGTCGCCGAAGAAGGTGGCGTCGCGCCACTCGACGACGAGCACCCGGTCGGGTGCCTGCCCGCTGGTCCCGGTGCGCACCGACGCCTGGTCGTCGACGACGAGGTCGTCCCAGAACGCGTAGACGGCACCGTTGGGCTCGGTCGCGCTCGGCAGCGTGCCGTTGCTGAAAGCCGCCACCGGGCCCAGCACGTTGAGGTGCCCGTTCGTGGAGACCCACAGCATGTGGTGCGTCTCGCCGTACAGGGTCACCGGGAAGGGCGTGGCGAGAGGGGTGGTCGCGTCGTCACCGGTCAGCGGCAGGACCGTGTCGGTGTCCACCCACTGCGCGGGCTCGGTGGTGCACCGGTGGCCGAACGCGTCGGTGCGGTCCGGGAGCACGACCTGGACGTCCTGCGGGCCGTCGACGACGAGCTCCCGGACGACGTCCGCGGTGCACTGGGTGCCGCTGGCCGTGAGCCGGTAGCGACCCTCGGGGACGTCGCCGAGCGACCAGGCGCCGTCGCCGCCGGACGTGACGGGCGCGACGGGGGTGCCGACCAGGGCGACCTGCGCCCCGGCGACCGGCTCGCCGCGCTCGTCGCGGACCGTGCCGCGCACCTCGTGCACCGGCGCCGCGTCCAGGACCACGTCGACGGTGGTCGTGGCGTCCTCCGTCACGGTGACCGTCCGGGAGGCGGGCGCGTACCCGAACGCGGTGAACGTCACGGTGCGCTCGCCGACCGGCAGGCGCAGCGACCACGTGCCGTCCTCGTCCGTGGTGGTGGACCGCTGCACCTCGCCGTCCGTGCTGACCCGGGCGCCGGCGACCGGGTCACCATCGGCGTCGGTGACGGTCCCGGACAGGGTGCCCGTCGGTCCGCGCGGGGAGGCCTCCACGGCCGCGAGGGCGTCGAGCTTGCCCTCGCCCCAGACGTTGTTGTTGCCCGGGGTCCCCCCGCAGGTGGTGTCGTCGGTGTCGACGGCCGTGGCGGCGAGCAGCTCGCGGGTCGCCTGCACGTCGCCGGTGAGCGCCGGTGCGGCCGACCACATGAGGGCGACCGTCCCGGACACGTGGGGGGCGGCCATCGACGTGCCGCTGGCGGTCCCGTAGCCGTTGCCGGGCAGCGAGGAGCGGACGTCCACCGCGGGAGCGGACAGGTTCGGGCGGATCAGCCCCGGCTGACCGGGGCCGCGGCTCGAGCTGGTGTAGACGCCGCCGTCGGAGCGGAACCCGCCCACACCGAACGCGTGCACGGAGTCGGCCGGTGACCCGGTGGTGTCGCAGCCGGGGCCCTCGTTGCCGTTGGAGAAGACCCCGAAGATGCCGGACGCCGTCCAGGCGCGGATGACGTCGTCGTACCAGGGGTCGACCTCGGCGCCGTTGCCCGCGCCCCAGGAGTTGTTGACGACGTGCGGGCGCAGGTCGGGCCGGGGGTCCTCGCCGGCGCGGTCGGTGGGGGCGAGCATCCACTGCCCGGAGGCGAGCAGGCTGGCGTCGGAGCACCCGTTGGTCTCGCAGCCCTTGGCGGCGACCCACCGGGCGCCGGGGGCGACGCCGATCTGGTCGTCGCCGGCCTCGCCGACCATCGTGCCCATGGTGTGCGTGCCGTGGCCGTTGTTGTCGCACGGCGCGGCGGTGGGCGGTCCGCAGGTCCCCGACGGGTCGAACCAGTGGTGGTCGTGCTCGACGGCTCCGGGGCCGCTCGCGCCGCGGTAGGACGCCGCGAGCGCGGGGTGGTCGAACTGGACGCCGCTGTCGATGCTGCCGACGACGAGGCCCTCGCCGCGCACGCCGAAGCCGGTCCAGACGTCGTCGGCGTTGACCGCGGCGACGCCCCACTCGACCGCGAGCGTGCCCGGGGCGCCCGTGGGGTCCGGCGGGCCTGCCGGCTCGGCCGGTCCGACCGGCTCGGGCAGCTCGAGCACCTGGGTGGCGGCGATCCGGGCCACGCCGTCGAGCCCGGACAGCCGCGCGGTGAGGGCCTCGTCGGCGTCGTGCACCAGCACCCGGTTCGAGGCCCAGAACGCGGTGTGGCGCACGCCCCCGTCGCTGAGCGCGGCCAGGACCGGACCCTGGCTGCTGCGCGCCGTGGCCTGCAGGGCCTCCACGACGGCCTCGCCCCGTTCGGTCCAGTCGTCGACCGCGGCGGCGGCGCGCAGGTCGGCCCGCTCGTCCAGCACGACCCAGAGGTCGGAGGCACCCTTGCTCGCCAGGGCACGGGCCACCGGCGGGTCGACCGGGGCGGCCGTCCGGGCGTCGGCTGGTGACCCGGTGGCCGCGGCTGGCGACGACGCGGCTGCGGGGAGCGGACCGCCCGCGACGGCGAGGGGGGCGAGGAGGGCCGCCCCGGCGAGCCAGGCGACGAGGCGGCGGGGCACGCCGGCTGCCCTGCGTCGACGGACGCCGCCCCCCTCTGCCCGTCGGTGCGAGCTGTCAACGCTGGTGTTCACGGTGCCCCCCGTCCGGCCGCCGGCGCCCCGTGGCGCCCCTGGACGGCACGACCAGCCAACTGCGGCGAGCACGCACCGGCCAGGACCGGCCGGGGGCGGTCGGTGGCGCGGCCGCGGGCAGTCAGGGGGCGGACGACGGGTCCCCGACCGTTTCGCGACCGGAAGGGCCTTACGTCGGGGACGCGACCCGTGTCATGCTCCGCCCCACGGGTAGTCACGATCCGGGTGCTCACAGTGACTCGGGTCGGGCGCGGAGGACGGGGAGGCAGCGTGACCGAGCAGCTCGACGTACCGCACGTGACGACGGCGCACCTGAGGGGGCAGCTGTCGGAGCACGTGCCGGCGCAGGTCCCGGCGCACGTTCCGGCGCAGCCCACGACGCAGACCGCGGCCCAGGCCGCGACGCGCACCTCGACGCAGGACCCGCTGGTGGTGTGCATCGGCACGAGCGCCGACCAGAACGACCGGGTCCTGCGCAGCGTCGGGGGCGACGCCCTGGTCGTGCTGGCCGCGGACACCAACAGCGTCGTCCACCTCCTCGACGGTGCCGCGCGCGGAGCCCACGGGCTGTCCCCGGCGCACCCGACGACGGTGCGCGCCCCGGGTCCGGCCCGCGGGGACGTCCTGACCGTCGGCGACCTGACCGTCGACGCGGCGTCCCGGGAGGTCCGCTGGCGCGACCGGGTGGTCGAGCTGTCCGCGCGCGGGTTCGACCTGCTGCGCACCCTCGCCAGCGAACCGGGCCGGGTCTGGAGCTTCGCCGAGCTCACCTCGCAGGTGTGGCACCGGCCGTACGTCGGGGACGACGACTCGGTGACCTCCGCCGTCAAGCGGTTGCGCGCGCGCCTGGCCCAGACGGCACCGGACGTCGGTGTGGTGTCGGTGCGCGGCGTCGGCTACCGGCTGGTGGTCCGCTCGTCCTGACCTCGGGTCACGGGCCGACGACCTCGCGGCGACGGCGGCCCGCCAGCCTCCAGGGTCGGGCCGCTACGACGAGGACGAGCAGCGGGACCACGAGCAGCGACCAGCTGCCCGTCACCGCGATGGAGAGCCCACCGTCGTCCGGCACGTGCGCCTCGACGCCGACACCCGGCAGCAGGGTGAGCTCACCCGACACGGGCCGGCCCACCCCGCTGGCGGCGACGCCGTCGGCGAACGCGGCGGCCTGCAGCAGCGTCAGCCACAGCAGCAGGACGAGGCTGCCGGCCGCCCAGAGCAGCCCGACGGTCCAGGCGGGTCGGTTGCGGTCGCTCACGACGCTGTCCGCGGCCAGCTCCCGCACGCCGCCCAGGCGCCGGACCGCCGCCCGCACCCCGACGTCGTGCCCGGCCTCCTGCAGGTTCGACCGCAGCTCCCGGCGCAGGTCGCGACGGCGCCGGCCCGGGACGCCGTGCAGGTCGAGCCACAGGTCGTAGCGCACGACGGCGCCCTCGATCCGCAGCCGGTCCACCACTCGTGCGCTCACGTCGTCACCCTCTCCTCGTCACCCTCCGCCTCAGCACCCCGAGGTCCGGTCGCTGCCGACCCGACCCGCGCGTCACCCGGTGCCGACGCCGTGACGGCGTCCACGGCCCGGACGAGACCGCGCCACGCCGCGGCGGCCCGGTCGCGCTCCCGCTCCCCGGCCCGCGTCAACCGGTAGTACTTGCGGGCCGGCCCGGACGCCGAGCGGACCAGCCGCGACTCGAGGAGCCCCTGGCTCTCCAGCCGCGTCAGCGCGGGGTAGACCGTGCCCTCCGCGACGTCCTCGACGCCGTAACCACGCAGGCGGACCACGAGCCGGTACCCGTAGTCCTCCTCCGCCCCGACGAGGTGCAGCAGCAGCATCGTGAGCACCCCCTTGAGCATCTGGGGGTCGGTGGACGGCACGCGACTAAGCTAAGCCGGGTACCTGGCATCGTCAAGTACCTGGCGACGTCACAGCTCATCCTCCGACGGGCCGCGGTGTCAGAGCTTCTCGAGCGGGGCGTAGCGCAGGAGCAGCCGCTTGGTGCCCTCGCCGCGGAAGTCGACGTGCGCCACGGCCTGCTGACCGCTGCCGTCGACCTGGACGACGGTGCCGAGCCCGAAGGAGTCGTGCGTGACCTTGTCACCGGGCTCGAGGTGGACGACCTCCCGGTTGCCGGTCGAGCGGACCCCCGGTCGCTGCGCGAGCCTGGCCACCGCGGGTGTGGACGACGGCCGCACGCCGGTGCTCTCCGAGCGCCGCCAGTCGACCAGCTCGGCGGGGATCTCGTCGAGGAACCGGCTCGCCGGGTTGTACTGCGGCTGGCCGTAGGCGCTGCGGACGACGGCACGCGAGAGGTACAGCCGCTGCTGGGCGCGCGTGATCCCCACGTAGGCGAGCCGGCGCTCCTCGGCCAGCTCGGACTGGTCCCCCAGCGAGCGCATGTGCGGGAACGTGCCGTCCTCGAGGCCGGTGAGGAAGACGGCCGGGAACTCCAGCCCCTTCGCCGTGTGCAGCGTCATCAGCGTCACGACCCCGGGGTCGGGCGCGGGCTCGGCGTCCGGGGAGTGGCCGCCGTCCGCGACGGCCTCGTCGGGCACCTCGTCGGAGTCGGCGACCAGCGACACCTGCTCGAGGAAGTCGGTCAGCGTGCCGCCGGGGTTGGCGACCTCGAACTCGCCGGCGACCGCGACGAGCTCGGCGAGGTTCTCCACCCGCGACTCGTCCTGCGGGTCGTGGCTGGCGCGCAGCTCGTCGAGGTAGCCGGTGCGGTCGAGGACGGCCTCGAGCACCGTCGCCGGTGGCGCGCCGCCGTCGACGAGGGCGCGCAGCTCCTCGAGGAGGGTGGTGAACGCCTTGACGCACGCCAGCGAGCGGGTCGCGATCCCCGGCGCCTCGTCGGCCCGGGCGAGCGCCTCGGCGAAGGCGATCCGCTCCCGCTCCGCGAGGGCGACCAGCGCACCCTCGGCCCGGTCGCCGATCCCGCGCTTGGGCACGTTGAGGATCCGTCGCATGTTCACGGTGTCGGACCCGTTCGCCAGCACCCGCAGGTAGGCCAGCGCGTCCTTGACCTCGCGGCGCTCGTAGAACCGGGTGCCACCGACGACCTTGTACGGCAGACCGACCCGGACCAGGACCTCCTCCAGGGCCCGCGACTGGGCGTTGGTCCGGTAGAAGACCGCCACGTCGCCGTAGCGCACGCCCAGGTCGTGCAGCCGGTCGATCTCCTCGGCGACGAACGACGCCTCGTCGTGCTCGTTGTCGGCGACGTAGCCGACGACCTGCTCCCCCGCCCCGGACGCCGTCCACAGGTTCTTCGGACGCCGGTCCGGGTTGCGGGCGATGACCGCGTTCGCCGCCGACAGGATCGTCTGCGTCGACCGGTAGTTCTGCTCGAGCAGGATCGTGCGGGCCGCCGGGTAGTCCGTCTCGAACTCCACGATGTTGCGGATCGTCGCGCCGCGGAAGGCGTAGATGGACTGGTCGGCGTCGCCCACGACGGTCAGCTCGGCGGGCGGGACCTGCGGCGCCGGCGCCTCGCCGTCCGCGGCGCCGGCGCGGCCGGCCCGCACGAGCGTGCCGTCGACCGCACGCACGTCGGCCGCGGCCTCCTGCTCGGACGTCGACCCGCCCACCAGCTCGCGCACCAGCACGTACTGCGCGTGGTTGGTGTCCTGGTACTCGTCGACCATGACGTGGCGGAAGCGCCGCCGGTAGTACTGCGCGACGTCCGGGAACGCCTGCAGCACGTTCACGGTCGTCATGATGAGGTCGTCGAAGTCGAGCGCGTTGGCCTGCCGCAGGCGCTGGGTGTAGAGCCGGTAGGCGTCGGCGAGGACCTTCTCGGTGAGGCTGCCCTCCCGGACCCGGTCGGCGTACGTCTCGTCGTCCACGAGCTCGTTCTTCAGGTTGGACACCTGGTGGCTGAAGGAGCGGGGCGGGTAGCGCTTGGGGTCGAGGTCCAGCTCGCGGCACACCAGGGCCATGAGCCGCTGGGAGTCGGCGGCGTCGTAGATGGAGAAGCTGGACCGCAGCCCGACCTTCGTCGCCTCGCGCCGCAGGATCCGCACGCAGGCGGAGTGGAACGTCGAGACCCACATGCTGCGGGCGGCACCGCCGACGAGGGCCTCGACACGCTCCTTCATCTCGGCGGCGGCCTTGTTCGTGAAGGTGATGGCCAGCACCTGACCGGGGCGGACACCGCGCTCGGCGAGCAGGTAGGCGATCCGGTGGGTCAGCACCCGGGTCTTGCCGGAGCCGGCACCCGCCACGATGAGCAGCGGCGGCCCCGTGTGCAGGACCGCTTCCCGCTGGGACGGGTTGAGCCCGGCCAGGAGCGCCGCGCCGTCCAGCCGCGGCCCGGCCGCGGGAGCGCGGTCCCCCTCCCCGGCGGTCGAGCCGTCCCCGCGGGGTGGGACGGCGGGCAGCGGCGCGTGCCCCGAGGGGCGGGGCGGGCCGGGCAGCGGGAGGTCGTCGAAGAGGGTGCTCATCTCGCGAGCCAGCCTACGTGCGGGGGGCGACGGCGGGCGCGACCGGCGGGCGCCACGGACGGCTATCGGCGGAGGGCCCGCCAGTCATAGAGTGTTCATGCTCTAGTCAGCAGTGATCTTTACGGTTCGGCCCGTGCGCCGCCCGGCGCACGGGCACCCACCTGCCGTCGAAGGGACTCCCATGTCGTCACTGCCCGGCCGCGCACGCGCCGTCCTGCTCCTCGTGACCACCGCCTCGCTGGCCCTCGTCGCACCCACGGCGACCGCCACGCAGACGCCCACCACGACCACGTCGGTCTCCGTCGAGACGACGCCGGCCGGTCCCACGGCCGGTCCGTCAGCACGCCTGCCGGCCGGCTCGACCGCGCCGTCCGCCAGCGCGCCGCCCGCCGCGCCCCAGACGCTGGGTCTGCCCCCGCGGGACACGTGGCTGGCGGACGTGTCGGCCGTCACCGACGAGGCGACCGCCTACCTCGCGGCGCGGCTCCCGGACCCGTCCGTGCGAGCCGCCGTCGTCCTCGACATCGACAACACGGCGCTGCAGACCCAGTACGCCCCCGGCCACGCCACACCGCAGGTGCTCGCCCTGGCGCAGCAGGCCCGGGCGGACGGCGCCGCCGTCTTCTTCGTGACCTCCCGGCCGGAGATCCTGCGACCGCTGACGCTGCACGTGCTGCGGCAGAACGGCTACCCCGTCGACGGCCTGTTCATGCGGGGGTGGCTCGACTTCGGTCCGGACGCCGAGCGCAAGACGCGCGCCCGCGCCGAGATCGAGCGGCGTGGCTTCACGGTGGTGGCGAACGTCGGCAACTCCGACAGCGACCTCGTCGGTGGCCACGCGGAGCGGACCTTCAAGCTGCCCGACTACGACGGCCGGTTGGTCTAGGTCCCGAGCGGTCGGCCGTCCGAGCGCACGGTCCGGGCGGCCGGCCGCGCCACGCGGTCGTGGTGCCCCCGTCAGCGCCAGAGGACGGCGATGAGCACGTTGAGCAGCGACAGTCCGCCGACGGCGTGGACCATCCCCGCGTCGCCCTCCTTGCGGCGACGGGCGAGGAACACCACGACGGCGACGGCGAGGGCCACCAGCAGCTTCACGGTGATCTTCGCGTTGTCGACGTCCCGGTCCACCACGTCGGCGGACGCCAGGCCGACGAGCGCGACCCCCGTGACGAGCTGGGTGAGCGCACCGTGCCACATGCCCGGCAGCACCTTCGGGGTCCGGACCGTCACCAGCCACCCCCCGACGAGCATCGCCATCCCGACGAGGTGCAGCACCACGAGCAGCTGGTAGACGAGGTCCATGGCCGCAGGCTATCCACCGGCGGCCACCGCGCGACCAGGTGGTGCTCACCGAGCCAGCCCAGCCGGTCAGCCCAGCCGGTCAGAGCGGGTCAGAGCAGCCTGCGGTCGGCCGCCCACCGGGTCAGCTCGTGCCGCGACGACAGCTGGAGCTTGCGCAGCACCGACGAGACGTGGGTCTCCACGGTCTTGACGGAGATGACGAGCTCCCTGGCGACCTCCTTGTAGGCGTAGCCGCGGGCGATCAGCCGCATCACCTCCCGCTCGCGGGCGGACAGCCGGTCCAGCTCGTCGTCGCCGGTGGCCAGGTCGGCCGCGCCGGTGCCGAAGGCGTCGAGGACGAAACCGGCGAGCCGCGGCGAGAAGACCGCGTCGCCGTCTGCGACCCGGCGGACGGCCGCCGACAGCGCCGCGCCGTCGACCGACTTCGTCAGGTACCCGCGGGCGCCGCCGCGGATCACCGCGATGACGTCGTCCGCGGCGTCCGAGACGCTGAGCGCGAGGAAGCGGACCGGCGCGCCGCCGGCGGTCGTGGTGCCGCCGCAGCGGCGCAGCACCTCCGCCCCACCGCCGCCGGAGCCGCCGGGCAGGTGCACGTCGAGCAGGACGACGTCGGGGCGGGTGCGGGCGACGAGCTCGACGGCACCGTCGACGTCCTCGGCCTCGCCCACCACCTCGAGGTCGTCGGCGAGCTCGGTGCGCACGCCGACGCGGACCAGCCGGTGGTCGTCGACCAGGGCCACGCGCAGCACTCAGGTCCTCCCGTCCGGTGCCGCGTCGCCCGCGCCACCGGCCCCATCCTGCCCGGCGGCGAGCGGTCCGTGCACGAGGCGCACCTCGGTGCCCCCACCGGCCGGGCGGCGCACCGAGGCGCTGCCGGAGTGCCGGGCCATCCGCTCCAGGACGGACCGGCGCAGCCCCAGCCGGTCGGCCGGGACGGCGTCCAGGTCGACCCCCGGACCGTGGTCGCGGACGAACGCCTCGACGCCGTCCTCCGTGACCTCGACGTACACCGAGACCGGCGGCGCGCCGTGCCGCACCGCGTTCACGAGCGCCTCGCGCAGCGCCTGGACGAGCGCGTGCAGGTCGCCGTCGAGCGCGGTGTCGCCGACGGTGACGACCTCGACCGGGACGCCGTGCAGGTCCTCCACCTCCGCCACCACGCCGCGCACCGCCTCGGCCAGGCGGGCCGGCGCCGGCGCCGCGTACAGCCACTGGCGCAGCTGCCGCTCCTGCGCGCGGGCCAGCCGCGTCACCTCCACCGGGTCGTCGGCGCGCTTCTGAACCAGGGCGAGGGTCTGGAGCACCGAGTCGTGCAGGTGCGCGGCGATCTCCGCGCGCTCGTCGGCCCTGACCCGCGCCGCGCGCTCGGCGACGAGGTCGCGGCCGAGCTGGGTCACCCACGGCGCCAGCAGGAGCCCGGTGCCCACCAGCACGGCCCCGGCCGCCAGCAGGGCACCGCGCAACGCGGCCGCGTCCACCGTCCCCGACAGCAGCAGGAGCAGCCCCACGACCGCGAGCGCGACACCGGAGGCCAGCCGCACCAGCCCGGGCCGGGTGTCACCGCCCGCGCTGGCCAGCCACCGCGCCCGGTCCGACCGGTCGAGCCGGCCCCACGCCAGCAGCGCGCCGACGACGATCGCCGCGAGCGCGGCGACGGTGAGCGGCTCCACCCCGACGCCGGCCCGCTGCGCCAGGGTCGCGGACCCGACCGCGACCAGCGCCGCGCCGGCCACCGTCGTCAACGCGTTGTCCTGCAGCACCTGGGCGGTGGCCCGGTCGTCGCCGCCGTCCGGGCCACCCGCGTGCTCCGCTCCCGCGTCGGGGGTCGGTCCGCCGCGGCGGTCCGCGGGCGCCGTCCCCGTGCGCCGGGCGACCGGCGCCGCCGGGACGAGCAGCCACAGGAGCAGGTAGGCCAGGACGCCGGCGCCCCCCAGCGGGACCAGCAGCACCAGCACCGCCCGCACCCGGGCGACCGGCACGCCGAGGTGCGTCGCCAGTCCCGCGGCGACGCCGGCGACCCACCGGTCCTGCAGCGTCCGGCGCAGCGGCGGCCGCGTTCCCGGGCGGCCGTGCGCTCGCGTCGTCACGTCACCTCCGGCCATCCCCACATCCTGCCGGGCGACGCCGCGTCCGGGGCCCGGGAAGCACCCTGGCCCTCCCCCGGGTCCGCCCGGGGCGGGCACGCGGCCGGCTCGGGGTCGCACCAGGGTCCTCACCGATACCGGCGGACCTCCCGCGCGGGCAGGCTGGACGCATGACGACCCCACCACCGACCGCGCCGACCGGCGGACCCCACGGCGCCGCGGACGACGCCCCGCAGGCTCCAGGGCCCGCACCCGAGGCAGGGCCCGACCCCGGCCGGGACCGCACCGGCGCCGAGCAGTTCTTCGACTCCGTGCGCCGCTCCCCGGTGCAGCGCAGCGACGACCGGTGGGCCGGTGGCGTGTGCGCCGGCCTCGCGGAGCGGATCGGCGTCGACGCCGTGGTCGTCCGCGTCGCCGTCATCGTGCTGTCGGTGCTCGGCGGCGTCCCCGCCGTCCTGTACGGCGTCGCGTGGCTGCTGCTGCCCGACCGGCACGGACGGATCGAGGCCGAGGCGGTCTCGCGCGGCGACGTCAGCGCCGGTGCGGTCGTCGCAGGCGTCCTGGTGCTGTGCGCCGGGTGGCTGCCGAGGCCGTGGCAGCTGTGGTGGCCCGGCGCCGACCCGGGCTGGGACGGCGGTCCGCTGGCGGCCCTGGTGCTGGTCGCGGTCGTCGTCTCGGCGATCTGGTGGCTGCCGCGCGTGGTGGAGTCCTCGCGGACCCACGCCCCGGCCGCCGGCCCGGCCACCGGTCCGGCCACCGGTCCGGCCGCCGGGCCGCCCGGCACCCCCACGGGGCGCCCCGCCGGCAGCCGGACCGCACCCCGGCCCGCCGAGTGGGCCCGGCACGGCGACGCCGGTTCGGGACCACCGCCACGCCGCCCGCGCCGCCGTGGGCCCGGACCGCTGCTGACCACCGCCGTCGTCGGCGTGGCGCTGGTGGCGGCCGGCCTGGCGGCCACCTGGGCGCTGCAGGGCGGCCTGGACCTGCCGACCCGGCTCGCCGCGGCGCTCGCCGCCGGGGCCGTCCTCGGCCTGGCCGTGGTGGCCCTGGGCGTCGCCGGACGCACCGACGGCACCGTCGGCCTCCTCGCGGTCGTCGTGACCTGCCTGGCGCTGTGGTGGTCCGTCGTCCCCGGCGACGCCCGGGTGGCCTTCGCCGACGCGTCGTACACCCCGACGGGGCGGTCGGACGCGGCCCGCGGGCACGTGACGCTGTTCGGCGACTCGCGCGTCGACCTGACGGACGTCCCCGCCGACGCCGACGACGCGCTGGTCGTGCCCTTGCGCGCCGGTGTCGGGCGCGTGGAGGTGGTCGTGCCGGACGACGTCCCGGTGACGGTCAGGGTGCAGGCGGTCGTCGGCGGGACCGACGCCGCGACGGTCCCGGACGGGTGGACCCGCAGCGGGCTCACCGGGGGTGTCGGCGCGGACGCCGAGCTGCGCAACGCCGCCCGGGCCCGCGGCGAGGACGGCGGCCTGGTGGTCGAGGTCTCCGCGCTGGTCGGGGACGTGGACGTGGTCGAGGAGGGGTCCCGATGAGCGAGCCGACGAGCGAGCAGCCGCACGAGGCGGCGCACCAGCCGACGCACCAGCCGACGCAGCAGCCGACGCACGAGCACCCCGAGCCGGCTCCACCGGTCGGGCCGTCCGCGGCCACCGTCGTCACCGGGCTGGTCGTCCTGACGGTGCTGGGCCTGATCGCCCTGACCCGGCTGACCGACGTCCGGGTCGACTACGGGCTGGTGCTGCCGGTCGGGATGGTGGTCGCCGGCGTCCTGCTGCTGCTCGGCACCGGACTGGCCCTGCTGCGCGGTCGCCGCCGCTGAGCCGAGCACCGCCGGGCCCGGTCGGGCCTGGTCCGGTCCGGGACGATCTCCCCGAACTGCCCACGGAGATCACCCGCGGGGCCCTACGATCCCCGTCGCCGTGCCCCACGAGGGCGCGTCCCCGAACCGGAGGCCTCACCCCCGTGCGCTCGTCACCGCCGCTGCGGCGCCTGTCCCTGCCCGCCGTCGTCCTCGCCGTGCTGCTGGCGGCCGTCAGCCTGGCCGCCGTGCCGGCGAAGAGCCCCGCGTTGTACGCCGAGGGCGTCCGGCTCGGCGCGGACGGGCGACCGCAGGACCTGCCCGTCGGTTCCTCCCTCCAGGACGCCGGCCCCACCTGGGCGGGCGCCGTCCCCGGACAGGGGACGCGGTGGGAGGACATGGCCCGCCGGGCGATGGCCGACCTGGACGTGCTGACCGTCCCGGCCGACCTGGACGACGACCCCGCGACCGCCGAGCTGGCGGCGCTGGCCGGGTGGCGCCCGCTGTGGCGGTACGTGTGGCCCAGGGACTCCTCGTTCGTCACGGCCGCCCTGTCGGTGTCCGGTCGCACCGACGACGCGGAGGCGGTGCTGCGGCACGTGCAGGGGCTGCAGGCCGCCGACGGCACGTTCCAGGCGCGCTACCGCGTGGACGGGTCCGTGCCCGACGACCGCGGTGAGCAGCTGGACGGCGTCGGTTGGGTGCTGTGGGCCACCTGGGTGTGGGTGGAGTCGCTGCGCGCGCAGGGCGTCCCCGAGGACGCGGTGGGCGCGCGGCTGGAGGGGCTGCGCCCCCTCGTGACCCGGTCGGCCGCACTCGCCGCGGCGTCGGTCGACCCGGGCACCGGGCTGCCGCCCCCGTCGATGGACTACTGGGAGATCGAGCTCGACGAGACCTCGCAGGGGACGGCCGCACCGGTGCTGGTGGGACTGCGCGCCGCCGGGCAGCTGCTGCCGCTCCTGGACGAGACCGACCTCACCGCGCAGGTCGCGGACACGGAGGCCCGGCTGACCACCGGTATCGCGGACACGTTCGGGAGCCGGGGCTACCCCCGGCTGCTCAGCACCGGCCGCGCCGACGCGTCGGTGGCCTTCCTGATGCCCCCGTTCACCGAGCAGCCGGAGGGCCAGCAGGACGCGTGGGTGAGGGCACGCGGCGTGCTCACCGCCCCGAACGGCGGGCTGCGGCCCGGCGAGGAGTTCCACAAGCCGTGGCTGGCGTGGACCCCGCAGACGGCGCTGTTCGCCATGACCGCCGCCGCCACCGGGGACACCCGGACGGCGCACGAGCTGCTCGACTGGCTGGACGCGCGGCGCACCCGGGTCGGCTCGCTGCCGGAGAAGGTCGACGAGAACGGCCGTCCGGCCGCCGTCGCCCCGCTCACCTGGACCGCGTCGCTCGTGCTGCTGACCCTCGCCGCCCTGGAGGGTGACCTGCCGGCGCCGCCGCCGGCCTGACCCGCTCGTCGGGCCGGAGGTCAGGCGGGCGGCAGGAGCAGCCGCCGGACCGCGTCGGTGAGGTGCACCTCGCCGGCGCGCACGGCGGCGAGCGGTACCCACGCCGCCGCGTCCGTCGTCCCGTCGACCTCGACGACCCGGGGCGGCGCGTCGTCGTCCGTGGCGGCCTCGAAGACGAGGCCGACGGAGTGGTAGTCCTCCCACCGACCGGACGGCGCTCGCCCGGTGAAGTGCACCGACGTCACGTCGACCAGGCGGCCGACCGCGACCACCAGGCCGGTCTCCTCGCGCACCTCCCGGGTCACCGCGTCGCGGGGGTGCTCACCGTGGTCGACCCCTCCCCCGGGCAGCGCCCACACCCCCGGCCGCGGCGCCCGGTCGCTGTACCGGGCGAGCAGCACCTCGTCCCCGCGACGGCACAGGGCGTACGCCGCGAGCCGCTGCAGGCGCACCGGCTCGACGCCGGGGGGAGGTCGGTCCACGCGGCGACGGTACCGACCGGCGTCCCGCCCGGCTCCCGGGGCGCGCGACGCGGGGCCGGTCCTAGGGTGGGCTGCGTGCCCCCGTCCCCCCGGTCCCTGCGTCGCGCCGCGCACACCGCGGCCCTGACCGCCTTCCGCCGGCTGCCGCCGTCCGTGCGGCGCGCCGTGGTGCGCACCGCGGCCCCGTCGTACACGGTCGGCGCGGTCGCCCTCATCGAGCACGACGGCGAGGTCCTGTTCCTGCAGCAGCCGCACCGTCAGGGCTGGAGCCTGCCGGGCGGCCTGCTCGACCGCGGTGAGACGCCCGCACAGGCCGTGGAGCGGGAGGTCCGCGAGGAGACGGCCCTGCGGATCGAGGCGGGGGACGTGCTGACGACGGGGGTGCACCCGTCCGTCGGCCGGGTCGACGTGGTGTTCCGGGTGCGCGCGCAGCAGCGGCCGCACGTGCGCGTCGGGGGCGAGGCGCGCGACCACGCGTGGTTCCGTCCGCAGGACGTGCCCGAGGTGGACGGGGCGACCCGCGACATCCTCGCCTCGCTGCGCGAGCCCGGCGACCGGCGCGACGGCCGGGTCCTGCCGACCACGTGAGCGACCTCGCCGGGGTGGTCCTGGCCGCGGGCCTGGGCACCCGCCTGCGCCCGCTGACGATGCTGCGCCCGAAGTGCCTGTGCCCCGTGGCCGGCGTCCCGCTGCTGGGGCACGCCCTGGACCGCCTCGTCCCGTGGTGCGGGTCCGGGCCCGGGCACCTGGCGGTCAACGCCCACCACCACGCCGACCAGGTGACGGCCTGGCTGGGGCGGCGCGCGCACGTGTCGCTGGAGGCCGACGAGCCGCTGGGGACGGCGGGGGCGCTGGGCGCCCTGCGTCCGTGGGTGGGTGACCGGGACGTGCTGCTGACGAACGCCGACGCCTACCTCGTCGGGTCGCTGGGGCCGCTGCTGGACGGTTGGGACGGTGAGCGCTGCCGCCTGCTCACCGTCGACACCGGCGCCCCCGCCGACTTCGGGACCCGCCGCTACGTGGGGGCGTGCCTGCTGCCCGGCCGCCTCGTCCGGGGCCTGGAGGCGACGCCGTCCGGCCTGTACGAGGCGCTGTGGCGGGGTGAGCAGGCGGCCGGACGGCTGGAGCTGGTCGACCTCGACGGGGAGGCGGTCGACTGCGGGACCCCGGCCGACTACCTGCGCGCGAACCTGCTGGCCTCGGGGGGCCGCAGCGTCGTCGGCGTCGGCGCCGTGGTCGAGGGGACGCTGGAGCGCTGCGTCGTCTGGGACGGCGCGTGGGTCGGACCGGACGAGCACCTGGTCGACACGGTCAGGGCCGGGACGCGCGAGAACGTCGTCACGGTCCCCTGCGGGTGAGCCCGGCGACGGCGGGTCGCCGGGGCTGACTCAGCCGTCCTGGCGGGCCCGGCCCCAGCCGTGCCAGCGGTCGACCTCGATCCACGCGTCCACCCGGGGCCGGTCCCGCACCGGGTAGGGGTTGCCCGTGTAGTGGCGCGAGATGCGGTCGATCCCGCGCAGGTCGGTGTCGTCGGTGAGCTCGGTGACCCGGCCCTGGACGCTGACGTGGGTGTACCAGTCGTCGTCCGCGAGCACCGTCAGCGAGACCCTCGGGTCCCGGCGCAGGTGCTGCAGGCGGGTGCGGGACTCGTCGAGGTTGACCAGCAGCCGGTCGCCGTCGAGCAGGTACCAGGTCGCCACGGACACCGGCGAGCCGTCCTTGCGCAGCGTCGCCATCACGGCGGGGTTGGGCCGGGCGAGCAGGTCGCGCAGGTCCTCGGGCAGCGGTCCGGTCGGCACGGTGGCACCCCTCTCGTCGCGTCCCGGGCGTGGTCGCCGGGCGTGGGTGCCCAGCCTGTCAGCGGCGGCGCCCGCGCGCACCGGGTCACCGGGCGGTGCCCCCGGCGCCGGGTTAGCGTCCGGGGGTGCGGGTGGCGACGTGGAACATCCTCAACGGCACGTCGCTGCACGACCGCCGGGTCGAGGCGGCGCGGCTGCACGACGCCGTGCGGGTCCTGGACGTCGACGTCCTGGGGCTGCAGGAGGTCGACCGGGACCAGCCGCGGTCCGGTCGCCTGGACCTGACCGCCGAGGTGGCGGACGCGCTCGGCGCGCCGCACTGGCGGTTCGTCCCCGCCGTCGTCGGCACCCCGGGGGAGACGTGGCGTGAGGCGACGGACGACGACCAGGAGCGGCGCGGGCACCGGCACTACGGCGTGGGGCTGGTGTCCCGGTTGCCGGTGGTGTCCTGGCACCACCTGCGGCTGCCCGCGGCGCGGGTGCGCGCACCGATCCTGCTGCCCGGTCACAGCCGCCCGCTGCTGTGGCTGCGCGACGAGCCGCGCGTCGCCGTCGCGGCGGTCGTGCGCGCGCCCGTGGGCCTGGTGACGGTGGCGTGCACGCACCTGTCCTTCGTCCCCGGGTGGAACGTGCGGCAGCTGCGGCGTCTCGCCCGGTGGCTGTCCGGCGCGCCGGGCCCGCACCTGCTCGTCGGTGACCTGAACCTGCCCGCCGGTGCGGCGGAGCGGGTCTCGGGCTTCCGGGCGCTGGCCCGGCACGCGACGTTCCCGGCGCCGGCACCGCGGGTCCAGCTCGACCACGTCCTGGGACGCGGTGCCCTGCCGCCGGTCCACGCCAGCGCCACGCACGACCTGCCGGTGTCCGACCACAAGGCACTCAGCGTCCACCTGAGCGCGACCGGCTGACGGCGACCGGCTGAGGGCGACCGGCTGATCCCGGGCCCCGGACGCCCGCTGCACCCGGCTCGCTGCGCCGACGGGGTCCCTCGGACGGCGCATCCAGCCCGCGGGACGGTGCTCGCGCCGTGCCCGCGTCCGGCCCTAGCGTTCGCCGGTGCGCACAGCGACGTGGTGGCGGGCGGGCCTGGCGGTGGCCCTGGTGGCCGGGGCCGGCTGGGTGGCGGTCGCGAACGGCCCGGGCGGCTCCGACGCGGGGCACGACGGCCACGCGGCTCCGGCTGCTGCCGTGGAGCCCGCCGGGGTGCACCACCCGACGACGCCCCCTCCCCCGTCCGCGCCGCTGCGGGCGGGCGAGGCGTTCCTCGACCTGGCGATGCCCGAGCCGTACACGCCGTCCGCCCGGGGGACGGGCACCGACGACTACCGGTGCGTGCTGCTCGACCCGGGCCTGACCGAGTCGGCGTTCGTGACCGGCGTCGACGTGCGGCCGGGCCGGACGGACCTCGTGCACCACGTGATCCTGTTCCGCGTCCCCCCGGAGCAGGTCGCGGCGGCGCAGGAGAAGGACGCCGACGAGCCGGGCCAGGGTTGGACGTGCTTCGGCGGGACGGAGCTGGACTCGGGCGGACCCGGGTCGACCCTGGACAGCGCCCCGTGGTTGGGCGCGTGGGCGCCGGGCGGCGGGGAACGGGTGCTCGCCGACGGGATCGGCACCCCGCTGGAGGCGGGCAGCCGGGTCGTCATGCAGGTGCACTACAACCTGCTCGCCGGTGAGGGCGCGGACTCCACGACCGCGCGGTTGCGCGTCGCCCCCGCGTCGTCCGGCCTGCAGCCGCTGGAGACGGTGCTGCTCGTGGCGCCGGTCGAGCTGCCGTGCCGGCCGGGTCACGACGACGCGCCGCTGTGCGACCGGGAGCGCGCCGTCCTGGACGTGATGGCCCGGTTCGGACCGGACTCGGGCCGCACGGTCGCGGGTCTGCAGGTGCTGTGCGGTGACGTCACGGCGCCCGCGGCCGGGCCCGTGCAGTCGTGCGACCGGGTGGTGCGCGAACCGGGCACGTTGCACGCCGCGGCCGGGCACATGCACCTGCTCGGCCGGTCCCTGACGATCGAGCTCAACCCGGGGACGCCGCAGGCCCGCACGGTGCTCGACCTGCCCGTGTGGGACTTCGACGACCAGGGCGCCAAGGCCCTCCCGGAGCCGCTGCCCGTGGCCGAGGGGGACGTGCTGCGCGTGACGTGCCGGCACGACCAGGCGACGCGCGACCTGCTGCCCTCGTTCGACGGCCAGCCGGACCGGTACGTCGTCTGGGGTGAGGGCACGACGGACGAGATGTGCCTGGGGACGCTGCTCCTCACCCGCCCCTGAGTGCGTCCGCGCTGAGCCGGTCCAGGGAGCCGGTCAGAACATGTCGGGGCAGAACGGGGCGCGCTGGCCGGCGAAGGCGGCGGACGCGGCCGCGAGCGCGCCCGGGGTGCGCTCGGTGACCCGGCCGGCTCGGGCGAGCTCGCAGAGCGTCGGGCCGCCGAGGTAGACCGTCCCGAGCTCGCGGACGTCGAGCTCGAGGTCGGCAGCGTCGTCCGTGCGCTGCACGTCGGCGGACGTCGGCCCGCCGCGCAGCCGGAACCGCGCGTCGTTGTGCGGCAGCAGCCGGTCCCGCACCCCGAGGACGACGTCGACGTCCGAGGAGTACCGGCGGGCGCCCAGGGCCGCGGCGACGTCGACCAGGCGGACGTAGATCCCGTCGGTCAGCTCGGTGTGCACGGCCCGGTGGTCGGCGACGAGGTGGCGCAGGACGTCGTCCGCGGGGGCGTTGCGCTGGATGAACTTCCGTGCGAGGTCGAGGTCGAGCAGGTAGCGCCACAGCCGCGCGTAACCCTGCGGGGTGGCCGCGTCGACGTCGGCGACGCGCACCTCCCCCTCCGGCACGCCGCTGGGGTCGTAGCCCTCCTTGAACCGGTACCGCGCGAAGCCGGTGGGGGTGCCGTCGGCGTCGAAGTGCAGGACGTACCGGGCCGCGGTGGCGCCGTCCCGCCACTCGGAGGGGTCGAACAGCGTGCGCTCCCACCAGGGGCCGGGGCGGTCGAGCGCCCCGACGCGCTGGGGCAGCAGCCGGGCGTGCAGGTCGCGGACGACGTCGAGGTACTCCTCCTGCTCGACCTCGGCGACCGAGCCGTCACCGAGGTCCACGTCCGGCAGGTACGCGAGGTTCCTGGTGCGGCCGGAGATCCTCGCCCGGGGCGCCGCGTGCCCGTAGCCGAACCGGCCGTAGATCAGCGACTCCGAGGCCCACAGCGTGGCGACCGGCTCGCCGCGCCGGCGCACGTCCTCGAGCTGGTGGGTCATCATCTCGGTCAGCAGCCCGCGACGCCGGTACGGCGGGTGGACGGTGACGATGGTGACCGCGGCGGCCGGCACCGAGGCCCCGCCGGGCACGGTCATCCGGCGGCTGAACGCCCCGCAGGTGGACACCCACCGGCCGTCGACCTGGTGACCGAAGGACCGGTCCCACTCGACGACCTTCCGCTCCGCCTCGAGGGTGTGCTCGGGAGACTCCTCCTGGAAGCCCCTCAGGATCGCGGCCGCGTACTGCGGCCAGCCCTCCTCCGTGGCGTACGTCAGCTCGGGCTTCGCCAGGTGCGGCGGCGTGGTCGGCATGGGTCCCATGAAAGCGCCTGCGCGCCGGGACGAGCCACCCGATATCCGCGGCCGGCGACGGCGGAGCCACCGTCGGTGCGGGACCTGCCGGGCCCGGCGCGCGGCGCGTCTCAGCAGCCCCGGGTGAGTCGTCGCGCGATCCCGGTCGCCGCCGCGACGGGGTCGACGTCCGGCTGCAGGGGGACGGTCAGCCGGTCGAGGACCACTCCGGTGACGACGTGGTGGAGGGCGGCGACGAGGTCCGCGCCACCGGGGAGCTCGCGTCCCTGGTGGAACGCCACGTCGGCCGCGAACCCCTCCCGCAGGAACGGCGTGAGCCGCTCGGCGACCTCGGGACTGCGGGCCGCCTCGAGGCGCAGCTCGATCAGCGTCAGGGCGAGGTGCGGGCGCGCGAGCAGCCGTTCGAGGACGTAGGCGGTGTACGCGACGACGGCGTCCTCGCCGGCCAGTCCGGCCATCGGCTCGAGCCGCTGGACGTCGGGCGACAGCAGCTCGAAGCTGCGCTCGCCGACGCCCACCACGAGGTCCGCTCGGCGCGGGAAGTAGTTGGCGCACGTCCCGACCGGCACGGCCGCCTCGGCGTCGACCGCCCGGTGCGTGAGGCCGCGCGCTCCCGACGAGCCCAGCAGGGCGATCGCGGCGTCCAGCAGCTGGGTCCGCCGCCCGGGGTTCGCGACCATGCCCCCAACCTACGCCAACCACTACGATCGTTGTAGTTTGTGCGCGACAACCACCCGGACGCCAGGAGGTCCCGTGCGCTCGCTCGTGTACTACGTCGCCACGTCGTTGGACGGGTTCATCGCGGACCCCGACGGGGACACCTCCGCCTTCCCGAACGACCCGGAGGTGCTGCGTGACCTCTTCGCCCGGTACCCGGAGACCTGTCCCGCGCACGTGCGGGACGCGCTCGGCGTCAGCGGTCCCGCACGGCGGTTCGACACCGTGGTCATGGGGGCCCGCACCCACCAGCCGGCCGTGGACGCGGGTCTGGTGAGCGCCTACCCGCACCTGCGTCAGCTGGTGGTGACCCACCGGGACCTCGCCACGGACGGCACCATGGAGCTCGTCCGCGGGGACGCCACGAGCCGCGTCCGCGACCTGAAGTCCGAGGACGGCATGGACATCTGGCTGTGCGGCGGGGCGGACCTGGCCGCACAGCTCGTCGACGAGATCGACGAGCTCCAGGTCAAGGTGAACCCCGTGCTGATGGGATCCGGCGTCCCGCTGACCCGGCTGGCGCACGCACCTCGCCGGATGCGGCTCGCCGCCAGTGAGCAGCTCCCCGGCGGTGTCCTGCTCAACACCTACGTGCGGGCGTGAGCGCTCACTCCCACTCGATGGTGCCCGGCGGCTTGGACGTGACGTCCAGGACGACCCGGTTGACGCCGTCCACCTCGTTGGTGATGCGCGTCGACACGCGCGCGAGCAGGTCGTACGGCAGCCGGGACCAGTCCGCGGTCATCGCGTCGTCGGAGGACACCGGCCGCAGCACGACCGGGTGGCCGTAGGTGCGGCCGTCGCCCTGCACCCCGACGGAGCGGACGTCGGCCAGCAGCACCACCGGGCACTGCCAGATGTCGCGGTCCAGGCCGGCCGCCGTCAGCTCCTCGCGGACGATCGCGTCGGCGCGCCGCAAGGTGGCCAGCCGGTCGGCCGTGACCTCGCCGATGATCCGGATGCCCAGGCCCGGGCCGGGGAACGGCTGGCGCCAGACGATCGCCTCGGGCAGCCCGAGCTGCTCGCCGACGGCGCGGACCTCGTCCTTGAACAGGGTCCGCAGCGGCTCGACGAGCTCGAACTGCAGGTCGTCCGGCAGCCCGCCGACGTTGTGGTGGGACTTGATGTTCGCCGCGCCCTCGCCGCCGCCGGACTCGACGACGTCCGGGTACAGCGTCCCCTGGACGAGGAAGCGCACCTCCTCGCCGTGCGCGCCGGCGTCCGCGACGAGGTCGCGCGCGGCCTGCTCGAAGGAGCGGATGAACTCGCGGCCGATGGTCTTGCGCTTCTCCTCGGGGTCGGTGATCCCCTCGAGCGCACCGAGGAACTGCTCGACCGCGTCGACGACGACCAGCCTCACCCCGGTGGCGGCGACGAAGTCGCGCTCGACCTGCTCGGCCTCGCCCTCGCGCAGCAACCCGTGGTCGACGAAGACGCAGGTCAGCTGGTCACCGACGGCCTCGTGCACGAGGGCCGCGGCGACGGCGGAGTCGACACCGCCGGACAGGCCGCAGATGACCCGGGCGTCGCCGACCTGCTCGCGGATCCGGGCGACCTGCTCGGCGATGACGTTGCCGGTGGTCCAGTCGGCGGTGATGCCTGCGCCGCGGCGCAGGAAGTTCTCCAGCACCTGCTGGCCGAACGTGGAGTGCCGCACCTCCGGGTGCCACTGGACGCCGTACAGCCGGCGCTCGGCGTCCTCGAACGCAGCGACGGGCGCGCCGGGCGACGTCGCGGTGGCCCGGAACCCCTCCGGGGCGGACTGGACGGCGTCGCCGTGGCTCATCCAGACGCTCTGGTCGGTCGGCTGCCCGTGCAGCAGGACGCTGTCACCGCGCTCGACGCTGACGGCGGTGCCGCCGTACTCGCGCAGGCCCGTGCGGGCGACCTCCCCGCCGAGCGCCTTCGCCATCGCCTGGAAGCCGTAGCAGATGCCCAGCACGGGGACGCCGGCCTCGAACAGCCCCTCGTCGACCGCAGGGGCCCCGTCGGCGTACACCGAGGACGGCCCGCCGGACAGGATCACCGCGGCCGGGTCGCGCTCCAGGATCCGCTCCGCGGACCAGGTGTGCGGCACGATCTCGGAGTACACGTTCGCCTCGCGCACCCGCCGGGCGATGAGCTGGGCGTACTGGGCGCCGTAGTCGACGACGAGCACGGGCCGCTCCCGGCCGGTGCCGCTCGCCTCGCCCGGGCCGGACGCCGGCGCGCCGTCCGCGGTGATCTCGCTCGTCGGGTCGTCGTCGTGCCCGTGGTGCTGGCGGTGGGTGGGGGCGTCCTGCGCGGAGGACCCCGGGACCGGGCGCTCGTCCGGGTGCGGCTGGCTCACGCGGCCAGCCTAGTGGCGGGCGGACGCCGGGCCGACCGGGCGGGCGTCCGGTCCGGCGAGTGCGGGCGGAGGGCCGACGGGCGCTCAGGCCTCGCCGCGCTCGCGCATCAGCTCGCGCACCTCCGCGGTGGTGCGGTGCTCGGCGACGAACGACAGGACGGGCACCACCCCGGCCAGGACCAGCGCCACGAGACGCCCGAGGCTCCAGCGGAGCTTGGACCACAGGTCGACGACTGTCACCAGGTACACCACGTAGATCCAGCCGTGGACGATGGCGATCCAGCTGCCGAGCCACGACTCGCCCCCCAGGACGACGTACTTCGCGACCATCTCCACGCACAGCAGGAGCAGGAAGGCGCCGGTCACGTACGCCATCACCCGGTAGCGCGTCAGCGCGGGCCCGAGCCGCTTGCCGGCGGCCCCGGGCCGCACCTGCGTCCCGCCGCGGCGCGCCGCCACGGGCTGCTCAGTGGTGGGCTGGCCGTTCTGCTCAGGCACGGGGGCGCTCCTGCGGTGTCGTGGTGACGGGTTCGGTGGGGCCGGGTTCAGTGGGGCCGTGTTCGGTGGAGTCGGGTTCGGCGGAGCCGGGTGGGACGTCCGGTCCGGGCTCGCCCCGGGCGGGGTCGGCGTCGGCCGAGGGGCCCGGCTCGGCGTCCTCGACCTCCCGGCGGTGCGCGTCGGCGACGACCCGCCACCAGAGGAACACGGCGAAGCCGGCGAACACCCACCACTGCAAGGCGTAGGACAGGTTGAGCAGGTTGAACCCCCGGCCCTGCGACGACTGGACCGGCACCGGCGCGAGCCCGGGGTCGACGTCCTCGGTGACGACGAGGTAGCCCGCGTACAGCGGCGGATCCCAGACATTGACCAGGTCGGCGGCGCTGACGCCGCGCACCTGGTCGGGGGGCAGGTCGGTGCGACCGGCCGGCCGCATGCTGCCGTGCATCCGGCCGAGGACCGTGACCTCACCGTCGGGCGGCGCCGGGAGCGGCTGCCCTTCGGCGACCCAGCCGCGGACGACCGGCAGCGTCGCCGTGACGGTCGCCCCGTCGACGACGTCCCGCACCTCCAGCGGGGCCAGCACCCACCGGCCCGGCCGGCCGTCGAGCTCGCGCTGCACCACCTCGAGCTGGTCGCCGGCGCGGTAGGCGCCGGTCACCCGGACCTCGGGGCGCAAGGCGTCCTGCGGCAGGGCGACCTGCGGCTCGGCGACCTCCACCAGGTCGACGACCGGCGGCGGGGCCGCGTCGGGGTCGGACCGCTGGGACCGGTCGAGCTGCCAGCGCCCCAGCAGCGAGAAGACGGTGGCGACGGCGAGCGCGAGCACCAGAGCGGCGACCCAGCGCGGTCGCAGAGCCGTCCTGAGCACCCTCCGACGGTAGCCCGCGGGCGGGCCGGCGCGGCCGTCAGGGTGGGCGGGTGGCGGTCGGACGCGACAGGACCCCGCACCCGGAGGGGGGTGGGTGCGGGGTCCTGCCTCGGTCCGTGGAGTGGCCGCGGACCGAGTCCTGCGGGACGGCGGGCGTCCGGGTGGTCAGGCGCTGTGCGCGGCCCTGCGACGGCTGCGGGTGAGCAGGACCATCCCGACGCCGCCGGCGACGAGGACGGCGCCCAGCCCGAGGGCGAGCAGGGAGTTCGAACCGGTCCGCGGCAGCTCGTCGCCGGGCTCGCGCTCGACCACCTCGTCCTCGACCTCGGTCGGGGCGGTCGGGGACGGCGACGGGGCCGGCTCCTCGGCGCACTCCAGGACGCCCTCGAGCTCCCAGGTGGTCGTGCCCTCGAGCTCGTAGCCGTCGGCCGGGTAGGCCTCGACGGTCACGGCGTACGCCTCGCCCTCGGCGACCTCGAGCGCCACGTCACCGGCAGGGACCGGCTCGCCGTCCACGAGCCACTCGACGCCCTCGGTGGCGGGCAGGGTGATGACGACCAGGTCGTCGTCGCAGTCGGAGCGCACGGTCGGCTCGGCGGGCGTCGCGGGCTCCGGCTCGGGCTCCGGCTCGGGGGACGGCGACGGGGACGGGGACGGCTCCGGCTCGGGCGCGGGCTCCTCGCAGTTGCGCACGCCCTCGAAGACGAAGCGCTCCTCCGTCTCGTAGCCGTAGGAGCCGGTCACGGCCTTCGCCACGACGCGGTACGCGGCGTCCTCGGCGACCGGCACGAGGTGCTGCTCGTCGGTGACCCGCTCGCCGTCGACGACGTAGGTCACGCCCTGGCGGGGCGGCAGGGTGACGAGGAGGCCACCCGCGGCGCAGTCCAGCTCGGCCGTCGGGACGGCCGGCTGGGTCTCGCCGGGGCAGGCGTCCTGGGTGCCGCTGCGGGAGAAGGTCCAGCCCATGCGGCCGCGCAGGTCGTCGTGCGCCTGGACGTCGACGACCCACCGGGCGGTGGGCTCGACGGAGAAGTCGAACGGCACGGTCGCCTCGAAGGAGGCGCCGAAGTCCTCCTCGACGACGACCTCGTCGTTGACGATGATGCGGACGGTGTTCGTCCCGCGGGCGACGTACTGGGTCAGCTGCACGGACAGCGCCTGGCAGGTGCTGGAGATCCGTGGGGTGTGGGCGGAGGCCGAGGGGGCCAGCACGGCCCCCGCGGTCATCACGAGGAGGGCGGCGAGGATCGCCCTGAGGGCACGGGTCACGTGGTCTCCCTGTCAGGTCCGGTGGGTCGTCTGGCAGAGGGGCCGGTCTCACCACTCGCTCCGCGCGGCCGTGCACCTCGTCGGGTGCGCGGTGACCGGGTTCGGCCGCGCCTCGTCACGTCCCCCGAACGGTCGCCGTCAGGCGCCCGCTCGGCGCGAAGTCAAGCAGCCGCCCGACCGACCGGGACCGTCGATCCGGGTGTGACATGGGTCTCATCGCCAGCACGTGAGCCGGTGGACACGAGCGGTCACTCTCGTTGTCGCTCAACGTCCCTGGCCGGTCACGGCACGTGCGTCTCGTGACGCCCGGTGACCGCCCGCGACCCGAACGCGGCCACGGCCCGAGGCTCCGGCGACAGGCCGCCCCGCCGGGCCTGTGCTTCGCTGGGGCCATGGCCGACACCAGCACCCAGGTCCGCAGGGACGACGACCGCTCGCGCTACGAGGCCGTCGTGGACGGCGAGGTCGCCGGCTACGTCGAGCTCGAGCAGCACGAGGACCGCGTCGTCCTGACGCACACCGTCGTCGAGGACGCGTACGAGGGCCGCGGCGTCGGCTCCGCGCTCGTCCGCGGCGCCCTGGACGACCTGCGGGACGACGGACGCACCGTCGTCCCGCAGTGCCCGTTCGCCGCCTCCTGGATCGAGCGCCACCCCGAGTACCAGGACCTGCTCTCCTGACTACCCGCCGCCGGGCACCCGGACCGCACGGCCCGCCCGGTCAGGACGACGAGGGCAGCGTCCAGCGCACGCCCGTGAGCTCCTGCGACCGCTCCCACAGCCACGCCGCGTCGTCGGGGTCGAGGGCCGCGGACGCCGGGCGCACCCGGCCGGGCGCCCCACGCGCCTCCCCGAAACCGGTGGGACCCCACAGGTCGCCGCCGGCCACGTCCCCACCCGTGGCGGCGACCAGCACCGGCGCCGCCCCCAGCCGGGCGTCGTTCAGGAAGGTGGCCGTGACCGCACCCACCAGCGGACCCAGGACGCGGGCCGCCACCGTCGAGCGCGCCATCGGCCCGGCGGCGACGAGGTTCGTGGCGGCCACGCCCGGGTGGGCGGCGACCGACCGCACGGCGGAGCCCGCGGCGACGAGACGCCGGTGCAGCTCCAGCGCGAACAGCACGTTCGCCAGCTTGGACTGCGCGTAGGCGTCCCAGGGCCGGTACCGCCGCTCCCCCATCAGGTCCTCGCGGTCCAGGCGACCACGGCGGTGCGCGATGCTCGTCACCGACACCACCCTCGCGTCGCCGCCGTCGTCCGCGGCGGCCTGCAGCAGGTCCAGCAGCAGACCCCCGAGAGCGAAGTGCCCGAGGTGGTTGGTGGCGAGCTGGCGCTCGAAGCCGTCGACGGTCACCGACCGCGGGACGGCCATCACCCCGGCATCGGCGACCAGCAGGTCGAGCCGCCCGACCCGGCGGCGCACGTCCCCCGCCGCCGTCCGCACCGACGCCAGGTCGGTCAGGTCGAGCGGGACGTGGTCGACGAGGGCGCCCGGCACGCCGACCCGGACGGCGCCCAGCGCCTCGTCGGCGCGGGCGGGGTCGCGGGAGGCCATCAGCACGTGCGCCCCGGCCGCGGCGAGCGCCCGGCAGACCTCGAGACCGATCCCCGAGCTCGCGCCCGTGACGAGCGCGGTGCGGCCGCTCAGGTCCGGCAGCACCACGGGCAGGGGGACCCGGGAGCCGCTCACGCCGGCTCCACCGTCGACGCCCGCGCGGGCGCCGCCGACGCGGAGGACGGCACGGGTGTCACCGGGATCAGCCGCAGCGCGCCGGGCGCGCTGCCCGGCACGGCCGGGCGCACCGGCGGCACGGCGGCCAGCCGCCGGTAGCCCTCACCCTGCCGGGGGCGCGGGTCCTCCTCACCGGCGTTGGGCCACAACGACGTCGCGCGCTCGGCCTGCGCGGTGATCGTCAACGACGGGTTCACCCCGAGGTTGGCCGACACCGCCGAGCCGTCGACGACGTGCAGCCCCGGGTACCCGTGCACCCGGTGGTACGGGTCGACGACGCCGCGCTCGGCGTCGACGCCGATCACGCACCCGCCGAGGAAGTGCGCGGTCATCGGCACGTCGAACAGGTCGCCGACCGTCCCACCCGGCTCGGCCCGCTGACCGGTGCGCTCGGCCAGCCGCACCGCCATCCGCCGGATCGCGGTGTGGGCCACCGGGATCCACGTCGGGTTGGGCTCGCCGTGCCCCTGCCGGGACGTCAGCGACCACCAGCGCACCGGTCCCGCCCCGCGGCGGCGCGCGGACACCGTCAGCGAGTTGTCCAGGGTCTGCATGACCAGGGCGATGATCGTGCGCTCGCTCCAGCGCCGCACGGACAGCGCCATCGCCAGGTCGCGGGGACGCCGGACCGCCTCGCGCAGGAACCGCGCCCACCGCGGCCGTCGCCCGCCTCCGTCGACGAGCAGCGTGGCCAGCAGCCCCATCGCGTTGGAGCCGCGCCCGTACCGGACGTTCTCGACGTGGGTGTCGGCGTCCGGGTGGAACGACGACGTGATCGCCACCCCGCGGGTCAGGTCGACGCCCTGCGGCACGCGCGCTGTCATCGCGCCCAGCAGCGCTTCGGAGTTCGTCCGGGTCAGCTCCCCGAGCCGGTCCGACAGGCGGGGCAGGGCCCCGGTCGCCTTCATCCGGTGCAGCAGCGACTGGGTGCCCCACGTGCCCGCCGCGAGGACGACCTGGTCGACCTCCAGCACCCGACGGGTGCGGCGCCGCCACGGCCCGACCGCCCCCGAGCGCTCGGACGTCACCCGGTACCCGCGGGACGTGTCGGCCGGGTCGACCGGGCGCACGTCGACGACGGTCCGCATCGGCTCGATCCGCACGCCGAGACGCTCGGCCAGCGCCAGGTAGTTCTTCACCAGCGTGTTCTTCGCCCCGACCCGGCACCCGGTCATGCACGACCCGCACTCGGTGCACGTCGTCCGCTCGGGACCGGCGCCGCCGAAGTACGGGTCCGGCACCGTCTCACCCTGCCGCTCACCGAACAGCACCCCGACCGGGGTCCGCCGCCACGTGCTCGCCACGCCGAGGTCCTCGGCGACGTCGCGCATCACCTGCTCGGCGAGGCCCTCGCACCGGTTCCGGACCACCCCGAGCATCCGCTGGGCCTGGTCGTAGTGCGGGGCGAGCTCGTCCTGCCAGTCGGTGATCCGCCCCCACTGCGGGTCGCGGAAGAACGGCTCCGGCGGCACGTACAGCGTGTTGGCGTAGTTCAGCGAACCGCCGCCCACGCCGGCGCCCGCCAGCACCAGGACGTCGGGCAGGCGGTGGATGCGCTGGATGCCGAAGCACCCGAGCGCCGGCGCCCACAGGTACCGGCGCAGGTCCCAGGACGTGCGCGGCAGCTCGTCGTCGGCGAACCGGCGCCCGGCCTCCAGGACGGTGATGTCGTAGCCCTTCTCGGCCAGCCGCAGCGCCGCGACGGAGCCGCCGAAGCCGGAGCCGACGACCGCGACCCGCGTCACCGCCACCCCGCCGCCTTCATCGCCCGCAGCGCCCCGGTGAACGCGGCGGTCCACTGCTCGGGCGGGCGGCCGAACACGGCACCGAGGCCGACGCCCTGGTTGGCCCCGACCTGCACCGCGACGGTCTGCGACTCGGTGTACTTCGTGATGCCCTCGGCACCGTGCCGGCGACCCAGGCCGGAGGCCTTCATCCCGCCCATCGGCGCGCCGATGCTGCCCCACGCGGCGGCGTAGCCCTCGTTGACGTTGACCGTCCCGGCCTGGATGGCGCGGGCGACGCGGCGGCCGCGCTCGACGTCGGCGGTCCACACGCTCGCGTTCAGCCCGTAGTCGGTGTCGTTGGCGAAGGCGACGGCCTCGGCGTCCGACGTCACCCGGTACACCGACACGACGGGACCGAACGTCTCCTGCGCGTGGCAGACCGCGCTCGGCGGGACGCCGTCCAGGACCGTCGGCTCGTAGAAGAGCGGCCCGACGTCCGGCCGCGGCCGGCCCCCGGCCAGCACTGTCGCCCCGTGCGCCACGGCGTCCTGCACGTGGGCGGTGACCGTCTCGAGCTGGGCGGCCGAGACCAGGCTGCCGACGTCGGCCGACCAGTCGAGACCGGTCCCGAGCCGCAGCGCCCGGACCCGGCGCAGGAAGGCCGCGAGGAAGGCGTCGGCGATCCCCTCGTGCAGCACCAGGCGCTCGACCGACACGCACAGCTGGCCGGCGCTGGCGAAGCACACCCGGACCGCGCACTCGGCGGCCGCCTCGACGTCCGCGTCGTCCGCGACGTACATGGCGTTCTTGCCGCCGAGCTCGAGCGAGGCCCCGACGAGCCGCTCCCCCGCCCGGGCGGCGACCCGGCGGCCCGTCGCGGTCGAGCCGGTGAAGCAGACGTAGTCGGCGAGGTCGACGACGGCCTGCCCGATGGTCGGCCCGTCGCCGACGACGACCTGGACCAGCCCGTCGGGCAGCCCTGCACGCGACAGCGCCCGCACCGCCCACAGCGCGGTCAGCGGCGTCTGGCTGTCCGGCTTCAGCACGACGGCGTTGCCGGCCAGCAGCGCGGGCAGCGCGTCGGACACGGCCAGGGTGAGGGGGTAGTTCCAGGGGGCGACGATCCCGACGACGCCCTTGGGGTGGCGGACCTCGTGGGTCACGGTCAGCACGGGCACCAGCGCGGCCCGCCGCCGGGTACGCAGGTACCCGGCGCCGCGGCGGGCGTAGTGGCGGGCGACCAGCGCGACGTCGGCGACCTCCTCGT
The DNA here is from genome assembly GCF_054781695.1 of Thalassiella azotivora. Lineage (NCBI taxonomy): Bacteria > Bacillati > Actinomycetota > Actinomycetes > Kineosporiales > Kineosporiaceae > Thalassiella > Thalassiella azotivora. The sequence continues at coordinate 46,145 of NZ_BAAGTX010000027.1, forward strand.
AGGCGTGCGCCCGGGCCTTGCCGGACTCGAGCTGGACGAGGTCGAGGACGTCGGCCTGCTCGGCCAGGACCAGGTCGTGCAGCCGCAGCAGGACGGCGGCGCGGTCGCGCAGCGGACGCCGGGCCCAGTCCCGCTGGGCGGCGCGGGCGCTCTCCACGGCCAGCGCGACGTCCTCCGGGGTGGACAGGCGGACCTCGGCGAGGGCCTCGCCGGTGAAGGGGGCGGTCGTGGTCAGCGTGCGCGCCCGCGGGGACGCCACGACCCGCTCGGTCAGCGCGGCGACGAGCTCGGGGTCGAGCCGGTGGCCCGGGCCCCGGTCCGGACGGTCACCGACCGCGCTGGAGGGCTGCTCGGACGCCGCGGGGCCGGACGGACCGGCCGTGACCGTGCTCATGGCGCTCAGACTAGGCACCGACCGCCCCGGGTGGCTACCCATCGGTAACCAGCCCACCCGCCCGCCCCGCGCCGCCGTCAGGCCAGCGGGACGATGTCCGGCGCACCCAGCCGCGCGGCGTCCGCGGTCTCGTCGTCCTGCTGCTCCTGCGAGGCGCGCTCGGCCTCCACCCGGGCCAGGTAGTGCGAGATCTCCTTCGCCACCTGCTCCTCGCTCCACCCCAGCACACCCGCCATCACTGCGGCCGCGTGCGGGGCCGCGGACACCCCGCGGTCCCACGTCTCGATGGACACGCGCAGCCGCCGGGTCAGGACGTCGTCGAGGTGGCGGGCGCCCTCGTGCCCGGCCGCGTACGCCACCTCGGCCGCCAGGTAGTCCTCGGCGCCGTCCAGCGGCTCGGCCAGCGACGGGTCCTCGGCGACCAGCGCGAGCACCTCGTGCACGAGCGTGCCGTACCGCCGCAGCAGGTGCTCGATCCGCGCCACGTGCAGGCCCGAGGACTCGGCGATCCGGTTGCGGCTGTTCCACGCGGCGTGGAAGCCCTCGGCCCCCACCAGCGGGATCGTCGCCGTGCAGCTCGGGGCCACGCGGAAGTCCAGGGCCCGCGCCACCTCGTCGACGGCGTCCTGGGCCATCACCCGGTACGTCGTGTACTTGCCGCCGGCCACCACGACCAGCCCGGGGACGGGGTGGGCCACGACGTGCTCGCGGGACAGCTGCGAGGTCTCCTCGCTCTCCCCCGCCAGCAGCGGCCGCAGCCCCGCGTACACGCCCTCGACGTCCTCGCGGGTCAAGGGCGTCGTCAGCACCCGGTTGACCCGCTCCAGCAGGTAGTCGATGTCGGTGGCGGAGGCGGCCGGGTGGGCCTTGTCCAGGTCCCAGTCCGTGTCGGTCGTCCCGATCACCCAGTGCCGGCCCCACGGGATGACGAAGAGCACGGATTTCTCCGTGCGCAGGATCAGCCCGGTGGAGGACAGGATGCGGTCGCGCGGCACGACCAGGTGGATGCCCTTGGACGCCCGCACCTTGAACTGGCCGCGCTCGCCGACCATCGCCTGCGTCTCGTCGGTCCACACCCCGGTCGCGTTGACGACCTGCCGGGCCCGGACCCGCAGCTCGCGGCCGGCCTCTAGGTCGCGCACCCGGGCGCCGACGACGCGCTCGCCCTCCCGCAGGAAGCCGACGACGCGGGCGCGGTTGGCGACGTGCGCGCCGTACGCGGCCGCCGTCCGCACGATCGTCATGGTGTGCCGGGCGTCGTCGACGAGCCCGTCGTGGTACTGGACGGCGCCGACGAGCGCGTCCTTGCGCAGGCTCGGGACGGCGCGCAGCGCCTGCCGCCGGGTCAGGTGCCGGTGCCGCGGCAGGCCGCGCGAGGCGCCCGCCCCCACCCCCATCGTGTCGTAGAGCGTCAGCCCCGCGGCGACGTAGGGGCGCTCGACGACACGTGTGGTCAGCGGGTACAGGAAGGGCACCGGGCGGACGAGGTGCGGGGCGAGGCGCTGCAGCAGCAGCCCGCGCTCGCGCAGCGCCTCGCGGACCAGGCCGAAGTCGAACATCTCCAGGTACCGCAGGCCGCCGTGGATCAGCTTGGACGAGCGGCTCGAGGTGCCCGAGGCGAAGTCGCGGGCCTCGACGAGCGCGACGGACAGCCCGCGGGTGGCGGCGTCCAGGGCCACCCCGGCCCCGACGACCCCGCCGCCGACGACGAGGACGTCGACCTCCTGGGCGGCCATCGCCTCCAGGGCGCGCTGGCGCTCGACGGGGCCCAGCCGGGCCGACCCGGGTCGCGATCTCATGGCCACAGCCTGCCACCGGGACCTTCGGCGGTGGCGCGCCGGGGCGCAGGCAGCAGACTGTCCGCATGGTCAGCACCTCCTCCACCGACCGCCCGTGGCTCGCCTCCTACGCACCGGGGGTCCCCGCGGACGTCGAGGTCCCGGACGCGCCGCTCACCCGGCTGCTCGACGACACCGTCGCCCGCCACGGCGACCGGGTGGCCCTGGACTTCCTCGGCGGCACCACCACGTACGACGAGCTCGCGGACGCCGTGTCCCGGGCGGCGCGCACGCTGCAGCGGCTCGGCGTGGGCGCCGGTGACCGGGTCGCGATCGTGCTGCCGAACTGCCCCCAGCACGTCGTGGCCTTCTACGCGGCCCTGCGGCTGGGCGCGGTCGTCGTCGAGCACAACCCGCTGTACACGGCGGGCGAGCTGCGCCGCCAGCTGGCCGACCACGACCCGGTGGTCGTCGTCGCCTGGGACGTCGCAGCCGGCCGGGTCGTGGAGGCGCTGCGCGGCACCGGCGCGGCCGGGGCGACGGTCCTGACCGTGGACCTCACGACGGCGCTGCCGGCGACGAAGCGGCTGGCGCTGCGGCTGCCCGTGCCGGCCGCCCGTCGCACCCGCGCGCAGCTGACCGCCGAGCCGCCGCCCGGCACCCACCCGTGGGACCCGCTGGTCGCGGCGTGCGAGCCCCTGGACCCCGCGACGCCGCAGCCGCGGGCCGGTGACGTGGCCCTGCTGCAGTACACCGGTGGGACGACGGGCTCGCCGAAGGGCGCCGTGCTGACCCACCGCAACCTGGCCGCCAACGCCGCGCAGGCCCGGGCGTGGGTGCCCGACCTGCGGGAGGGTGACGAGGTCTTCTACGCCGTGCTGCCGCTGTTCCACGCCTACGGCCTGACCCTGTGCCTGACCGTGGCCATCTCGGTGGGCGCCACCGTGGTGCTGCTGCCGCGGTTCGACGTCGACCTCGTCGTGCAGGCCGCGAAGCGGCGACCGCCCACCTTCCTGCCGGGTGTGCCGCCGATGTACGCCCGGCTCGCCGAGGTCGCCGGCGAGGGCCGCTTGGACCTGTCGTCGGTGCGCCACGCCATCTCCGGCGCGATGTCGCTGCCCGAGCAGGTCGCCCGGCAGTGGGAGGACCAGACAGGCGGCATGCTCGTCGAGGGGTACGGGATGACCGAGACCTCCCCCATCACGGTCGGCAACCCGTTCTCGGCCGCCCGGCGGCACGGCACGGTCGGGGTGCCGTTCCCGTCGACGTGGATCCGGGTCACCGACCCCGAGGACCCCGAGCGGGAGGTGGCTCCGGGCGAGCCCGGCGAGCTGCAGGTACGCGGGCCGCAGGTCTTCTCCGGCTACTGGAACCGGCCGGAGGAGACCGCAGCGACGCTGCTGGACGGCGGCTGGATCCGCACCGGCGACGTCGTCGAGGTCGACGCCGACGGCTTCGTCCGCGTCGTCGACCGGATCAAGGAGCTCGTCATCACCGGCGGCTTCAACGTGTACCCCACCGAGGTGGAGGACGTGATCCGCGAGCACCCCGACGTCGAGGACGTCAGCGTGCTCGGCGTCCCCGGACCGGACGGCGGCGAGCAGGTCGTCGCGGCCGTGGTGCCCGTGGACGGCCGCGCGCCCGATCCCGAGGAGCTGCGCGCCTGGACCCGGGAGCGGGTGGCCGGCTACAAGGCCCCACGGCAGGTGCACCTGGTCGAGGACCTGCCCCGGTCGGTGATCGGCAAGGTGCTCAGGCGCGAGCTGCGCGAGCGGCTCACCGCCTGACCGGCCGCCCGACCGAGCGCCGGCGGCCCACCGGTCAGCGGGTCGGCTGCGGCAGCGTCGGCTGGTACGGGGAGACGACGACCTCGACCCGCTGGAACTCCTTGAGGTCGGAGTAGCCGGTGGTGGCCATCGACCGGCGCAGCGCCCCGATGAGGTTCGTGGTGCCGTCGGCGACGCGGCCCGGCCCGTTGAGGATCTCCGCCAGCGGGGCGACCGTGCCCACCTGCACCCGCTCACCACGCGGCAGCTGGGGGTGGTGCGCCTCGCTGCCCCAGTGCCAGCCCCGCCCGGGCGCGTCGACCGCGCGGGCCAGCGCGGCACCGAGCATGACGGCGTCCGCGCCGCAGGCGACGGCCTTGACGAGGTCACCGGAGCGGCCGACGCCGCCGTCGGCGATGACGTGCACGTACCGGCCGCCGGACTCGTCCATGTAGTCCCGCCGGGCGGCGGCGACGTCGGCGACCGCGGAGGCCATCGGCGCGTGGATGCCCAGGGTGACGCGCGTCGTGTGGGCGGCGCCCCCGCCGAACCCGACGAGGACGCCGGCCGCGCCGGTGCGCATCAGGTGCAGCGCCGCGGTGTACGTGGCACAGCCGCCGACGATCACCGGGACGTCCAGCTCGTAGATGAACCGCTTGAGGTTCAACGGCTCGGCGTTGCCGGAGACGTGCTCGGCGGACACGGTGGTGCCGCGGATGACGAACAGGTCGACGCCGGCGTCGACCACGGTCTTCCAGAGCTGCTGGGTGCGCTGCGGGGACAGGGCCCCGGCCACGGTGACCCCGGCGTCGCGGACCTGCCGCAGCCGCTCGGTGACGAGCTCCGGCTGGATGGGGGCGCTGTAGATCTCCTGCATCCGGCGGGTCGCGGCGGAGGCGTCCAGGGCGGCGATCTCGGCGAGCAGCGGCTCAGGGTCCTCGTAGCGCGTCCACAGCCCCTCGAGGTCGAGGACGCCGAGCCCGCCCATCCGGCCGAGGGCCACCGCGGTCGCCGGCGACACCACCGAGTCCATCGGCGCGGCGAGCACCGGCAGGTCGAAGTGGTAGGCGTCGATCTGCCAGGCGACCGAGACCTCCTCGGGGTCGCGGGTGCGCCGGCTGGGGACGATCGCGACGTCGTCGAAGGAGTACGCGCGCCGTCCGCGCTTGCCGCGGCCGATCTCGATCTCGCTCATCACACCGGCCAGGCTACCGGCGGGGGGTGGCCCGCCCGTCCCCGGCGTGCGGCGTCAGCGCGAGTAGTTCGGCGCCTCGACGGTCATCTGGATGTCGTGGGGGTGGGACTCCTTGAGGCCGGCGGCGGTGATCCGCACGAAGGAGCCGTTGCGCTTGAGGTCCTCGACGCTCGCCGCGCCGCAGTAGAACATCGACTGACGCAGCCCGCCGACGAGCTGGTGGGCGACCGCGGACAGCGGCCCGCGGAACGGCACCTGCCCCTCGACGCCCTCGGGGACGAACTTGTCGTCGGTGGCCACGTCGTTCTGGAAATAGCGGTCCTTGGAGAAGGAGCGGTCGCCGGCGCGGGTCTGCTGCGCCCCCAGCGAGCCCATGCCCCGGTAGGACTTGTACTGCTTGCCGTTGATGAGGACGAGCTCGCCCGGGCTCTCCTCGCACCCGGCCAGCAGGGACCCGAGCATCACCGTGTCCGCGCCGGCGACGAGGGCCTTGGCGATGTCGCCGGAGTACTGCAGCCCGCCGTCGCCGATCACCGGCACCCCCGCCGGCCCGCACGCCAGGGACGCCTGGTGGATGGCCGTGACCTGCGGCATGCCGACACCCGCGACGACGCGGGTCGTGCAGATCGACCCCGGCCCGACGCCCACCTTGACGCCGTCCGCGCCCGCGTCGACGAGCGCCTGCGCGGCCGCGCGCGTCACCACGTTGCCGCCGACCACGTCGACGTGCGCGGCGGCCGGCTCGGCCTTCAGCCGCGAGATCATCTCCAGGACGGCGGCCGAGTGGCCGTGGGCCATGTCGACGACGAGGACGTCGACCCCGGCGTCCACGAGCAGCATCGCGCGCTTCCAGGCGTCCTCGAAGATGCCGACCGCCGCGCCGACGCGCAGCCGGCCCTCGTCGTCCTTGGTCGCGTGCGGGTACTGCTCGCTCTTGGTGAAGTCCTTGACGGTGATGAGGCCGCGCAGCCGGCCGCCGTCGTCCACGAGCGGCAGCTTCTCGATCTTGTGCTGGCGCAGCAGCTCCATCGCGTCGGTGCGGTCCACGCCGACGGGCGCGGTCACCAGCGGCATCGGCGTCATGACGTCGCGGACGAGGCGGGAGTGGTCGGACTCCCAGCGCAGGTCGCGGTTGGTGACGATACCGACGAGCACGCCGTCCGCGTCGACGACCGGCAGCCCGGACACCCGGTACCGGCCGCAGACCGCGTCCACCTCGGCGAGGGTCGCGTCCGGGCCCGTGGTGACGGGGTGCGTGATCATCCCGGCCTCGGACCGCTTGACCAGGTCGACCTGCGCCGCCTGGTCCTCGGCGGACAGGTTGCGGTGCAGCACGCCGAGCCCGCCCTGCCGGGCCATCGCGATCGCCATCCGCGCCTCGGTCACCGTGTCCATGGCGCTGGACAGCAGCGGGACCGCCACCTCGACCCGGCGCGAGACCCGCGAGCGCGTGTCGGCGTCGCTAGGGACGACGTCGCTCGGGTACGGGACCAGCAGGACGTCGTCGAAGGTGAGCCCCTCGAGGCCGAAGAGGCCGTGCTCCTGGGCGCCGGGGTGTCCGTCGGTCGGGGGGAGGCTCACGGCGTCGACCTTCCTGAGGAGGTGGGGTGGCCTGGGGATCGCGCCCAGGCCACCAGGCTAGCCGCGCCCGGAGGGTGCTCGGGACGCGGTGCCCGCGCCCGCCGGGCCGTCCGACGGGACGGCGGGGTCCGCGGCCTGCCCGGCGTCCGGGACCGCGTCGCGCTCGGGCGCCGACCGCCCGGCCCCTGGGCCCGGCGCGCCGCCCTCGGCGCC
>NZ_BAAGTX010000028.1:0-50411 GCF_054781695.1 Thalassiella azotivora
TGGAACCGGCCCCAGGAGGTGCACCTGGGCCTGGCCGACCCGACCACCCCGACATTTCTAGCGACCGGAACCCTGCCAACTACTTGACGCGGGACATGGCCGTCTCGTCGGGCGTTGCGCTCGGTGGTGGCGGTGGGGGTGGCGTCGGCGGTGGTGCTGACGACCGGTGAGCTGGCGGTGGCCGAGCCCCCGCGCCCGGCAGCGGCGCAGAAGCCGGTGAGGGTGGTGGATCTGCCGGTGGCGTCCTCGACACCGGCGCCGGGGGCCGCGGGTCAGGGTGGCGGCGGGCTGGCAGCCGGTGGGTTGGGCGAGCAGGCGTTGGTGGCGAAGGCACCGCCTGCGGAGACCGCGTTCTCCCGAGGCCGTTCCCAGCTGGCTGAGCGGGGGGAGTACTTCGAGGAGTACACGAACCCGAACGGGACGTCGACGGTGCGGGTGTCGACCGAGCCGTTGTCGGTGCCTGACGGGCGGGGCGGGTGGCGGTCGTTGAACCGGACCGTCGGTGCCGATGGTGACGGGGACGGGGTGCTGGAGGTCCGGGACCACCCGATGGCCCCGGCGTTCGCGGCGCGTTCGGAGGCGGTCCCGGCCGACCTGGCCGCTGCGGGCGCTACTGACCTGGATGCTGATGGTCTGGGTGGCGGCGCGCGGGCCGGTGAGTCCGCCACGTCGTCAGGGTCGAGGACCTCCGGGTCGAAGACGTCCGAGCCGGTGCCCCCCGCCACGGCCGATAGTGCGGTTGCTGTGGTGGACCCGGTGGTGGACCTGGTGTCGGTGTCGACGCCGTCGGGTGAGTCGGTGAGGTTGAACCTGTTGGGGGCGGCTGGGGTGCCGGCCGAGGTGTCCACGCAGGTGGATCCGGCGTCGGGTCGCGCGGGGCAGTCGGCATCGACGGTGGCGTACCCGGGGATTCTGCCGGGCACGGATCTGACGTATGAGGTGTACGCCTCGCAGCTGAAGGGCACGTTGGTGCTCCAGGACGCCGATGCGGTGCCGGCTACTGACGGCGATGGTCGGGTGCGGTGGGTGTTCGCCCTGGATACCCAGGGGTTGAGCGCCCGTCCGGGTGTGGGTGAGGCCGGGGAGAGCCTGGTCGAGCTGGTCGACTCCGCCGGGGTGGTGCAGTTCGTGCTGCCGTCGGGTGAGGCGTGGGACAGCTCGGGGGTGGACGGGGAGCGGGCGGCGTCGGTCACCGGCGTGCAGGTCCAGCTCGCCGACACCGAGCCGACCGACGGCAACACCGTGACCGGTGCTGGGGACAACGCGGGTCCGTTGGTCGAGGTGTCGGTGGACGCCGACTGGTTGGCCGACGAGGGGCGGGTGTTCCCGGTGCATGTGGACCCGACGGTGATGCGCCCGGCGCACGGGTCGTACTCGTACAAGAGCGATGGGTACTCGTGCTCGGCGTGCCAGATCCGGATCGGCAACACTAGGCAGTCGAACCAGAACGTGCACTGGCGCACGGTGTTCAAGTACCCCTACGAGGACGGTGTGCTCGGCGGCCGGGAGATCGTGGCGGCCAACGCCGACTTCGCGCGGATCTCGGGGTCGGAGGGCACCAGCAACCCTGATGACCTGCGGATGTTCCACGCCAGCGCGTTCTCCTACGCCGGTGCGGTCAACGGCCCGCCGTTGGGTGAGATCTGGGACCTGACCGACACCGGGTCGATCCAGTCCGGTCCGTTGCGGGACTACCTGCAGCACCTGTCGAACATGAACGCGGCCGGGGCGTGGTTCGGGGTCGCGGGGTCAGAGCAGATCCCGTCCTACACCTTCAAGCAGCTGATCTCGACCTTGTGGATCGATGTGAACAACCGGCCGGCGCCGCCGGTGCTGCAGGGGTCGTTGGACCAGCGGTCGGCCAACGCGACGCCGACGTTCACGATCTCCCCGACGAGCGACCCGGACAGTGAGCCGTTGCAGTACTCCTTCCAGGTCGCCACCGGTGGGGACGGCAGGTCCGGGGTGGTGCTGCAGTCGCAGTGGGGGACGGCCACGTCGTTCACCGTGCCGGCGGGGGTGCTGGTCGACGGCACCCCGTACACGTGGACGGCGCGGGTGCGGGAGGTGTGGACCGGGCGGGCTGCCTCGCACGGCACGCCGATCTACGCCACCGCGGTGGGCAAGTACCACTACGACCGGCGCGTCGGGGACCGCGGCCCGGCGCCCTATGACGGGTTGGGCCCGGTGCAGGTGAACCTGGCCAACGGCAACCTGACCGTGGCCGCTGGGTCCCCGAGCTTCCCGACCGCGTCGGGGTCGGCGGGGCTGACGTTCACCTACAACAGCCAGGCGGTGACCACCCCGAACGGGCTGACCGCCTCCTACTACGACGACGTCGACAACTCCAAGACCATCAACGCCGCGGACGGGGCGCCGCTGCTGGTGCGCACCGAGCCGACGATCTCGGCGAACTGGGGCCTGGGCGGCAGCCCGGTGGCCGGGGTGGTTCCGCACGAGTGGTTCGGGATCCGGTGGGAGGGGTACTTCACCGCCCCGGAGACCGGGACGTACCAGTTCACCGGCACCCACGACGACGGCATGAAGATCACCCTGTACGACGGGGCAACGGAGAAGGTGGTCTTCGACGACCCGGTGGTGCGTGACACCGCCTGGCACTGGCAGACCGACCGGTCGATGGCGCTGACCAAGGGCACGGCGTACCGGATCAAGGTCGACTTCTCCGAGGCCACGGACGTGGCGTACGCGCAGGCGGCGCTGCGGATCACCACCGCGGTCCCGGCGGGCAGCACCAGCGGGCTGGTGCAGAACCAGGCGGCGCTGCTGAGCCCGGCGTGGCTGTCCCCGACCGGCCCGGCCCCGCTGCCGGCCGGGTGGACCCTGTCGGCGGACCTGGACGGCGCGTCGGGGTATGCCACCGCCACGGTCACCGACGCGGCGGTGGTGCTGACCGACGCCTCGGGGGCCAAGCACACCTACACCAAGAAGTCGGCCGGCGGGTACGCCCCGCCGGAAGGGTCCGAAGGCATCCTGACCGTGGCCGCCAACGGGCAGGTCACGCTGGTCGACGACGACGGGATGACCTACGTCTTCGCCGTCCACGGCGGCCTGATCTCGGCCACCGCGGCGTTGGATGACCGCAAGCCCGCCGCGCTGCGCTACGTCTACGCCGCGACCGGGAGCGGCCCGCAGCGGCTGACCCGGATCGAGGACCCGGCCCGCAAGAACACCGACGGCACCCTGCAGGCGATCACGCTGCACTGGTCGACCGGGGACAGCGACAGCTGCTACGGCGGGCGGGCCCGCCCCGCGGGCGCCGACACCCAGCCGCCGGCGCACATGCTGTGCCGGGTGCAGTACTGGGACGGAACCAGCACCTACCTGTGGTACTCCCAGGGCACCCTGGCCCGGATCGAGGACCCCGGCTCGACCGGTGGCACCTGGACCAAGGACGCGGTGGAGATCACCGACTTCGGGTACACCGGTGGGCTGATGGACAAGGTCCGTGACCCGCTGGCCGCTGACTGGCTGGCCTCCCCGGCCCGCACCGGCACCGTCGAGCAGGCCACCGACGCGACCTGGACGAAGATCACCTACGAGACGCCGGTGGGCACGAGCATTCCGCGGGTGACCCAGGTCCAGTCCGCCGACCCCGACGGCGCGGCCGGTGGGGTGGCGCGGTTGGCGCGCAGCTACACCTACTCCTCCGGGCAGACCCAGGTCCTCGACGCCGGCCTGGGCACCGCCCCGGTGCGCACGGTCACCTACGACGGTGCGCTGCGGGTGCTGACCGACACCGACGCCACCGGCGTGGCCACCACCGCCGCGTGGCACGACGACGACCGGCCCCGGTGGACCCAGGACGCCGCGGGGCGGCGCAGCTCCACCGTGTACGACCCCCGCGAGCGGCCGCAACACTCTTACGGTCCCGCGCCGGCCTCATGCTTCACCGACGAGAAGCCGAACGCTTCCCCGCCGGCGGGCTGCGTGGTGCCGCACACCGAGACCAAGTACGACGAGGGCGTCACCGGGCTGGCGACCGCGTTCTACAAGAACACCACCCTGACCGGGGCGCCGTTCGAGCACACCACCCTGGGCCTGGGCACGGTGGGGTTGAACCCGTCCTGGTCCGGGGCGCCGACCCCTGCGATGAGCGACAAGGCCGACGGATGGTCCGCGCGGCTGACCGGGCGGATCACCTTCCCGACCACCGGGACCTACCATCTGGCCACCTGGGCCGATGACGGCCTGCGAGTGTTCGTCGACGACGTGCTGCTGCACGACGCCTGGTCGGCGTGGAGCAATCCTCGCCGTTCATCGAACCTGCCGGTGGTTGTCGCGGCGGGCCAGCAGTCCAAGCGGATCCGGATCGAGTACTACGACCACGACGGCGCCTCGGGGATCGAGCTGCACTGGATCGCACCGGACGGCAGCTCGGGGCTGGTTCCGACGGGGCACCTGGACCCCGACTACTCGCTGCAGACAAGCACGACCGAGCACGACACCACCGGCGCCGGTGCGCCAGTGGCGCTGGTCACCGCCACCGGGTACGCGACTCCGCACACGGGGCTGGCGACCACCAGCACGGTCGACCCCGGCGGGCTGAACCTGACCACCACCACCGGGTACGAGGCCCCCGGCGCCGGATTCGCCCGGCGCACCACCCGCACCCTGCCCGCCGGCACGGGCCGCAGCGACGTGGACCGGTTCTCCACCCGGTACAGCTACTACGGCGAGACCACCACGGTGGACAACCCCTGCACCACAACTGTCGATACTGCCCACCAGGGCAGCGCCCTACACCAGGTGCACCCACCCAAGAGCAGCGAGTCGATCACCGCGACCCGCAGGAGCGTCTACGACGCCACCGGCCGGGTGGTCGCGTCCAGCCACAGCACCACCGTCGACGGCGCACCGTGGACCTGCAGCGCATACGACGCCCGCGGCCGCGCCGTGTCGGTGTCCCACCCGCAGTCCGGGACGACCGCCGCGCGGGAGGTGACCTACGACCACGCGGTGGGCTCGAACCCGCTGGTGACCTCGGTCAGTGACCCGGCCGGGACGATCACCACCACGGTGGACCTGCTCGGCCGCGTCACCCGGTACGTCGACGTGTGGGGTGTGGTCACCACCACCGGGTACGACGCCGCAGGGCGGGCGGTCACCTCGACCACCACCACCCCCGGTGGGGGGGTGCCGGTGACCGTGACCACCGAGTACGACCGGGCCGGGCGGGTCGAGAAGATCACCCGCAACGGGGCGGTGATGGCCGACCCGGTCTACGACGCCGCCGGTGAGCTGGTCTCGGTGACCTACCCCGCCGGGCCCGCCGGCAACGGCACCGCCCTGACCGGCATCACCCGCGACGGTGCCGGTGCGACCACCGGCCTGACCTGGTCGTTCCCCGGCGGGCAGGTCGGCCTGTCCGATGCGGTGACCCGCTCACGGGCCGGGAAGGTGCTGACCGCGACCCTGACCAACGGCACCACCGCGTACGCCTCGGCGTACACCTACGACAAGGCGCAGCGGCTCGTCGCCGCCAGCATCCCGCGCCACCAGCTGACCTACGACTACACCACCGAGATCTCCACCACGGCCATCGACCACTGTGGGACGTCGCAGGCCACGGCGGTGTCGAACGCCGGCAAGAACGGCAACCGCGTCGCGACCACCGTGATCACCGACGGCGGCCCGACCCCGACCACCACCCGGTACTGCTACGACGCGGCGGACCGGCTGATCGCCACCGGCGTCGCCGGCGCACCGGCCGGTGCGTCCCCGGTCTCCGGGACCAACCTGGCGTTGGCGACCTCAGGGTCGGCGGCGTTGGCCTACGACACCCGGGGAAACACCACCCGGCTGGCAAACCAGGTCCTGACCTACGACTCGGCCGACCGCAACCTCGGCATCACCGTCACCGAACCTGACGGCGGCACCACCAGCGTGACCTACACCCGGGACGCGACCGACCGGATCGTCTCCCGCACCCACACCCCCGCCGGGGGACAGGCTCCGGTCACCATCCGGTACGCCTACACCGGGGACGGGGACACCTCCGACATCACCCTCACCGGTGACCTCGTCGTCCTCGAACGGGTCTACGGGCTGCCCGGTGGGGTCACCCACACCGACAAGGCCACCGGCAACGACCTCTGGGCCTACCCCAACATCCACGGCGACGTCGTGGCCACCGCTGACCAGACTGGGACCCGCGAGCAGGCGATCCCGTTCGCCTACGACCCGTTCGGTCAGCCCTACACCCTGAACACGAACCAGCCCGGGCACCTGGGCGCCACCGCGTCCGACGACGCCACCCCGGACACCCTGACCGGGGACATGGACAACGGCTGGCTCGGCCAACACCAACGCCCCTACGAACACGCCAGCACGATCGCCACCGTTCAGATGGGCGCCCGCCCCTACGTGCCCGCCCTCGGCCGCTTCCTCGAAGTCGACCCCGTCGAAGGCGGCGTCGACAACGACTACACCTACGTCACCGACCCCATCAACGACCTCGACCTCAACGGCGAATGGAGCTGGAAGGGCGTCAAGAAGCACTTCAAGAAACACTGGCGGACGTACCTCGACGTGGGTCTGGTCGTCGTGGGCGCAGCCGTGCCGGCTGCTGGTGCCGCGATATGGGCCTACCGCGCCTACAGGGTCGTCAAGGCAGCGCGCGCCGTCAACGGTATGGGCGGTGGAATTAGGTCAACACGTGCGACCTCACGCCTGGCCGGTCGAATGTGGGTTGGCCGAGGGTCACGTCAGACGTCAATCGGAGGGCGCATGAGCCGAGACGGGCGCCGACAGTGGCGGCCACCGAGCTACAAGCCGAAGATCGGCAGCTACCAGTCCAACTTCGAGAGCCGCGCCGCAGCGAAGGGTCGCTGGACAAACAACTACCATGTATACCATCGGCGGTGAGCAAGGGAGACCGCCCCATGAGCAACTGGATCTACGACAGAGCGCCCCGAACGGGACGGATCACCGCGGGAGAGCATGTAGGCGCCATTGTTGATATCAACCCAGAGCCAGCCGACGCTAAGGCCTGGCATATCTACATCAAGGGTGGCCCGGAGGATGTGCGTTATGACCTATGGGTGGATAACGAAACTGACCTGAGAGAGTGGTTGGCCGACCAGAAAATGCCAATTCAATTGGATCCAGAGTAAAGACTCCAAGATCTTATGTCACGGATCGGTCGTGCCGGGCCCTCTAGGCCCGTGCCGGTCGCGCCCAGCCTGGCCCATGCCCGCGGCTCGGCCGCTCACTCGTGCGCAGCGGGAGGCTCGTTGTTGATGCGGAGCCGGCGACCGGTGATGTCCACCTCGAGAAGCGAGCCGATAATTGACCTTATGTCACATGCCTGGTTGAAGGGTCTTCCCCGCCTCAGGACACCCCGTCCCGGGCTGCGGAGTCGAACCTGCGGCCCCTCCGTGGGTGTCAACGCCCTCCCTGACACATGGGTCATTCGCCCCATAGGCCATCGCCGCATCTCAGTCCATGATGGTCGGCGCCGTGTCGGATCTTGGTGGGGGGCCAAGCATGGGGATGCTGCTAACGACTGCGGAACTCGTGGTGATCGTTCTGCTCGCACAGGGCAAGACCGACTCGCAGATCGCCCATGACCTCCAGCTATCGCGCCACACCGTGCGCCACCAGGTCGAGTCGGCGATGCGCCGGACGGCCACCAACACCCGTGCCCAGCTTCTCGCTCGAGCGATCCACCAGGGTCAGATCACTGTGGCCGCCTGGCCTCCCGCGATCGCACCGCCGACGCTGCCGGTGCCCTCCACCGAAAATGGGGCGAATGCCCGATGCATGAACTCACCTCGGACGTCGACTCTTCTGTGACCTGATCGTCACCGGAGGTCACGATGGCCCGACAGCGCCCACTGCTCACCGCCCTCGTCGCGCTCTCGCTCTCTCTCGCCAGTGCCGCGGCCCCCGCGCAGGGAGCGCCCGAGTCCGCAGCAGGCGGTCAAGACACAAAGCTCCTCCTGGAGCCCGGCAGCTGCTACGCGACCGTCGACCGGCCGCACTACTCCAGCGGTGCCGGCGGAGTGATCGCCAAGATCCGCTTCCGGTGCGACGTCGGCTACACGATGCGGTTCAACTCCTGGATCGGCAACCTCTACCGATGCTCACGCCAGCCAGCGTACGGAGCCGGCGAATCCCGCTGGACTCGTGACTACGGCTGTATCAGCGTCGCGACGAACAGCTCGACCGATAACGGCGGCGCGTTGAACCTGGGGTCGGGGTCGTTCGCAACCCGCTACATCCCGAAGACCGGCAGGCCGGGAGCGACGAGGGTGTCGGGGGCTTGGTACATCGCCTGCGTTCGGGGCTACAAGGGTCCGTCGAACACACCCTTCTCAGCGTCCAGCATCGCCTGGCAGGCGTGAGCACTAGCCACCGGGCGCACTCGTTGAACATCGACCGGCGCAGCTGCCTGCGGCTGGGCGCCTTGATCCTCGGCACCGCGGCAGCATCCAGTGCATGCAAGCCAGCCGCCACTATCGGGACCCGCGACGCCGGCCGCTACGTTGAGCTGGCCTACGACGTTGCCGGCATCGATGGGCTGACACCAGTACTGGCGGCCCGCTTCCTCGCCTACTCATCGATAGCCGCTCACATAGCGCTGACCGGCGAGCCGCTGACGGACCGGCTCACGAGCAGCCCCCAACTCCCCAGCCGGCCACGGACAGTGGCGCCTGACACGGCTGCGGCCGCGTGCGCGTCGGTCCTCATGCCCTCGCTGCTTCATCCACCCACCCCTGCCGGCTGGGCCGTCCTGCGGAATGTCACCCAACAATGGCTCCTCGAGGACGAAGGCACCGAGCACTGGCACGAGAGCCACCAGTACGGGGTGGACCTTGGCCTGACACTCGCCCACTGGGCAGGAACCGACGGCACGAGCGGGGTCGCTCGTCCGCCCCTCACCATCACCCCCGGCCCCGGTCGGTGGGTGCCTCAGAGCGAGGATGTGACTCACCAACCCATCGACCCGTACATCTCGGAAGTCGCAAGACCACTCGTCCTCGCAACTCCTGGAGAAACTGCGGCCCGCTCCCCCAATCCCTTCTCCCTCTCCCCCTCCAGCACATACATGCAGGAGGTCGACGAGGTCAGGTCCCGGCGCGAATCCCTCAGTCCGGACGAGTCAGCCCTGGCACGCTTCTGGGCCGATGGCCGCGACTCGACGGGCACTCCAGCCGGACACTGGGCTCTTATCGCGGCTCGACTGGCTCAAACCCATAGCGATGAGCCATCGCGCGTCACGGCAGTCACTGCCGTCGCCCTCTACGATGCCGCGCTTGCCTGCTGGAAAACGAAGTACGACACGATGTGCGCGCGCCCCCGGCAAGTGATCCACGAGGCTCTCGGTGACCGGACCTGGGAGCCGCTGATGCCCGATCCCCCCTTCCCGGAGCACACGTCCGGCCATTCGACGATGTCCGCAGCCGCGGCCACTGTGCTGGAGGGGATGCTAGGGAGGTCGATCGCATTCACGGACGTTCCCCGAGCAACCGGGATGCCGCTAGCGATCGCGCCACGGACCTTCGCGACGATCGCCTCGGCCGCAGCCGAGGCCTCTGAATCGCGAGTACTGGCAGGCATCCACTTCCCCACGGCCTGTCGAGGCGGCTTCACCCAAGGCGAGGACGTCGCGACGCGCGTGCTGGATCGACTCATCGCGCCATGACGACTCGATCGAGGCAGTCGGCACGCACCCGAGACGTGACAGACTCACAACCATGACCTCGCCGCCGCCCGATCTGCGTGACTTTGGTGCCCAAGCGATCGACCCACGAGATGCTCGATGGGAAGAGGCGGCCCACGCCCTACGGGTCGATGTGTGGTCGCGAGACAGCCCGCGCTCCATGTGGAACCAAGACACGTATCGAATGGACCCCGCGTCGATGCTTCATCTGCTCCAGAGTGAGAGCCTTCATGAGAGCAGTGAGCTTCGCGCCTACGTGGTCTGGGCTGAGGTGGTCCGCCCAGACGATGGTCTTGGTCTTGTGCGTCTTTGGGGTCGGGAGCCCACCGCCGAGGATTGACGTTATGTCATTCGCCCCATGGTTTCGATCGCCGAGCCGAGACGTCGGGGACGTCTTATCGCGAAGGGGCGAAACGGATCCTGCGTTTAGAGCAGCCCCAGCGTCCAGGTGCTTCGGTGCCGGCGTGCCATGTCGACATCCCAGCGGTCAGCCGAATAGGTAACGAGGCCGTCGTTCAGCCAGCCCATCCAGAGCTCGATGAACGCGACCAGACTCGGCACCTTTTGCTGCCCGCAGTACGTCGCGGCGTCGCCGCGCACGAGCTCTGCGGGCTCCCGTGAACCCGGGACGTCCACCGGCCCCGCTCGGTACATCACGACGGACATGGCGAAGTGGTCGCGGATGCCCAGGATGGGCACGAGCTCCTTGGGCCAGCCCGGTTCACCCTCGATGACCTCACCCATTCCCGTTTCCTCGCGAAACGGCAGCCAGCCGGTGGTGTAGAGATCCAGGCAGTCCTCCAGGGACGGGAAGTCGAAACCCGGCAGGATGTCGAGGCTCGGGTCCACCAGCCCACCGGTGTCCACTCCGTCGTGCCAGGCGTACCAGGCGATGACCTCCTCCGGCAGCCAGACACCTCGTAGCGCCGCTCGCTCCTGCACGACGGGACGCTCCAGACCGGGACGAGCCCGGGCCACCCACCGGCAACCCAACTCAGCGCTGCGCCTCTCGAAACGAGGGAGCAGCAGGCTGAGGTACTCGGCGTGGGTCTCCGTCCGCATGCCCAGAGGTTGTCACGGGGACAGAGGCACGAGGACCTCCATGCAGTGCGGGGCCACCGCACAGCCCCTCTGGCCGGGTGCGGCCCCCACCGCCCGTGCCTACGCTGGCGACGACCCACCGACCAGCCCGCCACCGGGCGGGCCCAGCACGCGACACGAGGGAGACGCCGATGGCCACCACCCGGACCGCCAGCACGCACTGGGAGGGCTCGCTGATGGAGGGGTCGGGCAGCACGACCCTGGAGTCCTCCGGTCTGGGCACGTACGAGGTCACGTGGCCGTCGCGGGCCGAGGAGGCCAACGGCCGCACCTCGCCGGAGGAGCTGCTCGCCGCCGCGCATGCCACCTGCTACTCGATGGCGCTGTCGCACGCCCTGGCCGGCGACAACACCCCGCCGTCGTCCGTGGACACGAAGGCCCACGTGACCTTCCAGCCCGGCACCGGGATCACCGGGATCCGGCTGCACGTGCGCGCGTCCGTCCCCGGCATCGACGAGCCGACCTTCCGGGCCGCCGCCGAGGACGCCAAGACGAACTGCCCGGTGAGTAAGGCGCTGGGGGGCACCCCGATCGAGCTGGAGATCGAGTTCGACGGCTGACCACCCCACCGCGCGACACCACGCGTGACCGACCCGCACGGGCCGCGTCCGGGTGACCGACAGGTTCACCCGGACGCGACCGGTTCACCCATCGTCAGTGACCACCCGGACACCTAGGGTCAGGTTCCATGGACGCGCTGGACCGGTTGGGCACCGACCTGCCCGAGCGCCTGGCCGTCCTCGGCTTCACCGAGGCCGACGCCGCTGACGCCGTCGCCGCGGCACGGCGAGCACTCGGCGACCCGGAAGCCGTCGCGACGCTGACCAGCGTGGTCGGCCGTCTGCAGGAGCGCATCGGCGCCTTCCTGGACGACGGCGCCGGGCGCTGGGCGGCGCCGTTCGACCACGCCGACCCTGACGAGTCGGATGCGGACGGGGCCGACTCGGACGGGACCACGCCGGACGCTGCCGCGCAGCGCGGCGTCCTGGCCCTGCTCGCCCTCGTGGCGACGGCGGACGACGTCCGCGACTGGCACCGCACCTGCGGCATCGACGCCTCCGCCACCCACGACACGCTCGCCGACCTGGGCCGGCACGTCGCCCAGCACCGCCGGGTGTTCGGCCGGCTCGGGCTGGAGGCGCCGCACCGCCTGCTGCCGCACTGGCAGGGCTCCCTGCACCAGCTCGGCCGCCTCCAGCTCGACCTGCAGCGGGTCCGCACCGGCGGCCGGCGCGGCGCGTCCCTGCCGGAGCCGCTGCGGTCCCAGCCGTGGCTGCTGTCCGTGCACATCCCCGACACCGGCCCGCTCCGCAGCCGCGACGTCGACGCCTCGCTCGCCCGCGCCGTCCCGTTCTTCACCACCCACCTCGGCGCCGAGACGGCGTACGCCCGCTGCACGAGCTGGCTGCTGGACCCGCACCTGGCCACGGTCCTGCCACCGGAGTCGCACGTGGTGCGGTTCCAGCGGCGGTTCACCCCCTTCGGGGAGCCGTCGGTGGGCGACGACGACGCCGTGTACTTCACGTTCGGGCGGCGCGGACTGAGCGACCTGCGGGACCTGCCCCGCGACACCGTCCTGCGCCGGGCCGTGCTGGACCGGATCGAGGCCGGTGACCACTGGTACCTCGTCCAGGGTTGGACGGCGCTTCCCCGACCCGGCTGAGCCACCGCGCCCCCTGACGCGGCGCCGACCCGCCGCCGTCGCGGTGCCGACCTGGCCCGTGTGCGCTTCGCCGTGCCGACGCACGGTGCGGCTGGGAGGGTGGCGCACGTCGACGACGACGGGAGGCTGCCCGGTGGGTGACGTGCTGTGGGGTGTCGGCGGGATGGCCGTCGTCCTGGCGATCGCGGTGCTGTTCTCGGCCGACCGGCGACGGATCCGGCTGCGGACCGTCGCGCTCGCGCTGGCCCTGCAGGTCCTGCTCGGTGTTCTCGTCCTCTACGTGCCCGCCGGCCGCGCGGCGCTGGAAGGACTGTCCCGCGGCGTGCAGGCGGTCATCGACTCCTCCCGGGCGGGCATCGAGTTCCTCTTCGGGCCGGTGCTGCCGGAGGAGG
This sequence comes from Thalassiella azotivora, assembly GCF_054781695.1. Classification (NCBI taxonomy): domain Bacteria; kingdom Bacillati; phylum Actinomycetota; class Actinomycetes; order Kineosporiales; family Kineosporiaceae; genus Thalassiella; species Thalassiella azotivora. The sequence goes on from NZ_BAAGTX010000028.1 coordinate 12,842, forward strand.
GCTCCGTCTTCGCCTTCCAGGTGCTGCCCGTCATCGTGTTCTTCGCCTCGCTCACCGCCGTCCTCTACCACCTCAACCTGCTGCAGAAGGTCGTCCAGCTCGTCGGCGGTGCCCTGGCGAAGGCGCTGGGGACGACGAAGGTCGAGTCGACGAACGCGGCCGCCAACATCTTCGTCGGCCAGACCGAGGCGCCGTTGCTCATCCGCCCCTACGTCCCGGGGCTCACCCGCTCCGAGCTGTTCGCCGTGATGGTCGGCGGCCTGTCGACCGTGGCGGGGTCCGTGCTCGTCGGGTACGCGCTGCTCGGCGCCGAGCTGTCGTACCTCATCGCGGCGAGCTTCATGGCGGCCCCCGGTGCCCTGCTCATGGCCAAGATCCTCGTCCCCGCCGGGGCGCTGGAGGACGACACCGCCTCGGACGCCACCGACGAGGAGACCCGCCCCACCCGCACCGACACCAGCCCCGACGTGGTCGAGGAGGACAAGCCCCGCAACGTCATCGACGCGGCCGCGCAGGGCGCCGCCGACGGCCTGCGGCTCGCCCTCAACGTCGGGGCGATGCTGCTGGCGTTCATCTCGCTGATCGCCCTGCTCAACCTGCTGCTCGGTGCGGCCGGCGGCCTCGTCGGCCAGGACGACGTCACGTTCGAGCAGCTCCTCGGGTACGTCTTCGCGCCGGTGATGTTCGTCGTCGGCGTCCCATGGGGGGAGGCGGTGGACGCCGGGAGCTTCCTCGGCCAGAAGGTCGTCCTCAACGAGTTCGTCGCCTTCAGCGACTTCGCCCCCCAGGCGGAGGACTACTCGCAGAAGACCCAGGCCGTGGTGACGTTCGCGCTCACCGGCTTCGCGAACCTGGGTTCCCTGGCCATCCTGCTCGGCGGGTTGGGCGGGATCGCGCCCGGACGGCGCGGCGACATCGCCCGGCTCGGGCTGCGCGCCGTCCTCGGCGGGACGCTGGCCAACCTCATGAGCGCGGCGATCGCCGGGATCCTCATCGGCTGAGGGCGGCGTCCACGGCCTCGGCGATGCCGTGCTCCCCGGAGACCAGCTCCCACTGCTGCCCCACGGTCCGCGGGTCGCACAGGCACGCCGCGACCACGGCGGCGACGTCCGCGCGCGGTACCGAACCGCGCTCCACCCGCTCGGCGAGCTCCACCCGGCCGGTGCCCGGGTCGTCGGTCAGCGCGCCCGGCCGCACGATCGTCCAGTCCAGGGACGACGAGCGCAGGTTCGTGTCCGCGTCGCGCTTCGCGGCGACGTAGGCCTTCCAGACCTCCTCGGTGTCGTCCGGGACGGGCTCGTCGACGCCGATCGCGGACACCTGGACGAACCGCCGGACGCCGGCGCGCTCGGCCGCCTGCACCGACAGCAGGCTCCCGCCGAGGTCCACGGTCTTCTTGCGCTCCACCTTGCCGTCCGGGCCGGCGCCCGCGGCGAAGACGACCGCGTCCGCGCCCTCGAAGGCGGCGGCGAACGCGTCGGGGCCGTCCGCCTCGATGTCGAGCAGGACGGCGTCGCCGCCCAGGCCGCGCAGGGTCTGGCACTGCTCCTCGCGCCGGACGACGCCGACGGGCGTGTCCCCTGCGGCGACGAGCTGCTCGGTCAGCAGCCTGCCGATCTTGCCGTGTCCTCCGACGATGAAGACGCGTGCCACGGGTGACCTCCTCGGTGTGGTGGGGGTGGTCCCGCACCACCCTCTCCCGTCGGGCGTGGCGCCGCAGGTCGGCAGCCCGGTGGCAGGGTGCCCGCTGCTGCACCAGGGTGGGAGGGCATGACCCCCCTGCCGAACGCCCTGCGACTGCTGCGTGACGGTTACCGCTTCGCGGGCAGGCGCCTGGACGAGGCCGGGCGCGACGTGCTGGCGACGCGCGTGGCCGGCGTCCCCGTCGTCCTCGGTCGCGGCCCGCGGGCCGCCCGCCTGGTGTACTCCGACCCCCAGGTGACCCGGGACGGCGCGTTCCCCCCGCGCGTGAAGGCCACTCTGCTCGGCCGCGGCGGCGTCCAGGGCCTGGACGACGAGGACCACCACCACCGCAAGGCGATGTTCCTCGACCTCCTGGGGCCGGGCCGGTTCGACGGACTGCTCACGGCCTTCGACCGGCACTGGGACCAGGCGGTGCACCGCTGGCAGGGGCAGGCCCGCGTGGTGCTGCACGACGAGGTGGCGCAGGTCCTCTGCGGTGCGGTGTGCGACTGGGCCGGCGTGCCCGTCGGCGCCTCCCAGGTCCCCGGCCGCACGCGGGAGCTGCTGGCGCTCATCGAGTCGCCGGCGGCCGTGGGGCCACCGCACTGGCGGGGACGGTTGGCGCGGCGGCGCCTCGAGGTGTGGCTCGCCGGGCTGGTCGAGGACGTCCGCGCCGGGCGCCGCACTCCCGAGCCCGGCAGCGCGCTGGACGTGGTGGTGGGGCACCGGGACGCCGGGGGCGGGCGCCTGGCCCCCCGCACCGCCGCGGTGGAGCTGCTCAACGTGCTGCGGCCGACCGTCGCCGTCGCCCGGTTCGTCGTGTTCGCGGCGCTGGCGCTGCACCTGCACCCGCAGTGGCGGGAGCGGCTGCGGGACGTGCGGGACGACGAGCTGCGGTGGTTCGTCCAGGAGGTGCGGCGCACCGCGCCGTTCTTCCCGGCGACGGCGGCGCGCGCCCGGGAGTCCTTCACCTGGGAGGGTGTGCGCGTCCCGCGAGGACGTCGGCTGCTGGTCGACCTGTACGGGTCGGACCGGCACCCGCTGACCTTCCCGGACCCGTCGGCGTTCCGTCCGGAACGCTTCGCCGACGGTGAGGGCGACGCCTACGACCTGGTGCCCCAGGGGGCGGGGGACCACGCGACGGGGCACCGGTGCCCCGGTGAGTGGGTGACGATCGCGCTGGTGGGTCGCGCGGTGCGGGCGATGGTCTCGGACGTCGGCTGGACGGTGCCGCCGCAGGACCTGACCGTCGACCTGCGCCGGGTGCCGGCGCTGCCCGCGAGCGGCTTCGTGGTCAGCGGGGTCCGCCGGCGCTGACGCGGCGCGACGTCGTCCGAGGCCGTGGAGGGCTCAGGCGTCGTCGCGGCGGCGCGACACGGGGTGCCCGTTCGCGCGGGACCCGTCGACGAGGGCGACGGTCCGTTCGTCGGCCCCGAGCCGTCGCAGCGACCGCTCGAGCTGCTCGGACGACGTCGCGGACCGCACGGCGGGTCGGGTCCTGGTGGAGCTGCGCAGCTGGGTCAGTCTCGTCGCGGGCATCGCGCCTCCTCGCCGGTCCTGTCGGCCCCGCCGGGCGGTCTCGCTCCGGCGGTGCGTACGGGAACCCCCATGCTAGCCCGGACCACGCAGCCTGAGCAGGCTCTGGGCGGCGGTGTCCAGCGCCCCGAGCACGTCGTCCTGGAAGAGCCGGTCCAACGAGCCGGCGGGGCCGTCGAGCGCCACGCACCCGCGGACGACGGTGTGCGCGCCCGTGGAGTCCAGCACCGGGGTCGCGACGACGACCTCGTACTTGTCCCGGGTCTGCAGGAACTCGCGCCAGGTCAGCCCCTGGCGCATCTCGGGCGTCACGACCGTCTCCCACTCCTCGCGGGTGCAGGGCCAGATCGCGGCGTAGTCGGCGGCGAGGTCGCGGGCGACGACCTGCCCGCGGCACACGCACTCCCCGATGACGCCCTTGCCCGGACGCCACCGGACGTTGGATGCGGTGGGACGCCGGCGCGCCCGGACCCGGTGCACGCGGCGCAGGCGGGTGGACCACGGCGCCCACCACGGGCGGCGGACGGCGTAGGCGGCGACGCCGAGGTCCCGGTAGTCCAGTCCGGTGGCGTCCGCGACGCTCCACAGGGTGGCGTCGAGCAGCATGTCGACGGACGCGCGGCGGGCGCCCAGCCGGTGGGCGCGCCACTCACCGACCGCCGCGGCCGACGTGGAGCCGGCGGCCAGGACGGCCGCCCCGACCACGAGACCGACGAGGGTGGCGCGGGTCGCCGACCAGACACCGGCACCCTCCAGCGCGAGCGCGGCGGAGATCGCGGTGGCGAGGACCGCCGACACGACCTTCACGACCAGTTTCAGCACGGCCACCGCCCCCTTCCCGAGACGACCGCGAGCCTAGACGTGACTGCCGACATGACTGCTGTCGAAGTGCCTCTCACACTGGGAGACGCCTGGAGTAAGCACGGCGTTCCCGGTTTGCGGGCGTCGTGACCCGACCGTCACCACGCCTCCCGTGACGAGCACCCAGTCGCTACGGTGACCGCCGGTCGACCGAGGTTTCCGTTATCGGGTGCCGGTCCCGCGGTCTCCCTCACCGTGGTCGGCCGGCGACCGCGACGGACACGGGCGAACCCGACGGAGAGGTGGCGGTGACGATGGCGCGGACGCCGTCAGCGACGGACACGGCGACGGTGCTGGCCGCCCGCGCCGGGGACCCGGACGCCGTCGACCGCCTCGTCGCGGACCACCTGCCGCTCGTCTACACGATCGTCGGTCGCGCCCTGCCGTGCCGGGCCGACGTCGACGACGTCGTGCAGGAGACCATGCTGCGGACCCTGCGCGGGCTGGGCGAGCTGCGCGAGCCGGCAGCCTTCCGGTCCTGGCTGGTGGCGATCACCGTCCGCCAGGTCCGCACGCGGCAGGCCGCGCGCCGCTCCCCCGCGACCGTCGTGTCGCCCGAAGACGTCGCGGCCCCGGAGCCGGACTTCACCGACGTGTCCGTCGCCCGGCTCGAGCTGGGTGGCCAGCGGCAGGAGGCCGCCGAGGCGACGCGGTGGCTCGACGCGGACCACCGCGAGGTGCTGTCGCTGTGGTGGCTGGAGGTCGCCGGTGAGCTCGGTCGGGACGAGGTCGTCGACGCCCTCGGCGTGACGCGCCCGCACGCCGCCGTCCGGGTCCAGCGGATGAAGGGGCAGCTCGAGACGGCGCGCGCCGTCGTCCGGGCGTTGGCGGCGGAGCCGCCGTGCACTGTCCTGCAGGACGTCACGGCCCGGTGGGACGGCCGGCCGAGCCCGCTGTGGCGCAAGCGCATCGCCCGGCACACCCGCGGGTGCGCCCGGTGCGCACCGGCTTGGTCGGGGCTCCTCGCCCCCGAGGAGCTGCTGCGCGGCCCGGCGCTCGTGCCGGTCCCGCTCCTGCTGGCGGCCACCGTCCGGCACCTCGGCGACCCGTCGGCGGGGTCGTGGTCCGGGGCGGCGCAGGTCGGCGCGCACGGGGCGGGCGCTGCGGCGGAAGCGGGTGGTGGGGGCTCGGCGGGCGCCGTGAAGGCCGTGGTCGCGGTGGGCACCTCCGCCGGGAGGCGTGCGCTGGCGGCGGTCCTGCTCACCGGCGCGGTCGCCGGTGGCGGCCTCGTCGCGGTCGAACCGTTCGCGGGCGGCGGGCCGGGTCCGGCGGCGGTCGTCGCGGCGCACGCACCTGTGCCACGCGTGGTCGTGGCCCCCGACGCGCCCGCACCGCAGTCAGTCGCGCCCCTGACGGCGTCACCGCCCGCGAAGACCGAGCCGGCCGCGGAGACCCCACCGTCCACGTCCCCGAAGAAGGGCGTCGGGACGTGGCCGTCGTTCGACGGGACCCGCGGGGCGCTGGACGACGTGGGTGCAGGCTGGTTCTACAACTGGTCGCCGTCGGACGACGGCACTCCCGGCCCCGCGGACGTCGAGTTCGTGCCGATGATCTGGGGCGCCGAGTCCGTCACCGACGCGAACCTCGCGCTCGCCCGTGACGAGGGTGAGGTGCTGCTCGGCTTCAACGAGCCGGACCTCGACGGGCAGGCGGCGATGTCCGTCGAGGAGGCGCTGGACCTGTGGCCGCGGCTCGAGGCGACGGGCATGAGGCTCGGCAGCCCCGCCGTCGCGGTCGGCGCGGACGTGCCCGGCGGGTGGCTGGACCGGTTCATGACCGGCGCCCGGGACAGGGGGCTGCGCGTCGACTTCGTGACGGTCCACTGGTACGGGTCGGACTTCGGCGCCGACGCGCCGGAGCACTTCCTGTCCTACGTCGACGCCGTGCACGAGCGGTACGGGCTGCCGGTGTGGGTCACCGAGTACGGGCTGATCGACTTCACCGGGCCGACGTACCCCACCGGCGCGCAGGCCGCCGCGTTCATCAACGCGACGACCCGCGGCATGCAGGAGCGCCCGTACGTCGAGCGGTACGCGTGGTTCGGCCTGCCCGCCGTGGGTGACAGCCAGGCGTACGGCCTCTACCGGGACGCGTCGACCCCGACGGAGGCCGGGGTGGCCTACCGGGCAGCGGGCCGAGGCGGTGGGTGACCAACGTCGTTGCGCTCTGGGGTCCTGGTGGTCCCGGCCGCGGAGCAGGTCCTCGTCTGGCGCCAGCAGCCCCCGCCGGGTGATCCGCGCGACGCATCAGTCAGCGAGGTCGCGGGACTGGGCCTGCACCGCAGTTAGGACCTTTAGCAGTTTTTGCGCTACTTGATAAACCAACATAAAGTTCCTACAATTCGATTGTGGATCCTATCCGCAACCCCTATACGCCCAACGCCGGCGCGCAGCCTCCCGCAGTCCTTGGCCGCGACGTGCAGCTCAGGACCTTCGATCTCCTGCTGCGCCGGATGAACGTGGGGCGCACGGAGCAGTCCATGATCATCACGGGCCTGCGCGGAGTGGGCAAGACCGTGCTGCTCGGCCGGTTCAGACGCAAGGCGCTGGAGCTGAACTGGGTCGTCGTGGAGCGTGAGGCGTCCAAGCACAACGACGAGCAGTTCCGGCGGCAGATGGTGAGCGCGATCCGCACCTCGCTGTTCGAGATGTCACCGAAGGCCCGGTGGGGCGACCGCATGCAGCGCGCTGCAGCCGTGCTGAAGTCGTTCAGCGTCTCAGTCGATCCGACCGGGACCCTGACAGGCGGTATCGACGTCGACGCCGCGCAGGGCTTCGCCGACCAGCACGATCTGCAAGCCGACCTCACCGACCTCCTGGTAGCGGTCGGGGAGGCTGCGAAGGACGCGAACAGAGGCCTCGTGCTGCTGTTCGACGAAGTCCAGTTCCTCTCGGCCACGCAGTTGGAAGCGCTGATCGCCGCGCTCCACAAGACAGTTCAACGAGAGCTTCCGATCACGATGGTGGGTGCCGGCCTTCCGCAGATCGCCGAGCTGGCCGGGGACGCCAAGTCCTACTCGGAGCGGCTGTTCAAGTTCCCCCGGATCGGCAACCTCGACGAAGAGGACGCACGCGCTGCCCTGGTCGAGCCCGCTCGGGCCGAGGACGCCGACTACAGCGACGAGGCCTTGGACCTGGCGATCGAGGTCACCGGCGGCTACCCCTACTTCCTTCAGGAGCTCGGCTACGCGGTGTGGGACGTCGCCGACGGCCCGACGATCACTCGCGAGGACATCGTCCTGGCCCTTCCCACCTACGAGACGAAGCTTGACGAGTCGTTCTTCCGCGTGCGCCTGGACCGAGCAACCGAGATGGAGCGCATCTACCTCCGCGCGATGGCCGAGCTGGGCCCTGAGCCGCAGAAGGCCCAGGACGTGGCGGCCGTGATCGGGCGGAAGTCGACGCAGATGGGACCGACACGCGCCCAGTTGATCAACATGGGGTTGCTCTACACGCCGGAACACGGGTACGCCGCGTTCACCGTGCCGCACTTCGACAAGTTCATGTTGCGGGCGATGCCTGAGCTCGTGATGCCCCCGAAGCGTTCGAAGCGGGCTCGGTCGAAGAACTGACGCACCTGGTCGATCGAACCCGCGTCGGCCGCTATTGACAGTTTCCGTTGTCTAGTCGCACCGTGGTCGCGTGCCCCCTCGCCTCCTGGACGAGCCGGAGCGGCTGCGCCAGGCGCTGACCCCGCTGCGGCGACAGCTGCTCGCCCGACTGCGTGACCCCGCGTCCGCCGCGCAGCTCGCCGCCGAGCTGGACCTGCCGCGCCAGCGGCTCGGGTACCACCTGCGCGTCCTGGAGGACGCCGGGCTCGTCGAGCTCGTCGAGGAGCGGCGGCGGCGGGGGTTCACCGAGCGACTGCTGCGCACCACCGCGACGGCCTTCGTCGTCGACCCGGACGTGCTGTCCGGCCGGTCGCCGGCCGAGTCCCCCGCGCACTCGGACAGCGCCATGGAGCACCCAGCGCACCTGGCCCGGGTCACCGCCCGCGGGGACCGGCACTCCGCCGACCACCTCGTCGAGGTCGCCGCCCGCACCGTCCGCGACGTCGCCCGGATGCAGGACGCCGCCGAGCGCGACGGTCGCCGGCTGCTCACCTTCACCGCCGAGACGGAGGTCCGGCTCGCCGCCCCCGCCGACGTCCACCGGTTCAGCGAGGCGATCGCCGCGGCGGTGGCGGACGTCGTCCGCGACTTCCACACACCCGACGGCCGGCCGTACCGGCTCGTCGCCACCGCGCACCCCGCCCCCCGACAGGAGACCGACGATGACCGACCGACCTGACCGGAACGACGACCTGCCCGTGATCGAGGTCCGTGTCGAGGCACCCCCCGACGCCGTGTGGCGGGCGCTTCGCGACCCGGACCTGCTGCGCCGGTGGCACGGCTGGCACTTCGACGGGCTGGACGAGGAGATCAGGGTCATCTACGCCCAGCCGGACGAGGTCGACGACGAGCAGCACGTCCTCGTCGTCCAAGGGGGCGACCGGTTCCTCCTGACGCCCGACAGCGGCGGCACGGTGGTCACGGTGACCCGCGCCCCGCACGGCACGGACCCCGAGTGGGACGCGTACTACGACGACGTCACCGAGGGGTGGACGACGTTCCTCCAGCAGCTGCGGTTCGGGCTCGAACGGCACGGGTTGGCGGATCGGCGCACTCTCTTCCTGTCCGGTGACCTCGAGGGCGCCGGCCCCCTGGCCGCTCTCGGCCTCGACGACGTCGCCGACCTGCCCGTCGGGGCCCGGTGGGCCGCCGACGTCGCACCGGGGGACGCGCTGACAGGCACGGTCTGGCACCGCTCGGACCATCAGCTGTTCCTCACCGTCGACCAGGTCGGCGACGGGCTCCTGGTGCTCGCCGGCACCCCGGTCACCTCCTACCGGCCGCGGCCCGGCGGCATGGTGCTGCTGACCGGCTACGGCCTGGACGACGCGGACGCGGCCGACCTCGAGCGCCGCTGGACGGCCTGGTGGGACGCGGTGCGGACCCCGGAGCAGCCCGTCACCGGGTGAGCCGGCGACCCGCGGCCCGCCGGGCCACGCAGGTCAGTGGTCGTCGCCGTGGCCGTCGTCCCCGTGGTCGTCCTCGTGCGAGTGCACCCCGGGCAGGTCGAGCCGGACGGTGTCCGGGACGCCCGCCCCGACGGTGGTCGTCGACAGGCTGATCCCTCCCGGCCCGGCACCGACGTCCACGGTGCCCACGGCGCGCATCGCGGTCAGGTCGACGACGGTGACGGTGGCGTCGTCGGTGTTGGTCACCCAAGCCCACCGGCCGGTGGGGTCGGCGACGACGCCGTGCGGTCCTGCACCCGTCGGGACCTGCGCGACGGCCGCCAGCGTGGCGGCGTCCAGCACGCTCAGCACCCGTCCCGGCGCCTCCTGCGTGCCCTCGTCCGCGACGAGCAGGTGGCCGCGGCTCGTCAGGTACACCTGCGCTGGGGCGGCGGTGACGGTCGCGCGGTGGGTGACCTCACCGGTGCGCAGGTCCACGCGGACGACCTCGGACGTCCCGGAGACCGACGCCCAGCCGACGGACCCGTCGTCCGACACGGCGGTCTGCACGGGACCGGGACCCACCGGGACGCTGCGGCGCACCGTGCCGCTGGCCACGTCGAGCACCTCGAGCGTCCCGGCGCCGGTGTTGGCGACCAGCGCGGTCGTCCCGTCGGCGCTGACCCGCAGGCCGTGCGGGGCGCCGGGCAGGTCGGTGCGGGACACCGGCCGCTCGCGCTCGTCGTACGCGACGACGCTCGGCTCCCCCGACGCCGTGACGAGCAGACCGCCCGGCCGCTCCACGACGTGCGCGGGGTGCGCCGACGTCCCGTTGCCACGAACCAGGCTGCCGTCGCCGGCGTCCAGGCGGATGACCCTGCCGGCCCCGGACAGCGCCCAGACCGCCGTCCCGTCCGCGGACGCCTGCACGTTGTGCGGTGCCTCCACGCCGGTCACGGTCGTCACGGTCGCGCCCGTCGCCGCGTCCAGCACGGTGAGGCTGTCCCCGTCCTCGTCGGCGACCCACACCGCGCCGGTGACGTCGGTGGGCGCCACGGCCGGCCCGGACGCCGGGTCGACGACACCGTCCCGTCGCTCGAAACCCGTTGAACCAGACGAACCGGACCAACCGGACGACGGAGCGCAGGACGTCGTCACGGCGACGGCCAGCAGCACCGCCGCGGCGACGCGACGCGGGTGGGGCACGGACACGGGTGACCTCCTCGGACCGGCCGCGTGGGGTGCTGACCGGCTCCAGGAACTGTCGGCCGCGCGTGAGGCCACCCTCAGAGTCGAAGGTCCCGACCCCGCGCGGGGGAGTCACCCGGACGGGCGACCCCGAACTGCCCCCCGTGACCTCTTGTGGACGGCGCGCCACGGGCCCTAGCGTCCCGGCCACCCAGCCGTGACCGAGAGGGTGACCCATGTCGAGACGCACGTCCCCGGGCAACGCGGGCCGATCCCCGCGCCCACGCACCGCCTTCCGCTCCACCATCGCCCTCGGAGCGGCTGTCGCCGTCGCCGGCGGCCTGGCAGCCGCCGTCCCGGCGTCCGCCGACGACAACCGCCTGACCGTCCGCGCCGCGAAGGACCGGGACTGCACCGCCCCGGCGAAGGGCGCCGGCGTCGACTCCTGGACCGTCACCGCACCCGTGAGCGGACTCGTCGAGGCCAAGGTCGACGGGTCCGGCGACTGGGACCTGGCCGTCCTCGACCCCGCCGGTGAGGCCGTCGCCGCCAGCGCCGGGTTCGGTGGCCGGGAGGTCGCCACCGGGTTCGTCGAGGCCGGCACCGAGCTCACCGTCCAGGGCTGCCTGCTCTCGGGCAAGGCCGGCAGCGTCCTCGTCGACCTGACGTTCCTGGAGATCCAGGGCGAGCCGGAGACGACGTCCCTGGTCGAGGTCCACACCCCGGAGCGCGCCGACAAGGACCGGCTCACCCAGCTGCCGCTGGACCTGACCGAGCACGCGACGCCCACGACCGTGGCCGTCGTCCTGCACGGCGAGGAGGACGCGCAGCTGCTGCGCGACAACGGCTTCACGTGGGACACCGAGGTCGCCGACATGGCGGCGCAGTCGCGGGCGGACCGGGCCGCGGACGCCGCGTTCTCCGCGGCCGTCGACGAGTCGGCGCTGCCGAGCGGGCGGACCACGTACCGGCGCCTGGCCGACTACGAGGCCGAGATGAAGGCGCTGGCCGAGCAGTACCCCGACATGGTCAAGCCCCTGACGCTGGCCGAGCCGACCGTCGAGGGCCGGATGGTCCACGGCATCGAGATCGCCACCGACGTCCACCGCGTCAACGACGGCAAGCCGATCCACCTGAACATGGGCGCCCACCACGCCCGCGAGTGGCCGTCCGCCGAGCACTCGATGGAGTGGGCGTACGAGCTCATCAACGGCTACGGCACCGACCCCGAGCTCACCGAGCTGCTCGACGAGGTGCGCGTCGTCGTCGTCCCCGTGATCAACCCGGACGGGTTCACGATCTCCCGCGAGGCCCCGACGACCGACGAGTTCGGCCTCTTCAGCTACGACATGAAGCGCAAGAACTGCTCCGTCTCCGAGTACACCCCGGAGCAGTACCGGGTCGGCACCTGCGCCGACAACCCCGCCGGCCGGCTGCGCGGCACCGACCTGAACCGCAACTACGGCGGCTTCTGGGGCGGTCCGGGCGCGAGCCCGACCTGGTCCAACGACACCTACCGCGGCGACGGGCCGTTCTCCGAGCCGGAGACCCGCAACGTCAAGCAGCTCGTCGGCACCCGGTCGGTGACCACGCTGATCACCAACCACACCTACAGCAACCTGTGGCTGCGCCCGCCGGGTGTGGCGGCGACCCGTCCCCCGCTCGAGGAGCCGATGTACGCGGCCCTCGGCGCCGCGGCGACGTCCCACAACGGGTACGCCAACATCCCGTCGTACGAGCTGTACGACACCACCGGCGGCACGGAGGACTGGACGTTCTGGACCGCGGGTGGTCTGGGCTTCACCCCGGAGATCGGTGACGAGGGCTTCCACCCCGCGTATGAGCGGGCCGTCGTGGCCGAGTACATGGGCCTGGAGCCGGCCGCCGGTGCCGGCCTGGGCGGCAACTCCGCCGCGTACCGGGAGATCCTGCGGGCCACCGCCGACCCGGCGTACCACTCGCGCATCACCGGTGTCGCACCGGCCGGGCACACCATCACGGTGAGCAAGGAGTTCACCACCGAGACGTCGCCGGTCGTCCAGACGGACGGCACCGTGGGCGAGCCGATCCGGTTCGAGGACTCCCTCGAGGCGACGTTCGACTCCCGCGGCGGGAAGTTCTCCTTCGCCGTCAACCCGTCGACGCGCCCGGTGGTCGCCGGCCGGTTCGGGCGCGAGCCCACCGGCCCCGCGCAGGACGCCCTCGCCCTGGTCAACCCCGACGGCATCCCCGAGGAGAACAAGGCCCTGGACTTCGACGGGCCCAAGGAGGTCGCCACCTTCACGGTCGAGGAGGGCTACGACAACGCCTTCGCGACGGTGGAGCTCGACTGGGGCAGCGCCGACGCCGCGGACTGGGACATGTACGTCCTCAACTCCGACGGGGACGTCGTGGCCAGCGCCGCCACCGGCGACGAGCCGGAGCGCGCGACCCTGCGCGACCCCGTGCCCGGCGAGTACACGGTGTACGTCTTCAACTACGACCAGACCGACCCGGCAAACCCGGACGACTGGACGGCGGGAGTCACCTTCCGCGGTCCGGACCCGATGGTCATCGGCGAGAAGGAGGCGTGGGTCATGACGTGCGAGACCCGCACCGGTCGCGTCGTCAGCGTCCGAGAGGTCGTCGTCGACCGCGGCGAGGCCGTGGACGTCGGACCGGCCTGCCGCCCGCAGCGCAAGCCGCGCAGCTAGCAGCACCACCACCACGCGACGGCCGCCCGTCACCCGCTCCGTGCGGGTGGCGGGCGGCCGTCCGCGTATCACCGGCAGGCGGGGCCACTCCTGACCCCCGACCGTGGCCGCCGGGCCGCGGACGGCAGAGGGGACCCGTCGTGACGTTCGCCTTCCTGGCCCATCCCCGGGCACGTCTGGCCGAGGACATGGGCCGCGTGTGGTCGCCACTGGGCCGGGTGCCCGAGCGCGTGTACGACACGGCCCTGCGCCGCCTGCCGGTGCCGACGCTGCGCCTGGCGACGGTGCACCTGGCCGGTCGCGAGCGCCCCGAGGGCAGCGTCCTGCTCGTCCCGTTCGGCGCCCGTCACCTGCTCGCCGACACCACCGAGGGACGACGCCGCATCGGCTCCGCGGTGGACCGCGCCGTGCGCGACGGTGTCGACGTCGTCGGGCTGGGCGCGCTGACCGCGCCCGTCACCGCCGGCGGCACGACGCTGGCCGGGCGCGCGGACGTCGGCGTGACGAACGGCAACGCCTACACCGCGGCCGTGGTCCACACCCAGCTGCGCCGGCTCCTGGACGACGCGCTGCCGGGTCGCGGGGGCGTGCCGCGGCCGGACCGGTCGGTGGCGATCGTCGGTGCGACCGGCAGCGTCGGCACCGCCCTGGTTCGGCTGGTTGCCCGCGGCGGCGACGCGGACCGGCTGGTCCTGGTGGCGCGGTCCGCGCCGCGGCTGCGCGACCTGGCGCGCGAGGTCGGCGGGGCCGTCCGCACCGAGGTGTCGACGGACGTCGCCGCGGCCGCGGACTGCGCGGTCGTCGTCCTGCTCACCGCGTCGGCCGACGCGGTCCTGGAACCCGCGCACCTGCGGCGGGGGGCCGTCGTCCTCGACGCGACGCAGCCGCGGGCGACCTCCCCCGACCTGGTGGCGGCCCGCCCCGACGTCCTCGTCGTCGACGGCGGGCTGGTCGAGGTGCCGACGCTGCGGCTGCGCGGCGGGAACGTGGGGCTCCCGCGGGGCCGGACGTTCGCGTGCCTGGCCGAGACGATGCTGCTGTCGCTGGCGGGTCACCGCGGGCACTTCTGCCTCGGCGCGCCGACGCTGGAGCAGGTCGACCACACGCGGGCGCTGGCGCAGGCGCACTCCCACCTGGGGTTCTGGACGGCGCCGACGACGTCGTTCGGCCACCACGTGCACCTGCCCGCCTCGACGCGGCTGCTGCGCTCGGTGCCGGCGCCGCGCACCGTGGACGTCCGGGAGCCGGCCGTGCGCGCGCACCTCGCGGGCGCGGTGGTGCGGCCGTGAACCCGGCCATGGAACCGGACGGGGCACCCGGCGGGCCGGGCCGCGTCGTCCTGCTCGGCGGCGGGTACGTGACGCTGCACGCCTACCGGTCGATCGTCCGGTCACTCGGGCGAGCGGTGTCCGGCGACGTCGAGGTCGTGGTGGTCAGCGCCGACGACGCGCACGCCTTCCACGGGTTCACCGGCGAGGTGCTCGCCGGCGAGCTGCCGCTGGACGTCACCCGCACCCCGCTGGTCTCCGTGATGCCGCGGGCGCGGGTCCTGCACGCGGTCGCGACGCACGTGGACGTCGCCGGCAGGACCGTCACGTGCCGGCGGGTGGCCGACGGACGGACGCAGACGCTGGGGTACGACGCGCTCGTCGTCGGGGTCGGCGGTCGGGAGCCCCTGGCCACCGTGCCTGGGTTGGCTGAGCACGGGTTCACGTTGCGCGGACCCGGTGACATCCGACGGGTCGCCGCCCACCTGGACCGGGTGCTGCGCGGCGCCCGTCCGGGCGCGGGACCGGCGTGGGCGCGCACGGTCGCGGTGGCCGGGGGCGGCCTCGCCGGCGCGGAGATGGCCGCCGCCGTCGCCGGTCGCGGTCGCGCCTCGGGTGCCGGGCTGCGCGTCGTCCTCGTGCAATCGGGGGACGTGGTCGTGCCGGGGCTGGCGTCGACGCAGCCCCGGCTGGCCACCCGGTGCGCGGCCGAGCTCGACCGGCTCGGGGTGGAGGTGGTGACCGGCCGGCGGCTGGTGGAGGTCACGGCTGCGGGCGCCGCCCTGGACGACGGCACCGTCGTGCCTGCGGCGACGGTCCTCGGCATGGTCGGGCAGCGTCCCGTCGCCGTGCCCGGCCTGGACGTGCTGGCCACCGACGAGCGCGGTCGGCTCCTCACCGGACCGGACCTGCGCGTGGCGCCCGGGGTGTGGGCGGCCGGTGACGTGGCCCGGGTGCGGCACCCGCTGACCGGCGTCCCGGTCCCCGCGAACGCCCTGTGGGCGATCAAGGCGGGGGCGCACGCGGGGACGAACGTCGCCCGCGCGCTGACGGGGCGCCGTCCGCGGGTGTTCCGCTACCCCGGGCTGGGGCAGGCCGCGTCCTTCGGCCGCGGCCGGTCGGTGGTCGAGCTGTACGGGGTGCCGTTCACCGGGTGGGCCGCTTGGCTGCTGCGGTTGGTGTTCCTCCTGCGGTTCATGCCGTCACGGCGGCGGGCCGCACGGGTGCTGGGGCTGACGGTCCGGCGGACGAAGCCACCCGCGCCGGCCCCGGTGGACGCGGCCGTCCGATTCCCCCGGCCGCGGCAGCCCGCGGCACTGGAGTCCCTCGGCGGCTGACCAGCCGCGGCCCGCGACCGCCCGTGCCGACTGGCGGGCTCGCGGTCGTCACCGAGCGACGGGGTCGCGCCGTGTCACGCTGTCCCGGACGTCGATCACGTCGAGCGCGTGGTCCTCGTCGAGCTCGCGGTGGCGGGTCTCCGAGTACGTGGCCACGGCGACGACGCTGATCAGGCCGCACACGGCGAGGTAGGTGGCGATGGCCCACCCGTTGCCGTACCGGGCGAGCAGGGCCGTCGCGATGATCGGCGCCAGGCCGCCGGCCAGGATCGAGGAGAGCTGGTACCCGATGGAGACGCCGGAGTAGCGGACCTTCGTGCCGAACAGCTCGGAGAAGAACGCCGACTGGGGTCCGTACATCGCGCCGTGGAAGAGCAGCCCACCGACGACCGCGAGCACGGTCAGCGGGAAGCTCTGCGTGTCGACCAGGGCGATGAACACGAAGCCCCACACGCCCACGCCCACGGCCCCGACGAGGTAGACGGGCCGGCGTCCCACCCGGTCGGACAGCGCGCCCCACATCGGGATGGTGGCGAAGTGCACCACCGCACCGATGAGCACGGCGTTGAGGACGAACGACCTGTCCGTGTCGTAGCGGGTGACGAGGTACGTGGTGATGACGATGGTGAACACGTAGTATGAGACGTTCTCCGCGAAGCGGGCGCCCATCGCCGTAAGCACCTCGCGCGGGTAGCGGCGCAGCACCTGCAGGATCGGCAGCTGCTCGCGGGTCCCGGTGGCGGCCTCCCGCTCGGCGACCCGGCGCTGCGCCTCCCGGAAGACCGGGGACTCCTCGACCTGCAGCCGCACGTACAGCCCGACGAGGACGAGGACCGCCGAGAGCAGGAACGGGATCCGCCAGCCCCAGGCGAGGAACGCCTCCTGGGACTGGAACGCCGCGAGCAGCGCGAGGACGCCGTTGGCGAGCAGCTGACCGCCCGGGGCGCCGGCCTGCGGCCAGGACGCCCAGAACCCTCGCCGGTTCTTGTCGCCGTGCTCGGACACGATGAGGACGGCGCCGCCCCACTCCCCGCCGAGCGCGAAGCCCTGGACGAGGCGGAGCAACGTCAGCAGGACGGGCGCGAGGCCACCGACCTGCGCGTACGTCGGCAGCAGCCCGATCGCGAACGTCGCGACACCCATCATCAGCAGGCTGAGGACGAGCAGCTTCTTGCGGCCGAGCCGGTCGCCGTAGTGCCCGAAGACCACACCGCCCACCGGGCGGGCGACGAAGCCGACCGCGAAGGTGGCGAACGACAGCAGGGTGCCGGTGAGCTCGTCGCCCTCGGGGAAGAACACCTGACCGAAGACGAGGCTCGCGGCCACGCCGTAGAGGAAGAAGTCGTACCACTCGACGGTGGTCCCGACGAGGCTGGCGCCGACGACCTTGCGGATGGGCGTCCGGTTCGGGGTGGGGCTCGCCGTCGAGCCCGGTGCGCTGGTGGACATGCCGACGAACGCTAGGAGCCGGCCTTCACCCACGTGATGTGTCCGCGGCACGGTCCTGCGGCGCTTCCCCTGGGCTGCGGCGACATGTCCGGTTCGCGCGGTTTCGGCGTGCGCCGTCCCACGCCGGGGTTTCAGACCGGTGGGTGGTCGCGCGAGCCTCGGGCGAGCCCCACCACCCCGACGGCCGCCACGAGCAGCCCGGTGACCATCGCCGCGCCCCCGGACGCTGAAGCCCTGCCGGGCGCCAGGGTGAGGAGCAGCTCAGCCGCGCGAGCGGTGGACGCCGACCCCGTGGCGGTACGCGAGGTCGTCGCCCAGGTAGCCGCTGAGCCCGACGACGAGGAGGGCGCCGGTCGCGAGCCGGCGACCCGCGCTGCGGCGGCCGGCACGGCGGGCGCGCAGGGACGCCACGTACAGGGCGAGCGCCAGGTAGTTGAGGCCGGCGTGTACGGCGGTCTGGCGGCGACTCGCGCCGCGCGTGTCGAGGAACTGCACCAGACCCGTGACGGCGGCCGGGAGGGCAGTGAGCACGCCGACGCGCAGGGCTGCGTCGGCGACCTGGTCGTGGTCCGGCTGCCCGGAGATGGCACCGCGCAGGTCGTACCAGCCCGTCACGCTCCAGGCGCCGACGGGCACCATCACGATCACCGGGTGCAGCGGGTGGCCGAGCCAGTCGTTGCCCCGCAGCGTCGCGGTCACCGCCTGGGCGGCTGCCGTCCTGCTCGCGACCGCTCGGAGCCGTCGCTGCGCCGCGCTGGTCCCGTCGTCCAGTCGGCTGTCACGCCCCGGCACCGCAGCGTCGACGACGCGGGTGAGCCACGGGGACCTGCCGTGCCGGCCGGACCGGGGTGCCCGGGCCGCCGCCCGGGCGACCCGGCTGACCTGTCGAGTGCGGTGCACGTGCACGGGTGCTCCCTCCACGAACCGGTCAGGGACCGGCTGGCTCTCTCAGTCGGGCGGTTCGACGGGCGTCGGTTCGTCCTTCAGCTCGGTCAGGTCGTCGGCGCTGACGGTCTCGTCGTCCTCGCGCGGGCCCGTGCCGGATCCCGGTAGCTCGACCGCAGGCTCGTGCTCGTCGTCGGGTGTGCGTTCGTCGTCGGGGCGTTCCCGCCCGCTGGCCATGGCGCCTCCTCGTGGTCACCTACCCCCGGCGGCGGGACTGAAACGCACGGGGTCAGAGCACCCCGCGAGGGCGGAACTGGACGCTGATCCGCGGACCCACGGGCCTCGCGGTCTTGGGGACGGCGTGGTCCCAGGTCCGCTGGCACGACCCGCCCATCACGACCAGGTCCCCGTGGCCGAGCGCGTACCGAAGGGTCGGACCGCCGCCGTCCCGCGGGCGCAGCAGCAGGTTGCGCGGTGCGCCGAGGGAGACGATCGCGACCATCGTGTCCTGGCTGCGACTGCGGCCGATCCGGTCGCCGTGCCAGGCGACGGAGTCCCGGCCGTCCCGGTAGAAGCACAGCCCCGCCGTCCGGAAGGGTTCGCCGAGCTCGGCCAGGTAGTGCGCCGACAGGGCGTCGCGGGCGGCGTCCAGGAGCGGGTCGGGCAGCGGGTCGCGCTCGCCGTAGAACGAAAGGAGGCGGGGGACGTCGACCTCCCGCTCGTACATCTGCCGCCGCTCCGCCCGCCACGGGACGTCGGTGGCCAACCGCTCGAACAGGTCGTCGGCGCCGTGCACCCAGCCGGGCAGGACGTCGACCCACGCGCCGTGCGCGAGGACGGTGCGCTCGAGCCGGCCGTCCAGCGGCCCGAACCAGGCCGACCCGCTGCGGTTCGACGCCGCCGCGCCAGCGGTGTCGTCGTCGTCCAGGGCGTCCAGCAGCGAACCCTGCAGCGTCACGCTCATGGGCACAGGCTACGCGTGTTCGAACGGGTGTTCTAGTGCAGCGCCAGGGCGACCGGCGTCAGCCGTTCGCGGTGAGCTCGAAGAAGACGACCTGCGGCGGGGCGTTGATCCGCATCGGCAGCAGACTGAACCCGAGACCGCAGGTGACGAACAGCGTGTTGCTCTCGGCGCCGTACCCCTGCGGCGCGAAGCCGTCGGCGACGACGGCCTCCTCGTCGGAGAGGCCGAGGTAGGACCAGTCCGGCGCACCGGGAAGGGCGACCTGCCCGCAGTGCGTGTGCCCCGCCACGGCCAAGGGCGCGCTGCCGGCGGGGAGCGAGGGGAAGCTGGTGGGGTTGTGCATGAGCACGATCCGCGGCGCGGCGTCCGGCACGCCACGCAGCGCCGCTTCGGCATCCGCCAGACCCGCCCGCTCGGAACCCAGGCCGACGACGTGCAGCGGCTGCGAGGGGCCCCCAGGCGCCGGATGGTCCACGGTGACGGCCTCGTTCTGCAGGACCTGGACGCCTCGCCCCTCCAGCGCGGCGGTCAGCTCCTCGGTCGCGCCGACGGCGTGGTCGTGGTTGCCCAGCACGGCGACGACCTGCGCGTCGCCGTCGAGGACCGGGGCGAGCAGGTCCAGCACCGTGTCGGCCTGCCGCGTGGGGTCGGGGTCGCTGCTGTACAGGAAGTCGCCGCCGAGGAGCACCACGTCCGGATCGGCCTCGGCCACCCGGTCCACCGCCCGCTCGACCATGCCGGTGTTCGCGAACCACATCCCCACCTGCAGGTCGGACAGGACGGCGACCTCCGCGCCCTCCCACTCGTCACCCAACCCGGGGACCTCCTGGGTGTACCGACGCTCGTCGAGGACGACCCGTGGCTCGACGAGCACGCCGTAGACGAGCAGCAACGCCAGGACGACGGCGAGCACCGCTGCCGCGCGCTTGAGCACCGAGCCCACGCACCCTCCTGCCTCCGTGCCTCGTCGCAGCGTCTCCCGGCGGCTGGGGTCACGCATCCCCGAAAGACCCTTGGCACAGAGGCCGCCACGGGGACGTGCGACCTCAGCGTTCCGACCGCCGGCGGACCGCCGCCTTGCCTCCACCGGACCGCTCCACCAGCCACAGCGAGCCGGAGCCGGAGGTCTGCCAGGTCGTCGGGGGCTCGCCGGGCCGCCCCACGCGGACGCAGGTGTCCTCGTCGATCCCCACGGCTGCGCGGACCGCCCCGCTCGCCACCAGCGCGGTCGCCCGGCCGAGGGTTCCCGCCTGCGCGGTGTGCACGTCGACGGTCACGTCGACGAGGCCCAGGCCAGGCCGGCAGGTGACCTCGTCCAGGCCCTCCGACCACTCGCGCGGGCAGACTGCGGTGCCACCCAGCCGGTACCCACCGACGAGGGCGGTTCGGGCGGCGACCATCGCGCCGGCGGACAGGCCGAGGTACGGCAGGCCGTCCCCCACGAGGTCGCGGAGGCGTGCCGCCACGGGCAGCAGCCCGTCCAAGTAGGCCGGGGTCGGGCCGCCGGCCACGACGAGTCCGTCGACGTCGTCCAGTACAACCGGGTCGGCTGGGCTACCGACCCGCAGCGGAATGGGGACGACCGCGAGCTCCGCGTCCGGCGAGGCGTCGCGCAGTGCGCGCGCGTAGTGCGGGAGGAAGTGGTCAGCGCTGCCGTGCTCGTCGACGAGCACGACGCCGATGCGGGTGCTGACCCGACCGAGGTGACCCCGGCCCCGGGCAGCTGCCTCGTCGACGAAGGGCCGCAGGAGCCCGGCGGTCGAGAGGGTGTCGACACCGCCGCCGACGAGTGTGGTGGTCACCTCCGCAGCGTAGAGGCTCGTTGTCAACCAACTGGTTGACAAACCTCCGTGCTGCGGGCACGGTTGTTCAACCAGGTAGTTGAGAAAGGACCACGGTGGCCGCAGACCCGCTCTCCAAGGCGTTCGCCGCTCTCGCCGACCCCACCCGGCGGGACATGGTGAGCCGCCTCGCCAGCGGCGACGCCACCGTCACCGAGCTCGCCGGCTCCTACGACGTCAGCGTCCAGGCCGTCTCCAAGCACCTGCGGGTGCTCGAGGACGCCGGCCTGGTGAGCAGGACCCGGCGGGCCCAGGAACGCCCCGCGCACCTCGAGGCGGAGGTGCTGAGCCTCATGACGAAGTGGATCGAGCGCTACCGCCGGCAGCTGGAGGAGCGCTACCAGCGCCTGGACGACGTCCTGCGCGACCTGCCTGACGAACCCGCAACCGACCGACCGACCGAGGGAGAGAAGCCATGACCACCACCACCCACCCCGAGACCACCATCGAGCTGGACGAGAAGGTCCCGCTCGTCAGGATCACCCGCGAGTTCGACGCCCCCGTCGACAAGGTGTACCGCGCGCACGTCGAGCCCGACCTCGTCGCCCGCTGGATGGGTCCGCGCGACCTCACGATGAGCATCGACCACTGGGACTGCCGCACCGGCGGCTCCTACCGGTACGTCCACACGGACGCCGCCGGCGAGGAGTACGCCTTCCGCGGCTGCTTCCACGAGGTCCGACCGAACGAGACGGTCGTGCAGACCTTCACCTACGAGGGCTTCCCGGACTCCGTCTCCCTCGAGCGGCTCGTGCTCGAGGACCTCGGCGGTGGCCGCACCCGGATCGTCGGCACGTCGCTGCTGGACTCCTTCGAGGCGCGGGACGCGTTCGTCGCCAGCGGCATGGAGACCGGGATCACGGAGGGCTACGAGCAGCTCGACGAGGTCCTCGCCGAGGGGTGACGGCCGCCGTCCACCCGCAGGACGCCACCGCCCGACCTCGACCCCCGGGCGGCGGCGTTCGCCTACGCTGCGACCGGTGACGACCCCCGCCCGCGAGCGCGGCGCCGACCGCGACCTCGCCCTGCTGCGCGCCTACGAGCCGGTGCTGCGGTTCACCGCGGGCGAGGTCTTCCTCCCGATGTCGGTCGACTCCTACGTACGCGCGTGCACGCTGTGGCGCATCGAGCCGTCCCACGGCCGGCCGGCACCCGTCGAGCTCGACGGCGACCTGGACCCCGACCGGCTCGCCGAGCTGGGACGGCGGCACGCCTCCGAGTCGCTGTCGCTGCGGTTCGTCTCCGAGCCGCTGTCACGCCGCGAGGTCCTGCGGTGGCGCCGCGACCCCGCCCGGCCCCGGTTCCGTCCGAGCGCCCGGTTCGCCGCCGTCGGCCTGCTCGGCCGGGTCGTCGACGCACTCGTCCGGCTCTCCCTGGTCTTCCGGGGACGGGTGCCGGGCGGCACGGCGTCCGCAGCCGGCGTCCGCTACCTCGCGCTACCCGACCGCGACACCCACCCGTACTACGGCCGGGTGACCCGGGACGGCGGGTACGTCGCCCTGCAGTACTGGTTCCTGTACGCGATGAACGACTGGCGCTCCAGCTTCACCGGCGTCAACGACCACGAGGCCGACTGGGAGCAGGTCACCGTCTACGTCGCCGAGGAGGACGTCGCCGGGTGGGCACCCGACCACGGCGACCCACCGGCCCGGCCGGCCTGGGTGGCGTTCTCCTCGCACGACGAGACCGGTCCCGACCTGCGCCGGCGCTCCGACGACCCGGACCTGACGTGGGTCGGCCATCACCCCGTCGTGTTCGTCGGGGCCGGGTCGCACTCCGGCGCGTACCTGCCCGGCGAGTACCTCGTCACCGTCCAGCCGCCCGGGCTGCAGCGGGTCCAGGCCGTCTTCCGCGCCGTCGCCGGCCGGGTGGCCCCTTGGACGCCGAAGCGGCACACCTCGACCCTCGGCATCCCCTACGTGGACTACCGGCGCGGGGACGGCGTGACCCTCGGCCCGGGCGGGGACGGCGTGACCCTCGGCCCGGGCGGGGACCGTCCGTGGACGCCCGTGCTCGTCGACGACACCACCCCGTGGGTCCGCGACTACCGCGGGCTGTGGGGGCTGGACACCTCCGACCCGCTCGGCGGCGAGCGCGCCCCCGCGGGCCCGCGCTACGAGCGGGCCGGTGACCTGCGCCGGGCGTGGACGGACCCGGTCGGGTGGGCCGCGCTGGACGCCGAGCCGCCCACGGCCCGGGCCGCGCGCGCCGTCCTGCACCAGCGGCTGCCCGAGGTCGACGAGCAGGTGGCGGCGCTCGAGGCGGCGGTGGACGACGTCCGGGAGCGGCTGCGGCGCGCGCACGCCGGGGCACAGGCCCTGCACCGCACGACGGGCCGGCACGGCGTCCACGAGCCCGCCGACGTCCTGGCCGCGGAGCTCGCCCGGGAGCGCGCCCGGCTGCTGGAGCTGCGCCGCGAGCGCGAAGCCGTCGACGCCGTCCTGACCGACCCGCTGCCCCCGCCGCACCCGCACGCGCACCTGCGGCACCGGCCGCTGCCGGACCTCGACCCCGCCAAGACGCCCGGCGCGCTGGCGCACGCGTGGTCGATGATCTCGGTGTCGGTGCTGCTGCTGGGGATGGCCGCGGTCTTCCTGATCGAGAGCACCGTGTGGGTCCCGGTGCTGCTCGGCCTCATCCTCGGCGTGCTGTTCGTGGAGTCGCTCGCCCGCGGCCGCACCCGCCGCTTCGTCGCGAACAGCACGGCGGTCGTCGCCACGATCGTGCCGGTCGTCGTCCTGGTCGGGGCGTTCGTCCTCAACTGGAGGCTGGGCGTGGCGGTCGTGCTGGCCGTCGCCGCGCTGGCCCTGCTCGTCGCCAACCTGCGCGACTTCCTCGCCAAGCGCTGACCCCCTTGCTCACGACACGCCGGCTTTGCTCACTGAGGTGGGCGTGTCGCGGCCGTTTCGGCCACTCCTGGTGAGCAAACCCCGGCGGGGTGAGCAAATGGGTCAGGGGCGGGGGGTGTGCTGCTGCACCATCGCCGGGACGTCGGGTTCGGGTCGGCCGAACAGGTAGCCCTGCACGAGGTGGCAGCCGGCGTCGCGCAGCGCGTCGAGCTGGCTGGACTCCTCCACCCCCTCGGCGACGACCTCCAGGCCCAGCTCGGACGCCAGCGCCAGGACGCCCTTGACCACCGCGAGCGCGGCCGCGTCCTGCGGCACGTCCATGACGAAGGACCGGTCGATCTTGATCTGGTCGACGGGCAGCTGCTTGAGCCACGCGAGGGTCGAGTACCCGGTGCCGAAGTCGTCGAGGGACACCCGCACCCCGAGCTGGCGCAGCTCGACGAGGTGCTCGATGACCGCGGGCAGGTTCGCCAGCGACCGGGACTCCACGACCTCCAGGTGCAGCTGCTGGGGCTGGATGCCGCTGCCGGTCAGCGCCGTGTGGATGGTCTGCGGCAGCCGCGGGTCGAGCAGCGTGGCGGCGGCGAGGTTCACCGCGACGTGCAGCGGCGCCTCGTGCGGCTGCTGCCAGGTCGCGAGCGCCCGGCACGCCTGCCCGATCGTCCACAGGTCGACGTCGACGACGAGACCGGACTCCTCGGCCAGCGGCAGGAACGCCGCGGGCCCGATCAGCCCGAGCCGGGGGTGCTGCCAGCGGATCAGCGCCTCCGCGCCGACGACCACGGGAGCCTGCGCCGGGACCCCGGTCTGCGGGTCCAGCGGGACCCGCACGACGGGCTGGAAGAACAGCCGCAGCTCGCCGCGCTCGACGGCGAGCGACAGCTCCGCCTCCAGCGACGGTCGCGCCGCACCCTGCTGCTTCTGGGCGCCGGCCACGGCGATCTGGTTGCGGCCGCGCTGCTTCGCCTCGTACATGGCGCCGTCCGCGGCGCGCAGCAGCCGGTCGCCGCGGCCGTCGCGACCGTGGTGGACGGCGACGCCCACGCTCGCGGTGACCCGGTTCTCCTTGCCCTCCAGGCGGAACGGCTCGGTGAAGCAGCCGACGATCCGGCGGGCGAGGTCGGCGGCCAGGTCGCTGTCGGTGACGCCGGTGAGCAGGACCGCGAACTCGTCGCCGGAGAGCCGGCCCACGGTGTCGCTGGGCCGGACGGCGCCGCGCAGGCGGGCGGAGACCTGCCGCAGCAGCTCGTCACCGGCGGCGTGCCCGAGCACGTCGTTGACCTGCTTGAAGCGGTCGAGGTCGCAGAACAGGACGGCGACGCCCTCGTCCTCGTCGCAGACGCGCAGGGCGGCGTCCAGGCGCTCGGTGAACAGGACGCGGTTCGGCAGGCCGGTCAGCGCGTCGTGCACCGACTGGTGGCGGACCGTGCCGAGGAGCTGGGCGTTGCGCAGGGCCGTCGCCGCGAGGTCCCCGACGCCCTGCAGGCGGGCGACGGTCTCCTCGACGTCGGCGGCCGGCCGGCCGGCCGGCCAGCTGGTGGTGACGACGCCGAGCAGGTGGTCGCCGGAGACGAGGGGGACGACGCCGACCTCGCTGACGCCGACGTCCCTGAAGATCGCCTGCAGCGGCTCGCTCGCGGTCAGCTCGGAGAGCACCATCGGCTCGCGGCGGCCGAGGAGCTGCACGAGCTCGGGGGTCTCGCTGGCCCGGATGGTGGCGCGCATGAGCACCTGGTGCTCGGCGTCCGGCTGGCCCGTGGCGGCCAGCACGCGCAGCTCGCCGCGGCTGGGGTCCCACAGCATGACGGTGTTGCGGGGGGCGCCGGTGATCGCCGGCAGCGCGGCGGAGACGAGCTCGGCCACCTCGCGGGTGTCCTCCGTGCCGGCGAGCTGGTGCGCCAGCCCGAGCAGGACGCTGGCGCGCCGCTCGTCCCGGCGGGAGTCCTCCAGCGCGGTCAGCAGGTCGAGGGCGGCGGCGGCGTGCCGGGCGTACGCGGCGAGCAGGGGGTGCTCGTCGCCGCCGCGGGCCTGACCCTCGTAGAGGGCCGCGAGCCAGCCGTGGTGGCGGCGGGCGGAGACCACGTCGACGACCACGGCCTGCGGGCCGAGGTCCTCGCCGCGCAGCAGCGCGGGCAGCAGCTCGGCCTCCCGCTCGGGGCTGAGCCCGGCGCTGCGCACGAGCGGCTCGTCGTCACGCGTGGAGTGGACGGCGAGCAGGTACGCGGGCGCGACGACGGCGGACGCGGCGCGCTCGGTGATCCGCTCGAGCACGGCGTCGAGGCTGTCGCTGTCGACGAGGTCCGACGCGGCGGACTGCAGGGCCTCGAGCTGGCCGCGCAGGGCGACGAGCTGCTTGTCCTCCCCGCCGCCGCGGGGACGGCGCCACGGCAGCCGGGACGAGCGCTGCCAGTGCACCTCGTACGTGCACCAGGTGTGGCCGTCCGCCTGGCAGGTGGGGTGCAGGACCCGCGCGACGGGCAGGCCGAACAGGCGCGGGATCACCGAGATCAGACCCTGGCTGAAGTCGCAGTCGCGCCGCGACGGCAGGTGCTCGTCCAGGGCCCGGTAGCGCACCGTCGCGGACGTCGGCCCGACGTGCAGCGTCTCCATGACGTTGGTGGTGGAGTACTTGGCGACGAACCGGGGGAGCTGCCGGTACACGTGCCGGGGGGAGCCCAGGGCGCGCAGGACGAGGACGAGCGAGTGGTTGACACCGTGCTCGAGCGCAGCCTGACCGACGCGGCGCATGACCTGCGGGTCGCCCGTCACCTCCGCGGCGGCGTCGAACAGCCGCAGCCGGGTGTCGTGCGACACCCAGCGCGACAGGTCCTCCAGCTCGGCGGGCGCGTGCGGGACGCCGGACAGGCGCAGCACCTCGGACACGGCGTCGTCGCCGCCGTGCTCACGCACGTACCGCAGCAGCAGCGCCGTGGTCGCGCCGGACGTCTCGCGGGCTTCCACGCCGCACCACCTCCTCGTACGTGCATCGACCACCCGGGGGCTCGACCGGATGGGCCGGACGAGTGACCCCCAGCACACGCGCGGTGTGACGCAGGGTGGCAGATCGCGACGTCCCGTGTCCCGTGGACCAGCGGTCGGGGACCCGCACGGCGGACCCCTGGCCGGGAGCCCTCCCGCGTGGGACGGTGCACGGGTGAGCGCGTTCATCACCGACGGCGACCCTGACGACGTCGAGGAGGTGCGCTGGTTCGACGCTCCGGACAACGAGGTGCCGACCACCGTGCCGGTGTCGGCCGTCGTGTCGAGGACGGCCGAGGTCGCCGTCGTCCTGACCGGGTTCGACGTCAGCAGCACCGGCGTCCGGTTCTCGGTGACCGTGCACCGGCGGGGCCGCCGGGACACCGCCCAGCCGTTGCTCGGGGAGGTCCTGCAGGGCGACCCGCTGACCGGTCGCGTCGGCCTGCTGGTCGGGGTCGAGACGGCCGACGGACGACGCGCGTCGAGCCTCGCTGCGTGGCGCCCCGGTCCGGTGGTCGACGGCGAGCGGGCCCTGACGCTGCGCGAGGACGGCGGCCACTCGGACGCGCGGACCGCCCGCACGACGTACTGGCTGTCACCGGTCCCGCCGTCGGGCCTCCTGCGCGTCGTCGTCGCCTGCCCGCCGCTCGGCCTCGACGAGGCCGTGCTGGAGCTGGACGCCACTCCCTTGGCCGAGGCCGCCGCGTCGGTGGTCGAGCTGTGGCCGTGGGAGCCGCCGTCCGACGCCGGCTACGAGCCGGCCCCTCCGCAGCTCCCCGAGGGCAGCTGGTTCGCCGAGGACGGCTGAGCCCGGCTGGGGCACTCGAGGGAGCCGGGGTGCGGCGCGGACGCTGTGATGCGACCGTCGGGGACGTGCGGCGCCCTCGTCCCGACCCCGTCGGTCCCGGCCAGGAGTCGGTGTGGGACTACCCGCGCCCGCCGCGGGTGGAGCCCAGCGACGAGGTGGTGGAGGTCGTGCTCGGCGGCCAGGTGGTCGCCCGGACGACCCGGGCGCTGCGGGTGCTGGAGACGAGCCACCCGCCGACCTACTACCTGCCGGAGGAGGACGTGGTCGACGGCGCGCTGCGCCCGGCCTCCGGCTTCTCGTGGTGCGAGTTCAAGGGCCGCGCCTCGTACCTCGACCTGGTCGCCGGGGACGTCGTCGCCCGCCGGGCCGTCTGGACGTACCGCGACCCGGCGGCGGGGTTCGAGGCCCTGCGCGGCCACGTCGCGGTGATGCCCGGTGCCGTGGACCGGTGCACCGTGGACGGGGAGGTCGTCGTGCCCCAGCCGGGCCGCTTCTACGGCGGGTGGATCACGTCCCGGGTCGTCGGCCCGTTCAAGGGGAGCACCCCGGCCTCGATGCTGTGGTGAGCCGCTGCGGTGAGCCGCTGCGGTGAGCCGCTGCGGTGTGCTGCCGTGGAGACCGGCCGGCCTGAGCGCCGGCGGGATGCGTCAGGCGCGGCCGCGCCCGCCGCCCGGCCCCATGTCGGCCTCGCGGAGCAGCTCGGACACGAGCTGCTGGGCCTGCGTGATCGTGTCGGACAGCAGCTGCAGGCCGCGCTCGTGCTGACCGGCCTCCAGCGCCCACTTGGCGGCGGCCATCCCCTGCACGACCGTGTCGTTGATCTCGACGGCGTCGCGGTGCCGCTCGGCGGCGACCTCCAGCGCGCGGCGGCGGGTCTCCGAGGCGCGCAGCCGGTCGGTGGCGTCACCGAGCAGGCCGCCGAGCAGCAGCAGCGGCGCGGCGCGGGCCACCCAGCCCAGGGCGCTGAGCTCCACGCCCTCGACGAGCACCCACAGCACGACGAGCGCGATCCCGAGCGCCCCGGCCGCGACCCCGGCACGGAAGCCGAAGGCGACGGCGACCAGGGCGATGGGCAGGGCGTAGAGCAGCGCCAGCGCGTCGTCCGCCGTCCCGATCGCGAAGCGCAGGCCGAGCACACCCGCGAACAGCGCCGCGACGACGACGACCGCCGCGAGCGGACGGCCGCGGAACCACGGCCCGTCGCCGCGAGCGCCCTCCAGGGGACGCAGCCCCGCCTCCTCGGTGCTCACGGACCGACCCTGCCCCACCGGCGCGAGGGCGGCCAGCCGCGACCGACGGCCGGGCTGGGACGGCGTGGTGCGGGCTGCGTGGGTCGTCACCGTCCCACGACAACGGCAGGTGCCCCGTCGTCACCAGGGCCCAAGGACCCGGCCGCACCCGTCCGGACGGCGCGCGGCACGTGCAGCCGCCCCTCGACGGCCTTGAGCGCCGCGACGATGACGATGCTGACGACGACGAGCAGGCTCCACGCCAGCGCCTTGCCGGGGTGGACCGCGCGCCACACCGACTCCTGGTCCGGGTAGCTCCACGCACCGAGGAAGGTGGCGGCGTTCTCGGCGAGCCACAGGAACCCGCCGATGAGCACGAACGACAGGGCGAGCGGCATCCGGTAGCGGGCGTCCCCGACGGTGAACCAGACGCGGGCGCGCCAGGTGACGGCGAGCAGGGCGACGGCGAGCGCGTACCGGGCGTCCGGGAGGTGGTGGTGGGTGAAGAAGTTGGCGTACACGCCGGCGGCCACGGCGGCGGTCAGCCAGGGCCGGTAGCCGCTGAACCGCAGGTCGAGGCGCCGCCACGCCTGGCACACGTAGCTGCCGACCGCCGCGTACATGAAGCCGCTGTACAGGGGGACGCCGCCGACGGCCAGCACGCCGTCCGTGGGGTACGACCACGACCCGACGCGCACCTTGTACAGCTCGAGCGCGAGCCCGACGAGGTGGAAGGCGACGATCACGCCGACCTCCCGGGTGCTCTCCCACCCGGTCCACCACAGCACGAGGGTCACGCCCACGCACCACACCAGCAGCGCGTCGGACGCCGGGACCGGCAGCGGGACGACGCGGGACGCCGCGAGGCCCACGAAGAACAGGGCGGCGAACAGGCAGCTCGTCGCCTCGACGACGCCGAACCGCCACAGCTGGCCGGCGACGCGGCCGGTGACGGCGCGCAGCCGGCTCAGCCCGGTGGTGGTGTCGCGGGGGCTGGCGCCGCTCCTGACCTGGTGCACCCGGCAGACGCTAGGGGTCAATCACCCCCGAGACGGGGCCCCACGACCACCTCGCACGAGGCGTGCACGCGCTCTCCACACCCTCCACGGGCCGCGCGCGACGACGCGGCCGGGCGGGTGGCGCCGGGGCCCTCAGCTGTAGAACTCGCCGCCGAGCCGGTAGCCGCCGCGGTCGACGGGGATGTTCCCGAGCACCCCGGAGTACCGGTACGCGGAGTCCTCGTACGCCGTCGCGAGGGACCGGCACTTGCGCTCCCCGCGGACCAGCGAGATGTAGTGCTCCGGCCCCCGGCCGGCGACCACGGGGTAGAGCCGGACGCTCAACGTGTCGTAGCCGGCGTCCGAGACGAGCTTGGCGCAGAACCGGTCCTCGCCGTCGTCGTAGGAGATCACCGCCCCCCGCACCCGGTCGGTGAAGCTCTTCGCCGCCGCTGTCGGGGCGGTGGCGAGCACCGTCGCGGCGACGACGGCGACGGTTGCGGTGGCGCGGAGCGTCCTCATCGGTGTGTCCCCCTGGTTGACGACGTGTGCGTGACCGGTCCGGTCAGGCACTGGGCACGGACCCTAGCGTCACGTTCCGGGTCTCTGGGGCGAACGCGCTCAGATCGTCACGAGCACGGGTGCGGCGGAATACCCGCACCCTAGGATTGTTGAAAGCGAAAGCAGATGCCCCGGAGCCGCCGGGCGTCACAGCACCGAGGGAGCCGTCATGCAGTTCGGGGTCTTCACCGTCGGCGACGTCACGCCGGACCCGACCACCGGTCGCGTGCCCTCCGAGAACGAGCGGATCAAGGCGATGCTCGCCATCGCGCTCAAGGCCGAGGAGGTCGGGCTCGACGTCTTCGCCACGGGCGAGCACCACAACCCGCCGTTCGTGCCGTCCTCCCCCACGACGATGCTCGGCTGGATCGCCGCCCGCACCGACCGGATCGTGCTGTCCACCGCGACGACGCTCATCACCACGAACGACCCGGTGAAGATCGCCGAGGACTACGCGATGCTGCAGCACCTCGCCGACGGCCGGGTCGACCTGATGATGGGCCGCGGCAACACCGGCCCGGTCTACCCGTGGTTCGGCAAGGACATCCGCGACGGCATCGAGCTCGCCGTGGAGAACTACGCGCTGCTGCACCGGCTGTGGCGCGAGGACGTCGTCTCCTGGCAGGGCAAGCACCGCACGCCGCTGCAGTCGTTCACGTCCACGCCCCGCCCGCTGGACGGCGTCCCGCCCTTCGTGTGGCACGGGTCGATCCGCAGCCCGGAGATCGCGGAGCAGGCCGCCTACTACGGCGACGGCTTCTTCCACAACAACATCTTCTGGCCGGTCCACCACACCCGGCGGATGGTGCAGCTGTACCGGCAGCGGTTCGAGCACTACGGCCACGGCAGCGCCGACCAGGCGGTCGTCGGCCTCGGCGGGCAGGCGTTCATCCGCCCGCGGTCGCAGGACGCCGTGCGCGAGTTCCGCCCCTACTTCGACGTCGCACCCGTCTACGGGCACGGCCCGTCGCTGGAGGAGTTCACCGCGCAGACGCCGCTGACCGTCGGCAGCCCGCAGCAGGTCATCGACCGGTACGCGTCGATGAAGGACCACGTCGGCCACTACCAGCGCCAGCTGTTCCTCATCGACCACGCCGGCCTGCCGCTGGAGACCGTGCTGGAGCAGATCGAGATCCTCGGCACCGAGGTCGTCCCGGTGCTGCGCGCCGAGCTCGAGTCCGGGCGCCCCGCGCACGTGCCGGACGCCCCCACCCACGCCTCGCTCGTCGCCGCCCGCGGCGGGCAGGCCGCCCCGTCCACCGCGACCGCGGTGGACGACGTCACCGGCCGCACCGCGGAGGTGCTCTCCCGATGAACCGCACCATCACCGTCGTCCACGCCGGACTCGGAACGCCCTCGTCCACCCGGCTGCTCGCCGACCGGCTGTCCGCCGCCGTCGCGCGGGACCTCGAGGGGCGCGGCGAGACCGTCGACGTCCGGCTCGTCGAGCTGCGCGACCACGCCCACGCCCTCGCCGACGCGATGCTCACCGGGTTCGCGTCCGAGTCGCTGCAGGCCGCGCTGGACGACGTCGCCGGCGCCGACGGGGTCGTCGTCGTCACCCCCGTGTTCAGCGCGTCGTACAGCGGGTTGTTCAAGTCGTTCTTCGACGTCCTGGACCGCGAAGCGCTGCGCGGCACGCCGGTGCTGGCCGCCGCCACCGGCGGGACGGCGCGGCACTCGCTCGTCGTCGACCACGCCCTGCGGCCGCTGCTCGCCTACCTGCGGGCGGCCGTCGTCCCCACCGGTGTGTTCGCCGCCACGGAGGACTTCGGCGGCACCGGGTCCGCCGGGCTGGCCGAGCGCGTCGACCGGGCCGCTGGCGAGCTGGCCGAGGCGGTCGTCGCCCGGCTGCCGAAGGAGGGTCCCCGGGACGCCTTCGAGCTCACGACGACGTTCGACCAGCTGCTCGCCGGCCGCTGACCCCACCCCCCCCCGGGCAGCCCCGGCACACCACCCCCCGAAGGCACTGATCGTCAGACCGTTTGGGTGGCTATCACCCCCAGTCCGGTCTGACGATCAGTGCGGTACCGGAGCAGCCCCCTACGGGGGGCGGGTGGGGCGGGTGGTCAGGCGGGCGGCTCGATGGTGACCGGCTCGCCCCAGTCACTGAAGGTCTGGACCGTCGAGCCGGAGTACCCACCCCACGAACCGGTGGCCTCGACCCGGACCGGCAGGTGGTCGTCCCGCACCCAGACCACGTACGGGTCGAGTGCGACGTCACCGAGGCTCGGCGTCCCCCGGTAGGCCACCGCGCCCTCCGCGCCCGCGGGCGCGCCGAGGTGGTCGGCTCGCACCCACTCCGGCGACGACGCCAGGAAGTCCTGCTGGAAGGCCGGGGCGGTCAGCGCCCGGTAGAGGCTGACGACCACCTGCGCCATCATGGCCTGGTCGCCACTGCCCTCGGCGGCCACCCAGCCCGTCCCGGGGTTCAGCCACCCGCGGTCGCCGAGCGCGACGATCTCGATGCCGGTGTCGCTCGTCAGGTGCATGTCGAGCTGCTCGCCCATGCGCAGCGGTCCGCTCGCCGAGTCGTCCTCGTTGTCGACGTGGTACTGCGCGAACCCTGCGGTCGCGGTCGCCTGCACGGTGCACCGGGCGAACAGGTCGCCGGGTACCGGGTCCTCCGGGTTCACCAGCCGCCAGCCGCACCCGTCGGCGGCCTCGCCGTCGTCCTCGCCGCCGTCCTGCGCGTCGTCCTGCGCCTGCGTGGCCGGCGGCTCGGTGGCGTCCGCGGACGTCGACCCGTCACCCCCGCAGGCGGTGAGCACGGTGGACGCCAGCAGCACGACGGCGGCTCGCAGGACAGCAGGACGGTGACGCACGTGGCCCCCCGGGTCGGCGGGCCGGTCGCCCGCGGCCCGGCAGTTGTAGCAGAGGGAGCGGCTCGGCTCAGTCCTGCGGCGGGTCCTCGCCGACCAGGCCGTCGACGGCCTCGCGGAAGAGGTCCGCGTGGCCGGTGTGCCGGGCGTACTCCTCCTTCAGGTCCGCGGCCAGGCGGCGCAGGCTGGGGCGCATCCCGGGCTCGGGCTCCCAGTCGGACAGCCGGTCACCGCCGCCGTCGGCCAGCAGCTCCCGCCACACGGCCCGGCAGCGCTCGGCGGCCTGCTGCCATCCGGCGTACAGCTCCGCGGGGTCGTCGTCGGCCGCGCTGGTGAACGCCCAGTCCGGGTCGTCGAGCACGGCCCGCCACCGCTCCGGCGGGCGTCGCCCTCGCAGCCGCAGGTCGGCGAACTCGTCCTCGACCTGGGCCAGGTGCTTGACCAGCCCGCCGAGGGTCATGGTGGACGGCGGGAAGGCCCGGCGCAGCGCGTCGGCGTCCAGACCCCGGACCTTCCAGGCGAACTGGGCGCGCGACCGGTCGAGGGAGAACAGGATCGTGTCGACCTCGCCGGCGTCCAGCGGGGGCTCGGTGACGGTCGTGTCCAGGGAGGTGGTCGTGTCGTCCATGACGGCACGCTAGGACGGGTTCCGGACGATCGGCGTCCGGTTCGCGCGTCGACCTCGGCGGGCTCGGTAGGTTCCGCCCCATGCGGGTCGGGGGACGCTGGTCGGTGCTGGAGCTCCTGGGGATCGCCCTGCTGGTCGTCGCGGGGGTCCTGCTGCTGTCGGCGGTCGCACCCGCCCCCGACCTGGTCACCGACAGCGAGGGCTGGCAGGTCGCGGTCGCCCTGTCGCTGCGGGGCCTGGGTCTGCTGATGATCCTCGGCGCGGGCTACCTCCTGGCCCGCCGCCACCGCGGTGCCGACCCCACCGACTGACCCCCGCACCCACTGATCGTCAGACCGGGATGGGGGTGATCACCCCCAGATCGGTCTGACGATCAGTAGGTCGCGGAGGGTGCGCGGGTCACGAGGCGCCAGCGCGCCACCGGGTCAACGCGTCAGCGCACCGGGGCGGACGCGCAGCCGCAGGTGTCCCCGCGCCACGCCTCGACCGCCTCGCGGGCGGCGACCGCCGCGATGACGAGCCCGACGAGGGCGTCCGCCCAGCCCCAGCCGAGCGTGGCGTTGAGGACGAGCCCGGCGAGCAGCACCGCGGACATGTACGTGCACAGCAGGGTCTGGGTGCCGTCGGCGACCACCGCGCGGGACCCGAGCTGCCGGCCGGTCCGCCGCTGCGCCCACGACAGGAACGGCATGATCATCAACGAGGCGACGGCGAGGCCGATGCCGACCGGTGAGGCGTCGGGTTCGGCACCGGTGAGGAGCGCGCGCACCGACTCGACCGTCACGTAGGCGGCGAGGGCGCCGAACGCGAACGCCATCAGACGCTGGGCCTGGCGCTCCCGGGTCTCAGGCAGGTGGTGGCGGAACTGCCACAGGACGATGAGGCCGCTGGAGACCTCCACCACCGAGTCCAGGCCGAAGCCGACGAGCGCGACCGAACCCGCCACCGCACCTGCGGCGATGGCGATGACCGCCTCCAGACCGTTGTACGCGACGGACGCCGCGGCGAGCAGGCGGGCGCGGCGTCCCAGCCGGGCCTTCTCCGCCGCGGGCAGGTCCGCGGTGTGCACGTGCGCCGCCGTCACGACGCGACCTCGTCCGACGAGGGCCGGATCGCCGGCCCGGCGGCGACGGACGCGCCGGCGCCGTACGTCGGGCACAACGTGACGGCGTCCCCGGTGAGGACGAGCAGCCGCTCCGTGGCGGCGAGCAGCTCGAGCGTCGCCTCGGGGTGGGCGAGCGCGTAGAACGACGAGCGCCCCTGCGCCCGGACCGTGACCAGGCCGCAGTCGAGCAGGCAGGACAGGTGCTTGCTGACCGTCGACTGCGCCAGCCCGAGGTGCCGGGTGAGGTCGACGACGCGGTGCTCCCCCAGCAGCAGGTGCTGCACGATCACCAACCGCGAGCGGTCGCTGAAGCCGTTGAGCAGGCACGCCGCGGCGGTCAGGTCGCCCTGCGCCGCAGGCCCTGGCTCCAAATTCATCGTCATATGGCGATGAAAGCACGTTCAGGCGCTGGGTTCAACCGCTGTCCTCGGATGGCGGGCGACCGCCTCCCGCGCGAGGCTCGGACCGCAGGGGACGGCGCTGACGCCGTCACGTCGACGACCGGACGGAGGGCACCGTGGCCGCCTCATCCCAGTCACCCGAGACCCCGACGACGATGCGCGCCATGACGTACGACCGCTACGGCGGTCCCGAGGTCCTCGAGCTCACCGAGCAGCCCGTACCCAAGGTCGGACCGGGCGAGGTGCTGGTCCGGGTCCGGTCGGCTTCGGTCAACCCGGTCGACTGGAAGCTCATGGCCGGTGGGCTGGACGCCCTGATGGACGTGCGGTTCCCCGTCGTCCCCGGCTGGGACGTGGCAGGCGTCGTCGAGCAGGTCGGGATCGACACCCCCGAGTGGTCACCCGGTGACGAGGTGATCGCCTACGCGCGCAAGGACTACGTCCACGGCGGCACGTTCGCCGAGTTCGTCACGGTGCCGGTCCGCGCGCTCGCCCCCAAGCCCTACACCGCGACCTGGGACGAGGCGGCGGGGCTGCCGCTCGCCGGACTGACCGCCTACCAGCTGCTCACCCGGCTCGACACCGACCGCGGGGACACGGTGCTCGTGCACGGCGCGTCCGGCGGTGTGGGGTCCCTCGGCGTGCAGATCGCCCGCCAGCTGGGTGCGCGGGTGATCGGGACGGCGTCCCCGCGCCACCACGACCGCCTGCGCGCGCTCGGGGCGGAACCCGTCGAGTACGGCGACGACCTGGCCGGGCGGGTGCGCGAGCTGGCGCCCGGCGGCGTGAGCGTCGTCGCGGACTTCGTGGGCGGGGTCGTGGACGTCACCACGTCGGTGCTCGCGAAGGGCGGCCGGCACGCCTCGATCGCCGACCCGGGCGTGCTCGAGGCCGGTGGGCAGTGGATGTGGGTGCGGCCCAGCGCCGAGGACCTCACCCGGCTGTCGCAGATGGTGCACGCCGAGCACCTTCGGGTGCCCGTGGAGCGCACGTTCGCGCTCGAGGAGCTGGCCGACGCCTTCCGGCTGAGCCAGGAGGGCCACGTCGCCGGCAAGCTCGCCGTGCGCGTCTCCGAGGGCTGACCCGACGGCGGACGACGTCCCGTCGCTCGGCGTGAGGCGTCGGCCGTCAGACGTCGTCCGGGTGCTCCGGCAGGCCGAACACCCCGAACAGGCGCGTGTCGAGGAAGGCGTGCAGCCGGTGGATCCGTCCGCCGCGCACGTCGAGCACCTGCAGCGCCCACGGCTCGTGCCGGCCGCCGGGACCGCTGGGCCGGTACTGCCCGAAGGCGGGCATCCCGTTCGCGGACGTCGGCACCATCCGCGACCCGCGGCACTCCGCGCCGGGGCCGAGGTGCCAGGCGGCGATGTCCTGCGGCCCCTGGAGCCACAGGGCGAACGGCGGCATGCACTGGGTGGCGTCCTCGTGCAGCAGCGAGACCAGCGCGTCGATGTCGTACGCCTCGAACGCGGTGACGTACCGGTCGGCGAGGTCGCGCGCCTCGTCCGACAGGGTCGTCGCCGTCGCCTCACCGAGGTCGCGCGTGGCGAGGGTGGCGCGGGCCCGCTGGAGTGCGCTGTTGACCGACGCGGTGGACGCGTCGAGCAGCGTGGCGACCTCGTCGGCCTTCCAGCGCAGCACGTCCCGCAGGATCAGGACGGCGCGCTGGCGCGGCGGCAGGTTCTGCAGGGCCGTGACGAAGGCGAGCCGCACCGACTCGCGGGCCACCGCGACGTCCGCGGGGTCGCTGACCTCGGGCAGCACCGCCCCGTCCGGGGCGGGCTCGACCCACGTGCCGGGGGGCTTGGGCTCACCGAGGGAGGCCATGACCGGTGGCGACGCCTCGGGCGACATGTCCATCGGCATGGCGCGACGCTTGCGGCCGTTGAGCACGTCGAGGCACACGTTCGTGGCGATCCGGTACAGCCACGACCGCAGCTGCGCCCGCCCCTCGAACCGGTCGAGGCCCTTCCAGGCCCGGACCATCGTGTCCTGCACGGCGTCCTCGGCGTCGAACACCGAGCCGAGCATGCGGTAGCAGTAGCCGGTCAGCTCCGACCGGAACGGCTCGAGGCGCTCGTAGGCCTCGAGCGGCGCGTCCGCGACCCGGCCCCCGGCCGGCGTCGCCACATCCGTTGGGGCAGCCACGACGATCACCCTGACCCCGTGCCCGGGCGTGGCGCAAGGGGGTTGTCGAGACTCGTCGCGAGGCGGCGTCCGCCCGGCGCGGCGCCCGGGTGGTGGGGCGCCGCGCCGGCCGGTCGGTCGGGGTCAGGACGCCGAGCTCAGGCCCCGGGTAGGGACCAGCGCTGCGGGGACTGGCCGTGGCAGTCCCAGATCTGGATCCGCTGCCCGGTCACGTCCCGCCCACCTGGGTTGTCCAGGCACCGCCCCGACGCCGGGTTGCGGTAGGAGTCCCCCACCCGCACCCACGTCTGGTTCGACTGCCCCGGGTTGCAGTCCCAGATCTGCACGCTCGACCCGTTC
>NZ_BAAGTX010000029.1:0-48371 GCF_054781695.1 Thalassiella azotivora
GGGCGTGCAGGGCCGCGGCGCACGCGTCGGCGCGTGCCGCGAGGTCGCCGCGGGTCACCCGGACGCCGGCCCCGCGCCGTCCCGTGGTCAGCAGCGCCGGCGCGCCCGGGTCCCGCCGCAGCGCGTCGAGCAGCTCGTCGGCGAGCAGCCCCGTCGTCGCCGGGCCACCGGCACGCGTGCTCATCGCGGGTCCGGGGTGAGCGCCCCGGGGCCGCGGTCGAGGTACCACCGGGCCGACCCGACGACGCCGTACGCGGCGATCCGCCGGGTCGAGTTCTCCACCACCATGTCCCGGCGGTGCACGATCGCCGCCGAGTGGGCGCGGGCCCGGTTGAGCATCTCCCGGTCCGTGGGGGACGGACGGCGCGGCATCCCCCCGCAGCGCCCGTACAGGTCGGCCGTGATCGCCATGTTGTTGCCCGCGTGCATCCGGTACGGCGCCAGGTACCGGGAGCCGTCCGGCCGCCGGCGGTGCGCCGGCCGCACCCGCCCGAACAGCGCCGCCGCGCGCACCATCAACGCGAACCCCGCCCGCCCGAGGGGACCGTTCTCGTCGCGGCGGGCGACGAGGTGCCCGCAGACCATCTCCGCGCCGTCGTCGAACCCGGCCCGGGCCGCGGCCAGCCAACCCGGGTCCGGCAGGCAGTCGGCGTCCGTGCGCGCCAGGCGGGTGGCGCCCTGCTCGACCGCCCACCGGAAGCCGGTGTCGACGGCGGCGCCGACACCCCGCACCGGCTCGTGCAGGACGGTGACCCCGAACGGCGCGGTCCGGGCGAACGCCTCGACGACCGCCACCGTCCCGTCGGTGGACGCGTTGTCGACGACCACCACGTGCGCCGGCCGCAGCGTCTGCGCGGCCAGCGCGGCCAGCGTCGCCGTGATCCGCTCCTCCTCGTCGAAGGCCGGGACGACGACCACGGGCACCTCGGTGGCGATCACGACCGCTCCCACAGCATGGTCGTCACGCTGATGCCGCCGCCGAGGCCGACGAGCAGCACCCGGTCGCCCGGGACCAGCGACGGCCACACCCGGGCGAGCTGGACGCCGAGGGTGGCGCTGGCCATGTTGCCGAGGTCCTCGACGGTGACCTCGAGCCGGTCGGCGGGGGCGCCGGTGACCTCGACGAACCGGTCCAGGTACGGCCGCGTCACCTGGTGCACGAGGACCTTCGCGATCCCGTCCCAGTCGGTGCCGGCCCGGGCCAGGGTGCGGTCGACGATGGACGGGCCGACCTTCTCGAACACCTCGCGCAGCTCGGATCCCGCACCGGTGAAGTACGTGTGCTCGGGGTCGCGGGGGTGCCGGGACCCGCCGCCGAAGATGCCGCCGACCTGCCAGTGCTCGCTGTGCGTCTCCGTGTCGACGTGCAGGATCCCGCCGCGCTCGACCTCCTCGAGGACGACGGCCGCGCCGCCGTCC
Organism: Thalassiella azotivora; assembly: GCF_054781695.1. Classification (NCBI taxonomy): domain Bacteria; kingdom Bacillati; phylum Actinomycetota; class Actinomycetes; order Kineosporiales; family Kineosporiaceae; genus Thalassiella; species Thalassiella azotivora. The sequence continues at coordinate 1,420 of NZ_BAAGTX010000029.1, forward strand.
CCGAAGGTGTACCCGGCGAACGACTCCACGGCCTGGCGGACGGAGCCGACCTTCCACCGGATCGAGCGGGTCGGGGTCTCCCCGGTGACGACGAGCGCCCGCCGCGCGCGACCGGCCAGGACCATCGACCGGGCCAGGTCGATGCCGTTGACGAAGCTGTTGCAGGCGTTCGAGACGTCCAGGCAGTGACCGGTCGTGCCCAGTTCGTGCTGGACGACGTGCGCGGTGGCCGGCTCGGTGACGTCGCGGGTGGCGGACGCGAACAGCAGCAGGTCGACGTCCTGCGGCGCGTACCCGCCGGCGTCCAGCGCCTGCCGGGCGGCGGCGACGGCGAACGTCGACGCGTACTCGTCGTCGCGGGCGACCCGGCGGGTGCGGATGCCGGTGACGTGCTCCATCACCCGCCGGGGGATGCCCACCCCGGACTCGGCCTCGACCCGCTGCTGGACCTGCGCGGTCGTCATCACCTGCTCCGGCAGGCTCATCGTGGCGCCGACGATCCCGACCCTGCGTGCTGGCTCGCCCATGCTCTCCCCAGTGGTGCGGGGCGCCGGGTGCGCCGCCGTGGCGTCAGGATCGTCGGCCGCCGACGGGGCCGGGTTGAGCCCCTGGCCCCGTGATCCTGGGTACCGGTGCTCAGATCACCCGAGCGGGTCGCGGGACACCGGGCAGGACATGCACCGCGGCCCGCCCCGGCCGGAGCCCAGCTCGGAGCCGCTCAGCCGCACGACCTCGATCCCCTGGTCCTCGAGCCGCGCGTTGGTCTCCACGTTGCGCTCGTAGGCCACGACGACGCCCGGGGCGACCGCCAGGGTGTTGTTGCCGTCGTCCCACTGCTCGCGCTCGGCGGTCACCGGGTCGAGGCCGGTGTCGATGACCCGCAGCCGGTCGATGCCCATCGCGGCCGCGGCGGCCTCCAGGAACGGCCGGGCGTCCGGGGTGACGTGGACGTCGTCCCCGGCCGGGGTGACCGTGTGCGCGGTCAGGTCGTGGGCGATGTTCGGGTACATGACGACCGCGTCGGCGTCGACCATCGTGCACACGGTGTCCAGGTGCATCGTCGCGCGCTCCTGCGCGATCGGGACGGCGAGCACCGTGTGCGCGACGCCCGCCTCGAAGGCGCGGCGCGCGAGCCGCTCGACCCCGGCGGGGGTGGTCCGCTCGCCGGTGCCGACGGCCAGGACACCCTCGCTGAGGACGAGGACATCCCCGCCCTCGACGTGCTCCAGGGTGTGGTCGTAGACCAGCTCGGTGCCCGCGAACCGGGGGTGGTGGGAGTAGATGGTCCGGGTCAGGGACGTCTCCCGCTCCCGCGCCGGCATCGCCAGCGACGTCACCGCGACCTTGTCCCCGATCCACGCGGAGGAGTCGCGGGTGAACAGCAGGTTCGGCAGCGGCTCGACGACGAAGTCCTCCGGCGCCGACAGCGTCGTCACCAGACCGGGCTCGGTGACCGGGCGCCGCTCGTTCAGCTCGTCGACGCGCAGGCCGCCCATGAGGACCGCCGCCAGCGTCGCGGCGTCCAGCTCCTCGAGGTACCCGCGGACCCGCCCGGCGAGCGCGTCACCGAGGTAGGGGCTGGCCAGGGCGCTGGCGATCGCGTCGCGACGCGCCGCGTCGACGGCCAGCGCCTCGGTGAGCAGGTCCTTGACGTAGAGGACCTCCACGTCCCGCTCGCGCAGCGCGTCGGCGAACGCGTCGTGCTCCTCCTGCGCGCGGGCGACCCACGGGATGCCGTCGAACAGCAGCCGGTCGTTGTTGCGGGGCGTCAGGCGCTGCAGCTCCGTCCCGGGACGGTGCAGCACCACCGTGCGCAGCCGGCCGACCTCGCTCGTGACGCGGTGCGGGGCGCGCTGGTCGTCGTGGGTCGTCATGGCAGGCGAGGGTAGTTGCTGGCCGGTCCGCCCACGCGCGCGTCGGCACCCGGACGGCGGGCCGGCGCAACGTCCGACCGGATCAGGCCTGGGGACGCTCGTCCGTGAGGGCCGGACGTGCGGCTCGTTGCGCGGCCAGGTGCTCCGAGTCGTCGTACGGGTCGTGCGGCGCCTCGTCGGCCCGCCCGTCGGCCCGTCCGTCGTCCAGGTCGGAGTCGTCGTGGACGATCGTCGCGAGCAGGGCCAGCACGAGCGTCGCGAACGGGCCGAACGGCAGGCTCAGCAGGAACCACACCCACCCGCGCCGGCCCTTGCCCTGGGCCAGCACCGCGTTGATGAGCGCGAGCGTCCCCCAGCCGACCGTGAACTCCTGCGTCGCCTCCACGTAGCCCTCCACGAAGTCGGTGAACGCCTGGACGACCTCGGTGAGGACGTCCTGGGGTGCCGCGGTCACGGCCGGACGACGCGCACGGACCGCTCGTAGACGGTCACCACCGACCCGACGGGGACCTGCCGGCCGCGCCGCGTCTCCACCTCGCCGTCGACGCGGACGTCACCCTCCTCGACGAGGAGCCGGGCCTGGGCGCCGTCCTCGGCCAGCCCGGCGAGCTTGAGCAGCTGCCCCAACCGGATCGACTCGTCCCGGATCGCCACCTCGTCGATCGCCTCGCCCGCCGCCTCGCCCGCCGCCTCGTCCACGCCGCACATCATGGTGGGCCGCCCGCTGCCGTGACCAGCGCGGCGGTGTCCACGGGTCGATACGGTGCGGTGGTGACGCACACAGCAGCCGGGGTCGCGGTCGTCGTCCCCGCCAAGGACGAGGCGGACCGGATCGCCGCGACCGTCGGGTCGGCCCGCACCATCCCGGGCGCCGACCTGGTCGTCGTCGTGGACGACGGCAGCACCGACGGCACCGCGGCGGCGGCCCGCGAGGCGGGGGCGGTCGTCGTCGAGCACCCCCGCAACCGCGGCAAGGCGGCGGCGATGGAGACGGGGGCGGCGGCGGTCGCCGTCCTGGAGCAGGCGCACGCCCGGCCCGAGCCCCGCGCGCTGCTCTTCGTCGACGCGGACCTCGGCGAGACCGCCGTGAACACCGCGCCGCTCACCGAACCGGTGCTGGCCGGCGAGGCGGACATGACGATCGCGGTGCTGCCGAAGCAGGCGACCCCCGGGGGCGGGCGCGGCCTCGTGGTGAACCTGGCCCGCAAGGGCGTCGTGCAGGCGACCGGGTGGACGCCCACCCAGCCGCTCTCGGGGATGCGGTGCCTGACCCGCGAGGCGTTCGAGGCGGCGCTGCCACTGGCCCGCGGCTGGGGCGTCGAGACCGCCCTGACCATCGACCTGCTGCAGCGCGGCTACCGGGTCACCGAGGTCCCCTGTGACCTGCACCACCGGGTCACCGGCACCGACCTGCGCGCCCAGCTGCACCGCGCCGCCCAGTACCGCGACGTGGCCCGCGCCCTCGTGGCGCGCCGGGCTCGCCGGCTCCTGGGCGGGGCCGGGGGGCCGGACCGGACCCGCCGCTGACCCACGTGGACGACGCACCCACGCCGCCGCTCGCCCCCGCCCACGCGTCGGCCGCGGCGACCCGCACCGCCGCGGTCCTGCTCGCCGTCTCGCTGACCCTGCTCCTCGTCGTCGCGCTCGCCGGTGAGTCGGCCGCCGTCCCCGGGCTCGGGCCCGCCGCCGGGCACCCGGCGTGGTCGGCCGACCTCGGGTGGGGCTCCGGGGTCGTGACGCTGCTCCTGGTCGCCGCCTACGTCGCGGGTGCGGCGGGGGTCGCGACCGGGCTGCTCGCGCTGCGGCGCGGCGCGGTGCTCGACCGCCGCGCGGTGGTCGTCGCGGCCGTCGTCGTCGGGACGGCGGTCGCGGTCGTGCCGCCCGTCGGCTCGGGCGACCACCTCAACTACGCCGCCTACGGCCGGATCGCCGCGGCCGGGGACGACCCGTACGTCGACCGGCCGACCGAGTGGCGCGACGGCCGCGACCCGGTGGCGTCGGCGTCCGAGCCGCCGTGGACGGGCACCCGCAGCATCTACGGCCCCGTCGCCACGACGCTCCAGGCGGCCGCGTCGCACGTCGGCGGCGACTCGCTGCGGCTGACCGTGTGGGCGTGGCACCTGCTCGTCGTCGCGGCGTGGGCGGTCACGGCGTGGGCGCTCGACGCGCTGGCCCGCCGCGGCCCGCCGGGACGGTCCACCGCGACGGCGCGCGGGCGGGTCGCCCTGCTGTGGACGCTCAACCCCCTGGTCGTCGGGCCGGCGGTCCTCGGCAGCCACCTCGACACCGTCGGCGTCGCGCTCGTCGTGCTCACCCTCCTGCTGCTGCGGCGCTCCCCGGTGCTGGCGGGCGCCGCGCTCGGTGCGGCCGTGGGCGTGAAGCTGCCGTTCGCCCTCGTCGGGCTGGCCGTGGTGTGGGGCCTCCGGCTGCGCGGCGGCGCGGGGTGGGCCCGCACGGTCGGGCTGGGGCTGGTCGGCGCCGCGGTGGTCCTCGTCCCGGCGCACCTGTGGGCAGGGGCGCACGTCTACGACCAGCTCGAGCGGGCGCGCCGCTACGTGTCCCTGGCGACCCCGTGGCGACCGGTCGCCGACGCCCTGGACCCGTCGCTGGGCACCGAGCCGACGCGTGCCCTGGTCGGCGCGGCCAGCGTCGTCGTCGCCGCCGTCCTCGCGGTGCTGCTCGCACGCGCCGTCCGGTCCGTCCCGGCGGCGGGAGCGGACGCCGCCACGACGAGCGCCGTGCGGGCCACCTGGGTGCTCGGTGCGGCGTGGCTGCTCACCGCGCCCTACGCCCTGCCCTGGTACGACGTGCTGGTGTGGGCGCCGCTGGCCCTGCTCGGGGCGACCGCGACCACCGGCTGGCTGGACGGCGCCGTGCTGGCCCGCGCCACCGTGCTGGCCGTGGCGTACGTCCCGGGCCGCGTCGTCGGCCTGTCCCCGCAGGTCGAGCAGCTGACGCTGGCGTTCAGGGCGGACGTCGCGCCGTGGCTGGTCAGCGCGGCGGTCCTCACCCTCGCGGTGCGCTCGTCACGTCCGGGGACGCCCCTCCGGCGGGGTCGGGACCAGCGCCCGGTCGGGGCGCGGCGGGCCCCCTCGCCCCGTCCGGACCGGGGCTCGTGACCGTCGTCTCGGCGTCCGCGAGCTCCAGCGTCCGCACGCTGGCCGCGATGAGCAGCGGCACGGCGAGCACGCCACCGATCGCGGGGACGACGGTGCCCGAGTCGTTCACGGCGAACCCGATCGCGAGCATCACCAGCAGCGCGACCAGCCCGTGGCGCAGGGTGGGCGCGTACTCGTAGGTGCGCTGCAGGGCCGGTGCCCCCCACGCCACGGGTCGCATCAGGACCAGGCCGACGAACACCGCCCCGAACGGCACGAGCAGGCTGATCTCGCTGCCGGTGAGGATGTTCCAGTTCTGCTCGAGCTTGCGCTCGATGACCGGCCACGCCCCGCCCTCGAGCAGCGTGTCGACGAACCGGCCGAGGTGGGTGCGGTTCTGCGCGGGGCGCATCCAGTCCAGCAGGGACAGCGCCGCCACCACGAGGAGCGTCCCGGCGCCGACCGCGAGCAGCCGCCGCCACGTCAGCCGGACGCCGGCGACGAGCAGCGCGAGGACGGCGAAAGCCGGGACCATCGCGGGCGGTCCCCCGAAGTCGCTGCCGATCCCCGGCGTCCCGTCGACGACCACGGCGACCAGGCCGATCCCGGCGACGATCGCGACGGCCGCCCGGCGCCGGTCCACGCGCAGGGCGGCGTCGGCCAGGGCGGTCGCCAGCAGCAGCGACCCGGTCGCGAACAGCGCGAACTGCTGGTTGCCGAGCCCGTAGAACCGTCCCCCCACCAGCGGCTGCTGCCCCATCAGGCTGGACAGCTGCAGGTGCGAGCCGGTCGCGACGTCCACCGCCAGGACGCCGGCGGTGATCCCCGCGACCGCACCGAACGGCCCGAGCCGGCGGCTGCGCCACGGGCCGAGCATCGCCACGGCGGCGATGAGCAGCGTCCAGAACCCGGTGACGGCGACCACGGCGAGCAGGTCGCTCTCGGCCCGCCACCACGGCACGAGGTTGGCCAGGAACGTCGCGGCCGGCACGCACGCGAACACGGTCGCGACGCGGCGCAGCCAGCGCAGCACCGGACGACGCCCCTCGGGGCCGCCCCACTGCACCTTCAGCGCGAGGGCGGCGAGCCCGTACAGGAGCAGCTCGGCGAGGACCAGGCCGAGGAAGAACGGGGGGATCAGGCGCTTGACGGCGGCGGCGCTCTCGTCGAGGTCGAGCACCTTGCGGTACAGCTCCTGCGGGGTGGCCGCGGTCGCGTCGAGCTCCTGCACCGGCGCCCCCACGAGCCCGCCGGGGGTCGGCAGGCCGAGCAGGGAGACGAGCGTCGGGGTGAGGTCGGTGGCCTGGACGACGCCGTCCTGCCGGGTGGAGCGCGACCCGAGGAGCGTGCCGGAGAAGCGGTCGCCCTCGGCGGTGGGACCGGTCGCGGCCAGGTACCCCAGGTGCGGCGTGCGGCCGGAGTCCGCGAGCGAGCCCACCAGGACCGTCGCGTCGTCGCCCACGGCGGCCAGGACCTCGGCCACGACGGCGTCGGCCCGCGCCACCTGGTCGGGTCGCGCCCCGCGCAGCCGGTCGCGGTCGTCGGCGGGCAGGTCGTCGGGGTCGCGGACCTCCCCGGCGTCGACGACGAGCAGGTCCGGTGCGTCGGCGAGCACTCCCGCCAGGTCGGCGGCGAGCGCCGCCGTGGACGTCGGGCGGGGCAGGTAGCGACCGACCACCCGGCCCTCGCCGGTGGCGGTGGCGACGGCCGCGCCGGGGCCCATGGCGACGACGTCGACGTCGCCGCGGGCCAGGGCGTCGCCGAGCAGGCCGGGGCGGGCGTCGAAGGACTGCTCCTCGGCCTGGGTCACGTACCGGCGCCAGGCCGGGAGCCGGCCGGCGGTCAGGGGCGGCACCGGACGCTGGCACGCACCGGAGGCGAGGTCGTCGGCGAGCCGTCGTCCGGCGCTGACGGCGAGCCAGCCGTCGACGGGGCACGTGGACGAGCGGACGGAGCGCACGGCCACCGTCCCGACCGAGCCCTCCTGCAGCAGGGACCACAGGGCGGGGGTCAGCTCCGGGTCGACGTCGTCCCACCGCACGCCGTTGACGCCGACGAGGACGACGGGTCCGGGCACGGGCGCGGACGTCGCCGTCAGGCGCCCGCCGGGGCCTGCGGCGGAGGCCGGCGGCCCGGTCAGCAGGCCCGTGACGACCGCGGTCAGCAGGACCGCGAGCGCAACCGTCGCCGCGACCGGGCGCGCGACCCGCGACCGGCGCGCCAGCCGCGGGGCAGCGGTGCGCACGGCAGGCAGGGAGGGCGGGGGCACCTGCCCAGGCTAGTGACGCCCGGTGGGCCACCCGGTGCCGCGGCGTGCCCGGCCTGTGGAGGACCGGTGACGGGCGCGGGTCGGACGGGCATCAGACGGGCATCAGACGGGCATCAGACGGGCATCAGACGGGCAGCGGCACCCCGGCCAGCTCCAGCCCGGTGACGACCGCCATCAGCAGGCACACGCCCGCGCCGACCCGCTGCACGGTGGCCAGGCGGATCCGCCGCAGCAGGGCCCGGCCGAGCAGGGCGGCCGTGCCGGACACCAGCAGCAGCGCCGTCCAGGACCCGGCGAACACCGACACGGGGTCGTCGAACCGGACGACCAGGCCGGCGGTCAGCAGCTGGGAGAGGTCGCCCCACTCGGCGAGGAAGAGCACGAGGAAGCTCGTCCCGACGACCCGCAGGCCGGTCGCGCCGGCCCGGACCCGCCCGGCGAACTCCTCCTCCGCCTCGGCCTCGGCCTCGTCGGCGCCGCGGGCGGAGCGCCACAGCAGCACGGCGCCGGCCAGGAACAGCAGCATCGCCGCGGCGGTGACGGGTGCGCGGGGCAGCTGGGCGAGCAGGCCGCCGGCGGTGACGGCGATGAGGGTCTGCACGGCGAACGCGGCACCGACGCCGATCCACACCAGCAGCGGCCGGTAGCGGGTGGACAGCACGAGCGTCGCGACGAACGTCTTGTCGGGCAGCTCCACCGGGACGATGACGAGCAGGGCGGCGAGCGCGACGGCGAGGTCCATGGCGGGCGTGACGTTACGCGCTCAGGTCGCGTCGTCCGCCGCCGGGCCCAGCAGCTCGGGGCCCAGCAGCTCGCGACCCAGCAGCTCGCGACCCAGCAGCTCGGTGGCCAGCGCCCCGGCCCGGGACAGCACGACCTTGACCGGCAGGCCCAGCGCCCGGGCGGCGCTCGCGGCGTGCTCGTACTCGGGCTGGGCGTTGACGACGGCGCCGTCGAGCACGGCGAGCTTGACGTCCACGGGGTGGCCGTCGACGTCCACGGTCGCGGTGCGGCGCTCGAGGGCCCGCTTGCCGACCCGGTGGCGGCGCAGGCCGATCGCGGTGGTGTGGGTGAGGACGACCCGCTCGACGGCGTCGAGGTGCCCGGGCGCGGTGAGCACGGAGAGCGTGTGCGCGGGCCGGCCCTTCTTCATCAGGACGGGGGTCAGCCACGCGTCGGACGCGCCGGCGTCCAGCAGGGCGGCGACGACGGACGGCCACACCCGGGGGTCGAGGTCGTCGACGTTGGTCTCCACGACCACGGGGTCGGACGGCGCGCCGTCGGCGCCGCCCGCGCCGGTGCCGCCGGCGGCCTGCCCGGGCGCCAGGGGTTCGCCGACCAGCAGCCGCAGCACGTTCGGGTGGTCGGGCAGGTCCCGTCCGCCGGCCCCGACGCCCTGGACGGCGACGGCCATCGCGGGCTGCGGACCCCAGGAGGTGACCCACTCGGCGAGCAGCGCCGCGCCGGTGGGCGTGGTCAGCTCGACGTCCACCGGCCCGCCGCGGGTGGGGACGCCGCGCAGCAGCTCCACGACGGCGGGACCGGGGACGGGCAGCCGGCCGTGCGCGGCCGCGACGGTGCCGCCGCCGACCGCCACGGTGCCCGCGGCCAGCCCCGACAGGCCGAGGGCGTGCAGGCCGGCGCACGCGCCGACGACGTCCGCGATCGCGTCGAGCGCGCCCACCTCGTGGAAGTGGACCTCGTCCGGCGTCGTCCCGTGCACGCCCGCCTCGGCCGACGCGAGCCGCTCGAACACGGCCAGGGCGCGGTCGCGCACGGCCGGGTCGAGGCCACCGGCGGCGAGCAGCGACCGGACGTCGGCCAGGGTCCGGTGGGTGGTCGAGTCCGTCCCCTCGACGTGCACGCGGGTGGCGGCCAGCCCGGATCGCTCGACCCGCTCGGCGCGCAGCCGCACGGGTTCCGGAGCGACGGCGTCCACCGCGTCCTGCAGCACCGCGACGTCCACCCCCGCACCGACGACGGCTCCCAGCAGCATGTCGCCGCTGGCGCCGGAGGCGCAGTCGAACCAGCCGATCACGCGTCGCCCGCGCCCGTCGCGGTCCGGGTCCGCTCCGCGCCGTCGGCGAGGTGGTAGGCGCGGCGGGCCACCCGCGCCGCGTGCACGGCGGCGCCGTACCCGTTGTCGACGTTGACGACGACGACGCCCGGGGCGCACGAGTTGAGCATCGCCAGCATCGCCGCGTACCCGCCGGCGCCGGTGCCGTACCCGCTGGCGGTGGGGACGGCGACCAGCGGCACCCCGGTCAGGCCCCCGACGACGCTGGGCAGCGCGCCCTCCATCCCGGCGACGACGACGAGGCAGTCGGCGCGCTCCAGGCGCTCGTGCGCGGACAGCAGCCGGTGGATGCCGGCGACCCCGACGTCGTGGACCTCGTCCACCTCGACGCCGTGCACGCGCGCGGTCAGCGCCGCCTCCGCGGCGACCGGCAGGTCCGCGGTGCCGGCCGAGACGACCGTGACCAGGCCGCGGGCCGCCGGCAGCGGACCCACGTACGCGGCCCGCGCCAGCTCGTCGACGTGGACGTGCGGGAGGCGCTCGCGCAGCACCCCGCGGGCGCCGTCCGAGAGCCGGGTCGCCATCACCGCGCGGTCCGGGTGGGCGGCGTGCAGGTGCGCCAGCGCCGTCGCGACCTGCTCGGGGGTCTTGCCCTGGCCGTACACGCACTCGGGGTCACCGGTGCGGGCGTGCCGGTCGGTGTCGAGCCGGGCGAACCCGACGTCGAGGTAGCCGGGGCCGGGCTCGGTGGGGTGGCTGTGCTGCACGTCCCGAGGGTAGTGCCGGGGACCGGTCCCGCCCGCCCGGGACCGCGCCGGCCGGGCACGTGGGGCGCGGACGCCGCGCGGGGAGAGGATGGGGTCGTGGACGAGGACGAGCGGCCCGGTGAATCCGTCGGACGGTCCGGACACAGGCCGGGTGTGACCCCCGAGCAGCGCTTCGAGGCGGTGTACCGCGCCCACTACTGGGACGTGGCCCGCTACGTCGCGCGACGCCTCGGGAGCACCGGCGACGCCGCCCGCGACCTCACCGCCGAGGTGTTCGTCGTGGCGTGGCGCCGCCGCCGGGCCGTGCCCGCCGAGCCGCTGCCGTGGTTGTACGTCGTCGCCCGCAACGTCGTCGCCAACGAGCTCCGGGGCCGGTCGCGGCGTGCCCGGCTGGAGCGACGGCTGTCCGCCGAGCGCTGGCCCGCGCCGGCGACGGCGGCCAGCCACCCGTCACCCGAGGAGCTGCACCAACCGGTCGACCCGGACCCCGAGGAGCGGGTCCGCTCGGCCATGGAGCGGCTCTCGCCCGCCGACCAGGAGGTCCTGCGGCTCGCCGCGTGGGAGCAGCTCGGGACCGACCACCTCGCGGACGCCCTGTCGGTCAGCCGGTCGGCCGCCGCGATGCGGCTGCACCGGGCCCGCCAGCGCCTGCGCGAGGTCCTGCACTCCGACCCCGACCTGGTCCACACCCTGAGGAGGAGCCGGTGACCGACGAGCTGGCGATGCTGCGCCGTGCCGACCCCGTGCCCCGCGACCACCCGCTGCTGGGCGACTCCCTGCTGGACGCCCGGGCGGAGAGCGAGCTGCACCGGCTCGTCGCGGGCGCCCCGGTGGCGGCCCGCCGGCGGACCCGGTGGGCGGCGGTCGCCGCCGGGGCCGCGGCGTTCGCCGTCGCCCTGGCCCTCGGCGCCGGGCAGGTGCTCGGTGGCGGGGCCCCGGCGGTGGCCGCGACCCCGCCGCTGCTGGACGTCGTCCCGCCGGACCCCGACGGGGTCGCGCTGCCGGGCACGGGCAGCCGGGAGGCGACCCTCGCCGGTGTCGCGGAGCGAGCGCGCGAGGCGACCGGCCCCCAGTCCGCCCAGCGCGAGGCCGCGTGGCGCGAGTGGTCGCTGTCCAGCCGCGTCGCCGGCGAGCAGGTGACGTCCGCCGTCCTGCCGCAGGAGTCCGAGCTGAGCTGGCGCGGCGACGGGTCCGGCACCGTGCGGGTGACGGTCGGGGAGCCGTGGTTCCCCACGGAGGCGCACCGGGAGGCCTACCGGGAGGGCGGTCCGGACGTGGCGCCCGGCGCGACCCTGCGCGCGGAGACCGTGCCGGCCGGCGGCCTCGCGGTGCGCTTCCCGCAGGAGCCGCCGGCCGACGCGGCGTCGCTGCGGGCCTACCTCGCGGTCGCGTCGCCACCCGGGTCGGAGGGGAGCCCGGGTGACGACGCGACCGCCGTCCTCACCGCCGTCGGGGACCTGCACCGCGAGTGGCGGTTGACGGCGGCCCAGCGGGCCGCGCTGGTGGAGGTGCTGGCCGGGACCGAGGGCCTGCGGGTCCTCGGCTCGACCACGGACCGGCTCGGTCGTGCCGGGGTGGCGCTCGCGGCCGACAGCGACGTGAGCGGCCTGCCCACGCGGACCGTGGTGGTCCTCGACCCGGGCAGCGGGGAGGTGCTGTCGATCGAGTCCTGGCTGACGCGGGACGCCGGCGAGCTGGACGTGGAGGTGCCCGCGGTCGTGTCCTACACCGCGTTCCGCTGACGCGACGGGTCCGCCGCCGGAACCGCCGCGACGACCCGCCCCCCGGTCCGCTCGCACTCCCCGTCGACCCGTCCCGCCGCAGGGACGGGAACCGAACCTGCCACGAGTGACGTCCCTCGCAGTACGGTCGGCGCACAGGCCGACCGGCGCCGGTGGACGGCGACGCCGTGGGAGAGGACGACGGATGAGGGCAGGTCACGGGGGACGGGTCGGGGGACGGGTCGTGACGGGGGGTCGCCGGGGCCGGGTGCGCCCGCGGCTGGCGGCGGTCGCCGCCGCGGCGCTGCTGACGACCGGCGTGCTGGCGGCGCCGGCGTCGGCGGGGCCGTCGCTGGAGCCGGTGGACAAGTCCGGTGCGGACGTCGCGGCCCAGGTCGCGGCGCTGCTGGCCGAGCACCCCGACGCCACGCAGGTCGGACCGCGGTCGGTGGCGTGGGAGGGTGGGGACGTCGTCCTGACCCTGCCGGACCCGCAGGAGCGCGGTGCCACCGCCTCGGCCGGGTCCTGCGGTGGCGGCTGGTCCTGCCTGTTCGAGCACAGCTGGTACGGCGGCCGGATGCTGCAGTTCCGCAGCTGCGGGTACCGCCAGAGCCTGGGCTCGTACGGGTTCGCCAACCAGGCGTCGTCCTGGGTGAACAACCGCGGCCAGTGGACCCGGGTCGGTGACGGGTCCTCGACGGTCCTGTGGACCGAGTACGGGTACGCGTCGGCGTCCAGCGTGGGGTGGGCCAACGACCGCGCCGACTGGATCCACCTGCTCTGCTGACGCCCGGTCACGCTAGGTTGCGGTCGTGCTGGACGACGCCACGACCGCGACCTGGCTGGGCCCGCTCGCGCTGCTGCTGGCCCTCGCGGGCCTCGCGGTCGCCGTCGGCGCCCAGGCGCGGCTGACCCGGGTGCGTCGCGCGCTCGTCGTCCTGCGCGGTGGCGGGCGCTCGGCCGACGTGCTGGACGTGGTCGCCCGCCAGTCCGAGGAGCTGCTGGAGCAGCGCCGGCAGCTCGACGCGCTCCGCGAGCGGTTGGAGGGCACCCGGGCCGACGTCGCGGCGTCCCTGCGGCACGTCGCCGTCGTCCGGTTCGTCGCGCCCGGGGACGCCGGCGGCCGCACGTCGTTCTCCGCCGCCCTCGTCGACGACGCCGGCAACGGCATGCTGCTGACGTCGATCGCCGGCCGCTCGGAGAGCCGCACCGTCGCCAAGTCCCTCGTCGGGGGCGCCAGCGAGCACCCGCTGTCCGACGAGGAGCTCGAGGCCGTCGCGGCGGCCACCGACCGCTCGAGAGGAGCGCGCTGATGCCTGGGGTCCCGCCGAGCCGCTTCGGGTACCTCGGGCCGGCGGCCACGTTCACGGAGATGGCGCTGCGGCAAGTGCCGGCGGCCGCGCGCGGCGAGCTGGTGCCGTTCGCGAACCAGTCGCTGGCCCTGGACGCCGTCCGCTCCGGTGACGTGGACGCGGCGATGGTGCCGATCGAGAACTCCGTCGAGGGCGGGGTGTCCGCCACGCTCGACGCGCTGACCGCCGGGGAGCCCCTCGTCGTGGTGCGCGAGGTCGTCGTCCCGGTGTCGTTCGTGCTGGCCGCCCGCCCGGGCACCACGCTGGCCGACGTGCGCAACGTCAGCACCCACCCGCACGGGCACGCCCAGTGCCGCGGCTGGCTGGCGGAGAACCTGCCCGGCGCGGGCTACGTCCCGGGCCTGTCGACGGCCGGCGCTGCAGCGCGGTTGGGTGAGGCGCCGGACCCGGCGGACGTCGGCTACGAGGCGGCGCTGTGCGCCCCCATCGCCGCCGAGACGTACGGGCTGGTGACGCTGGCCGCCGACATCGGCGACAACCCCTCGGCCGTGACGCGCTTCCTGCTGGTGTCGCGGCCGGCTCCGCCCCCGCCGCCGACGGGTGCCGACAAGACGTCGATCGTCGCCTACCAGCCGGACGACCACCCCGGCGGCCTGCTGGCGCTGCTGGAGCAGTTCGCGGTGCGCGGGATCAACCTGGTACGGATCGAGTCGCGCCCCACGGGCGACGCCCTCGGTCAGTACTGCTTCGCGATCGACGCGGAGGGGCACGTCGCCGAGGCCCGGATGGCCGAGGCGCTGGTGGGGCTGCACCGGTTCTGCTCGCAGGTGAAGTTCCTCGGGTCGTACCCGACGGCGGACGGGCGGTCGCACCGCGTCCAGCCGGGGACCAGCGACCGCGCGTTCACCGACGCCCACGCGTGGGTGGCGCGGCTGCGGGAGGGCCGGGTGGGCTGACCGCGGCGCCACCCGTCGCGTCGCTCAGGGGCAGGACCTGCGCCCGGCGCGGACGGCGGCCGTCGTGCCCGGCCAGCACGGCGTACCGCACGACCAGGACGGCGACCGTGCCGTTGAGCACGCCGACCACCACGTCGCTCGGGTGGTGCATGCCCCGGTAGACCCGCGCCGCGCCCACCGCGAGCGGGGGCAGCAGCATCCCCAGCAGCAGGACCACCCGCAGCCAGCGGCGCCCGACCCGCTCCACGACCACGAGGGCGAGCCCCAGCCAGAACGCCGTCGCGGCCCCCGTGTGGCCGGACGGGAAGCTGGACGTCGGCGGTGCCGGGTCGAGCTGCTCGACGTCCGGCCGGGCCCGCTGCACCACCAGGGTGGTGGTGAGGAACAGGGCCGACTGCGTGGCGACGCCGGCCCACAGCAGCAGCGCCGGCAGCCAGTCGCGCAGGGCCAGGCGCAGCAGCAGGCCCACCAGCAGGCCGCCGAGCACGACGGTGCCCGTGTTCGCCGTCCACGACGCCACGTGCGTGACGTCGTCCCAGAGCGGGGTCCGGCCGGCCTCCAGGTCGCGGACCACGGCGTCCTCCGCGGCGACCAGGTCACCACCGGGTCCGCCGACCAGCCAGCCCACGGCGAGCAGCACCGCCAGCCAGGCCCCGGCGGGGACGGCCGCCAGGCGCAGCGCGTGCAGGGCCGCGGGCCGGCGCTCAGCCACGGTGCGCTCCCGCGACGGTGCGGGCGCTGGCGTCCACGCCCGTCGTCAGGCGTGCCCGGGCCGCGCCGGCCCGCTCGCCGGGTCACCGGCGGGCACCCGCACGAGGAGCGACGCCTCGTCGACGCGGACCCGCAGGGACCGGACGTCGCCGATCGGGTCGCCGTCGAGCTGCGCCGGCTGCGGTTCCAGGGACTGGACGGTGATGGCCTTGCCCCGCCAGTGCTCGACGCGGCCGTGGCCCTTGCGCTGCCGGGTGATGACGTGGCCCGCGACCGCGGCCCAGCCGATGATGCCCTCGGGCGCGATGGACACGACGTCCAGCCACCCGTCGTCCACCTCGGCGTCCGGCATGAGGACCAGGCCGCCGAGCAGCTTGCCGCAGTTGCCGATGAGGACGGTGCGCACCCGGCGGCGCAGCTCCTCGTCGTCGTCGACGCCGATCCGGACCCGGCTCTGCTCGCCCTTGAGGTTGCGCAGCCCCGACACGGTGTAGGCGATGGGGCCGACCTTCGCCTTCAGCGCCTCCGGCGCGTGGGCCATCACCTGCGCGTCGAAGCCGAGGCCGGCCATGACGAGGAAGACCTGCTCCTCGCCGTCGTCGACCGCGATCCGCCCGACGTCGATGGGCCGGTCGTCGCCGGTCAGCGCGGTGCGGGTGGCCCCGGCCAGGTCGTCGAGGTCCATGTCGAGGTTGCGTGCGAGCAGGTTGCCCGTGCCGGCCGGCAGCAGGCCCATCGCGACGCCGGTGCCGGCCAGCGCCTCGCCGACGCAGCGGACCGTCCCGTCCCCACCGCAGGCCATCACGACGTCGGCGCCGCGCCGCACCGCCTCGCGCGCCTGGCCGACGCCCGGGTCGTCCGGCGTGGTCTCCAGCCACAGCGGGGCGGACCAGCCGACGTCCTCGCAGGCGCGGGTGATGGTGCGGCGGGCCGCGTCCAGGTCGTCGAACTTCGTCGGGTTCACGACCACGGCCGGCAGCGGCCGGTCGGCCTCGTCGGCCTCGATGCGGGTGCTCGGGTCGGGCGCCGGTGCCGACCTGCGCCGACCGCCCCTGCGGGTGCGGCTGGTGCCGGTCCGGGACGTGGGGTCGGACAGCCCGAGGACCCAGGTCACCGCCAGCGCGAACACCGTGACGGCGGCCAGCACCCCGGCCACCTCGAGCACACCCGCGTCGTTCACGCCCGCAACGTAGCCGGGTGCGCGCGAGGCGGCTCGCCCAGCGCCGCCCGGACGCCCGTGGGGTGCGTCACCGACCCGCCGCGGCGCGCGGCGATACCCTCGCCCGGTGATCGACCTGCGCCTGCTCCGTGACACCCCGGACGTCGTCCGCGCCAGCCAGCGCGCCCGCGGTGAGGACGAGTCCCTCGTGGACGCCGTCCTCGCGGCGGACGCGGAGCGCCGGGCCGCGCTGTCGTCGTTCGAGCAGCTGCGCGCCGAGCAGAAGTCGTTCGGCAAGCGGGTCGCCCAGGCCAAGGGCGAGGACAAGCAGGCCCTCGTCGCGCAGGCGAAGGACCTGTCCGAGCGGGTCAAGGCGGCGCAGGCCACCGCCGACGAGGCCGCGGCCCGGCTCGACGAGCTGGTCTGGCGGATCCCGAACGTCGTCGTGCCCGGCGTCCCGGTCGGGGGCGAGGAGGACTACGTCGTCCTCAAGGAGGTCGGCGCCCGGCGCGACTTCGCCGCCGACGGGTTCGAGCCGAGGGACCACCTCGAGCTCGCCGAGCTGCTGCGGGCGGTCGACATGGGCCGCGGAGCGAAGGTGTCCGGGGCGCGGTTCTACTTCCTCACCGGGATCGGCGCCCGGCTGGAGCTGGCGCTGCTCAACCTGGCGATGGACAAGGCCGTGGCCGCCGGGTTCACCCCGATGATCACGCCCACCCTGGTGCGCCCCGAGGTGATGGCCGGTACCGGGTTCCTCGGCGCGCACGCCGACGAGGTGTACCGGCTGGAGGCCGACGACCTGTACCTCGTCGGCACCTCCGAGGTCGCGCTCGCCGGGTACCACTCCGACGAGATCGTCGACCTGTCCGAGGGCCCGCTGCGGTACGCCGGCTGGTCCGCCTGCTACCGCCGGGAGGCCGGGTCCTACGGCAAGGACACCCGCGGCATCATGCGCGTCCACCAGTTCCACAAGGTGGAGATGTTCAGCTGGTGCCGCCCGGAGGACGCCGAGGCCGAGCACGTGCGGCTGCTCGGCTGGGAGGAGGACGTGCTCGCCGCCGTCGAGGTCCCCTACCGGGTCATCGACACCGCGGCGGGCGACCTGGGGTCGAGCGCCGCCCGCAAGTTCGACTGCGAGGCGTGGGTGCCGTCCCAGCAGCGGTACCGCGAGCTGACGTCGACGTCGAACTGCACGACCTTCCAGGCCCGCCGCCTCAACGTCCGGGAGCGCACGGACGACGGGACGCGCACCGTCGCCACCCTCAACGGGACGCTCGCCACGACGCGCTGGCTCGTCGCGATCCTCGAGAACCACCAGCAGGGCGACGGGTCCGTGGTCGTCCCGGCCGCGCTGCGGTCGTACCTGGGTGGCCTCGAAGTCATCGAGCCGGTCTGAGCCGCCGGGACGGCGCCTCCTGCGGCACCTGCGACATTCGTGAACGGGGTGCGGCCACCGGGTGACGGTTCCCGTCGACGGTCCGGACCACGCACGCGCGGCGGTTACGGTTGGTGGGTGACGTCGACGGCCCGTGCCCAGCTCGCCGCCACGAGGCCGACAGCGGACCTCGTGGCGCTCGACGTCGACGGCACGATCATCGACTTCGACGAGTTCATGTCCGACACCGTGCGCGACGCCGTCCGCGCGGTCGCCGACTGCGGTGTGCACGTCGTCATCTCCACCGGGCGCTCGCTCGTCGCGACGCTGCCGATCCTCGACCGCCTCGGCCTCGTCGACGGGTACGCGGTGTGCAGCAACGGGGCGGTGACCGTCCGGCTCGACCCGTCGCTGGAGAACGGCTACGAGGTCGTCGAGGTCGTCACGTTCGACCCGGCGCCGGCGCTGCGGCTGCTGCGCGAGCACCTGCCGACCGCCGCGTACGCCGTGGAGGACACCGGCACCGGCTTCCGGCTGTCCGGCCCCTTCCCCGACGACGAGCTCGTCGGCGAGCTGCGCGTCGTCCCGTTCGAGGAGCTGCTGCACGAGCCGGCGACACGCGTCGTCGTCCGCAGCCCCGAGCACACGCCCGAGGAGTTCCTCGAGCTCACCGAGAAGGTCGGCCTGCACGGCGTCAACTACGCCGTCGGCTGGACGGCGTGGCTCGACATCGCGCCCGACGGCGTCAGCAAGGCCAGCGCGCTCGCGCAGGTCGCGCGCGCCCTCGGCGTCGACCCGTCGCGCACCGTCGCCGTCGGGGACGGGCGCAACGACCTGGAGATGTTCGCCTGGGCCGGCCGCGCGGTGGCGATGGGCAACGCCGTGCCGGAGGCGCTCGCGGCGGCCGACGAGGTCACCGGCCACGTGCGGGACGACGGTCTGGTCGCCGTCCTGGAGTCGGTGCTGCCCGCGGCGCCCGACCGCCGCGCCGGCTGACGGGTTCGCCGGCGCACCCAACCGGACCGGCCCGCCCGCACGTCCTCAGGGTGTGACGGGCAGGGTGGGGCCATGAGGGCGGCCGAGGAGGAGCGCTTCCGGGCGCTGGCGGCGGCGAGCATGCCGTGGCTGACGCGGACGGCGACCGCGCTCGCGGGGGACGCGCACCGCGGCGACGACCTGGTGCAGGAGGCGCTGGTGCGGGCGTACGTGCACTGGCGGAAGGTCCGCGCCGCGGACGACCCGCGCGCGTACCTGCGGCGGATCCTCGTCCGCTGCCACCTGGACGCCGCCCGCTCGCCGCGGCGGCGCGAGGTCGCCACCGGCGGTCCGGACGACGTCGCCGCGTCGACCCGAGCCGCCTCGGGCCACGACCCGCACCGCCAGGTCGAGGACCGGCTGCCGCTGCTCGACGCCCTGCGCGGGCTGACCGACCGGCAGCGCGCCGTCGTCGTCCTGCGGTTCCTCGAGGACGTCGACGTGGCGGGCACGGCCGAGGCGCTCGGCATCAGCGCAGGGACGGTGAAGAGCACCACGCACGACGCGCTGCGGCTGCTGCGCGGGCGGCTGGACGACGCGGACGGCGGCCCGGCCTGTCGGCGTCCGAAGCGCACGAAGGGAGGTGGGCGCCGGTGAGCGACCTCAGGGACGACGTCCCCGCGGAGCTGCGGGGCACGGTCGACGCGCTGCGGCGGCAGGGAGACGCGCTGTCGCCGACCCAGGGACCGGACCTCGACGGCGTCCTGCACGCCGGGCGCGGGCAGGTCCGCCGACGCCGGGTGGTCGCCGGGGTCGCCGCGGCGGTCGTCGTGGCGGGGGTGGCGTTCACCGGGGTGCTGACGCAGACCCTCGGGGACGACCGGTCCGCCCCGCCCGCGGGGCCGTCCCCGACCGAGCCCACGGACCAGGCGACCGTGCAGGTCGCCGAGCGCCCGGTGACGGACCTCTACCCCGCGGCCGAGGAGGTGCTCGCCGATGCGGGGGTCGAGCTCGGAGAGAGGCTCGCGTGGAGCGTGGGCCAGGTGCCCGTCTACTACTGGCCGCCGGTGGCGGACGAGCTGGGACCGGTGGAGAGCATCCCCGAGCCCACGTACGTCCCGGTCGACGGCTTCCCCAGGGAGGGGTACCCGGCCACGGTGGCGGGAGCCGGGGTCGTCGACGAGAACGCCGACGGCTTCGGCTTGGAGGTCCACCGGGTCGACGGAGGGCTGCCCCTCGAGCAGGACTACTGCCGGTGGTGGGCGGCGCAGTCAGGCAGCAGCGGGATGGACGAGTCGCCGTGCGTCCAGGAGCGCACCTCCGACGGTGGGTTGCTCGTGACGCTGGCCGAGTACCACCGTGTCCACTACGTCTGGACCGGCGGGCAGGTGACGGCCTTCGCCCTCGGGGACCTGACGCCGCGGATCCCGCTGGAGACGCTGGAGGAGATCGTCACCGACCCGCGCCTGCGCTGGTGACCCGGATACGGCTCACCCCGCCCCTTGCTCACCGGTTGCTCGGTTTCGGACCGGGAAACCGAGCAACCGGTGAGCAAAGCAGGGCGGGGTGAGCAAAGCGGTGGCTCAGACGCAGCCGGTGAGGACCTCCACCGCGTCCAGGTCGAAGCCGTCGGTCGAGGGCAGGGTGCCGGGGCCGGTGGTGTCGTCCACGACCCGGACGTAGCGGGCCGCGGACAGGGACCCGAGGTCGAGCTCGGTGGTCCCGGTCACCCGGCCGAGCTCCACCCAGGTCTCGCCGTCGAAGGACGCCGACACCACCGCGGCGTCCGCACGGTCCTTGGCCCGCTCGTCACCGGCGACGACCCGCAGGTCCGCGGCGTCGCCGTTGGTGTTCTGCACCGGGCGGGAGAACTCCAGCACCAGCTCGCCGCCGAGGCCGAGGCTGACGAGGCGGCTGCGCGGACCCGACGTCCCCAGCGCCTGGTCGGCGTCGCTGAACCCGCGCGGGACGCCCGTCCCGTTGACGCGGGCGCCCTGGTCGAACGACGCGACGGTCTGCGCGTCGTCGGCGTAGCACTGCCCGGCGGACGCGGGCGTCAGGTCCAGACCGACCAGCACCGGGTCGTGGTCCGACGCCCGGTACAGGTTCGGCTCGTACCAGTCGGCCGGACGCCCGAAGTCCAGGTTGTAGTCCAGGGCGTCCGGCTCGTCGGCGTTGACGTGCCACTCCGCCGCACCGGTCACCTGCGACGTCAGCGACGCGCTCGACAGGGCGTGGTCGAGGTAGCCGACCTTGCCGTCGAACACGTACCCGTACGCGTACTCGCCACCGAACCGCTCGATCTCGTCGGTGTACCCCGCGGACTCCAGGGCCCGGATCGGGTCCTCGTGGTCGTAGGAGTTCAGGTCGCCGATGACCAGGTGGTCGGGGTCGCCGCTGCCGGTCGGGTCACCGGCGAGGAAGTCGGCGATCGCCTCCGCGGCCGCCACGCGCGTCTGGTTGCAGTTGCCCTGCCCGTCACCGGTGTCCGGGTCGCCCGCGCAGGCGGACCCCTTGGACTTCAGGTGGTTGACCGACACGGTGAACCGCGCGCCCGTCGCGACCTCGTCGAACGTCTGCGTCAGCATCGGCCGGTTGGCGGTGTCGACGAACCGCGGGTCGACCGAGCTGTCGAGGACGGCGAAGTCCCCGGCCGGACGGACGACGCCCGGCTTGTACAGCAGGCCGAGACGGATCGCGTCGGTGCCGATGACGCCCGTGTCGACGTAGTCGTACGTGCCCGCACCGAGGACGTCGTTGAGGCCCGCCACCAGGTCGGCGGCCGGCTCGACGCCCGGGGTGTTCTCCATCTCCATCAGCCCGACCACGTCCGCGTCCAGCTCGGCGAGCTGGGCGATCGTCTTGGCGCGCTGGCGCTCGAGCTCGGCGGCGCTGTCCGCACCGCGGCACTCCTGGTCCTGGTTCGCGCCGCAGACGTCGTTGCGGCCGTCGTCGATCGTGAGGAAGTAGTTCAGGACGTTCGCGCTCGCGACGGTCACCGACCCGCCGACCTCCGGCGCGCTGGTGGGCCGCTCGTTCACGGCCGCGTAGTCCCCGTACTCGGTCGGCTGGATCCGGTACAGCCCGAAGGTGTGGTCGATGACGCCCTGCACGCCGGTGACGGTGTCGCCGCCGCGGAAGGAGTTGTCGGGACCGAACGGCTCGCCGTTGCCCGGGTGCGGGATGACCGCCGGGTTCTGCGAGCTGTTGTCGTCGTCCAGCGTGATGATCCGCCGGGCCTGCTCCTCGGCGAGCTCCTGCGCCGGCGCACCCGGGTCGACCACGGCGGTCGGGGTGTGGAGCCGGTCCTGGCCGTCGAGCGGCTTGGCGAGGACGACCTCACCGAACCGGTCGTAGTTGAAGTACTCGCTGATCACGAGCGTGTCGGTCAGCTCGACGAGCATGCCCTCGGAGTGCTCGAGGTCGGATCGGTCCGCCAGCGGGAACGTCACGGCGGTCGGCGTCACCGTCCCGGTGAGGTCCGCGCACTGGTCCAGGACGGCGTCCCGCAGCTGCGTCTGGGAGGCGCCGCCCGACGTCGTGTACTCGCCGACCGTGCCGGTGACCCGGACGACCTGCCCGGGCTCCAGCCCGTCCAGCAGGTCGGAGCCGAAGACGAAGATGCCCTCGGACGTCGTGGCGTCGGCGTCCGCGTCGTCGTCCTCCTCCTGCACGTAGAAACCGGACAGGCCGGGCTTCGCGGCGGTGACGACGCCCTCGACGGACCGCGTGCCACCGAACGCCGGGTCGAACGTCGCCCCGCTGCCCTGGATCTGGTGGATCAGCGTGGCAGGGTCGCCGCACTCCGGGTCCGGCTCGGGGTCCGGGTCGGGGTCCGGGTCGCCGCCGCTGCCGTCACCGAGCGTCTGCCCGGTGTTGACGGCGCCGGGCGTCGCGCCACCGTCGGTCACCGTCCACGAGAAGTCGCCGTACGTCGTCCCGGACCCGGTCAGGGACAGCGACGAGCCGACGGGCGTCGAGGCGCCCTGGGCGACGCCGATGTCGGTGGACGTCTGACCGGCGGCGGGACCGGAGGCGGCGGTCATGGTGCCCTCGTAGCTGAGGAACTGCACCAGACCCGCCGGCCCGACCAGCGCGACGCCGTCCGGTGCGCCGTTCTGCACGCCGTTGCTCGGGTACTCGACCGCGACGGTGCCGTAGCCGCCCTGCTGGTTCGTCAGGGTCCCGCTGAGTGCGTCGGTGTCGTAGACCGCGCCGTTGGCGCCGTTGTAGAGCACGACGCTCCACCCCGACAGGTCCGTGCCCGCCGGTCCGGCGACCTCGACGAGCTCGCCGGTGTCCGTGCCGTCGTTGTCGTAGTGGATCTCGTTGATGAAGACCGTCGAGTCCGACCCGGGCACGGCCGCCGCGGGCAGGGCCACCAGCGGCACCGCCGCCATGGCCGCCGCCGTGCCGGCGAGGAGGGTGGACCGAGAACTGGGTTGCCGCATGCCGTAGTGCTCCTGTCGACGCCGCTGTCGTCCCCCGACCTGGCCGCGTCACTCTACGCACGCCGCGGGTCACCCGGTAGGAGCAGCGCGAGAGTCGACCAGGAGTTCACGTGCTGGTCGCCGACCGTGCTGCAGGCCACTGCGGCGCTGGAACACCCGCACTGACTTCACGGCGAGCACACGCTCCCGAGTCGACCTGGGACCGGCCCGACCACCGGTACCGTGCGCCGGTGACCGGGCCTCGGCTGTCGCTGCCAACGCTCTGGCAGCGGTTCACGGTGGAGGACGGCAGCCTGCCCAACGGGCGAGCCGAGGACGTCGGCCCCGGCGCGTGGACCTCCTTTCTCGACGCGCTCGCGCGCGCCGGGTGGGACGTCACGCAGGGTGACCCACCTCTGCTCCAGGGCCAGCGCGGAGCAGTGCCGCTTCCCTCCAACGAGGAGGGGTCCACCCTCCACGTCCGCCCGTCCTGGGGTGTGCTCGTAAACGTCTTCCCGAACTGGGGTGACGACAGCATCTGGTTCGACTTCGACGTCCGGGAGATGCAGCGACAACAGGACGCTGATGCACTGATGGCCTTTCTCCGCCTTCTTGGCCAGTCCGTTCAGCGTCCGGTGCTCTTGTCGTACGAGGGGGCGGACCATCTGGTCTTCGCGCGCTACGAACCACGGCTCGACGCCCTCGTGTGGACGAGGGCCCCCTCTACGTAGCGCCGCCATCCTCTCGCCGGGTCGGTGCACCGGCGCAGTGGGCGGGTGCAGCGGGAGCCGGTCAGGTCGCGGCCGACCCGTGGGGGAGACTGGACCCGTGAAGCCCGTGCGGATGGTCGCGACCGACCTGGACGGCACGGTCGTGCGCCGCGACGGGACGATCAGCCCGCGGACCGTGGCCGCGTTCGAGGCGTGCCGCCGCGCCGGCGTCCACGTCGTGTTCGTCACCGGACGCCCGCCGCGGTGGATGGCGCCGGTCGTCGAGGCCACCGGGCACCGGGGGACGGCGATCTGCGGCAACGGCGCGATCGTCTACGACCTGGGGGCCGAGCAGGTCGTCCGCTCGCGCACCCTCGCCCCGGACGGGGTGGTCGAGGTCGTCCGCCGCGTGCGGCGCGCGCTGGGGGACGGTGTCGACGTCGCCCTGGAGACGCTCGAGGGCTTCCTGCGCGAACCGGGCTACCAGGTGCGGTGGGACGCGGCGAGCGCCCAGCGGGTCGGGCCGCTGGAGCACCTGCTGGAGCTCGCGCCGTCCGTGGTGAAGGTCCTCGTCCGGCAGGAGCACAGCACGGGCGACGCGATGCTCGCCGCCGTCCGCCCGGCGCTGGACGGCGTGGCGCAGCCGACGCACTCCAACGTCAACGACTGCCTCGTCGAGGTGTCGGCGCTCGGGGTGAGCAAGGCGGCGACGCTCGCCGAGCTGGCCGCCGAGCACGGCATCGACGCGGGTGAGGTCGTCGCGTTCGGCGACATGCCGAACGACCTGGAGATGCTGGGCTGGGCGGGCCGCGGGTACGCCATGTCCGACGGTCACCCGGAGGCGATCGCGGCCGCGCACGACGTCGCCCCGCCGTGCGCCGAGGACGGCGTCGCGCAGGTCGTCGAGGACCTCCTGCGCCGGTTCTGAGCGGGTCGCCGGACCGGCCGGCGGGCGGGTGCGCGGCACCCACCGCGAGGGGGTCGTCATCGCCGGGCGGGTGTCGTAGGGTTCGACGCGCACGCAGTGCGGGAGCTCGGGCGAGGCCGGGCTGAGAGGACGCCGACGGTGGCGTCGACCGCTGGAACCTGACCGGGTAATGCCGGCGTAGGGAGAGCACGTGAACGCGTCGACGACCGTCCGCACCGGGGCGCGGCCCCGGCACGCCCTGGGCACGACCCCGTCGTTGGGCCGCCTGCACGTCGTCACCGACACCCGTCCGGGATGCCCCACCGTCGACGTGGTGCGCGCGGCGCTCGCCGCGGGCGCCCGGGTGGTGCAGGTCCGGCACAAGACGGGCACGGACCGTGAGCTGTACGACCTGACGCTGCGGGTGGCCGGCCTGTGCCTGGACGCGGGGGCGCTGTGCCTCGTGGACGACCGGGCGGACGTCGCCGCCGCCCTGGGGGCGTCCGGTGTGCACGTCGGCGCCCACGACCTGCCCGTGGCGGCGGTCCGTGCGGTCGTGGGCAGCCGAGCCGTCGTCGGGGGGACGGCGCGCGAACCCGACACCGCGCGGCGGCTCGTCGAGGCGGGCGTCGACTACCTGGGTGTCGGTCCGGCGTTCGAGACCACGACGAAGGACGGGCTGCCCGCACCGCTGGGGGCGCCCGGGGTGGCCGCCGTCGCCGCGGCGGTGCCCGTCCCGGTCGTCGCGATCGGCGGGGTGACGGCGCGGCGCGTGCCGGAGCTGCTCGCCGCCGGGGCGCACGGCGTCGCGGTCGTCGGGGCGGTGTCGCAGGCGGCCGACCCCTTCGACGCGACCCGCCGGCTGCTGGCCGCGCTCGGTGAACCCGCGGGTGAACCGGCGGGCGGGCGGCCGTGAGCGCCGCGCCGGACCTGCTGGTCGTCGGCTGCGGGGTCGTGGGCGCGTCCGTGGCGTGGGAGGCGGTGCGCGCCGGGCTGACCGTCACGGTCGTGGACGACGCCCCGGGCGCGGGTGCGACCCACGCGGCGGCGGGGATGCTGGCGCCGACCAGCGAGCTGGTGCCGACCGAGCGGCACCTGCTCGACCCGGGCCGCGACAGCCTGGAGCGCTACCCGGGGTGGCTGGCAGCCCTGGCCGAGGTCACGGGCGAGCCCGTGGCGCTACGGGAGGCCGGTGCCCTGCTGGTGGCCGTGGACCCCGGTGACGTGGCCCTGCTCGACGAGCAGCTCCGCCTGCACACCGCGGCGGGGGTGGGGTCGCAGCGGCTGACGTCGCGGCGCTGCCGCGCGCTGGAGCCTGCCCTGGGCCCGCGGGTCAGCGCGGGTGTCGTCGTCACCGGTGACCGGTCCGTCGACGCCCGGGCCCTGCACGCCGTGCTGCTGGCCGCCTGCCTGACCGCGGGGGTCGAGCACGTCCCCGCCCGCGCGGCCGGTCTGGCGGCCGACGGCGACGGGAGGGTGCGTGGCGTGCGCCTGGCCGACGGGCGCGAGCTCACCGCCGGCACCACCGTGCTGGCCGCGGGTGCGCGCAGCGGTCAGGTGGACGGCGTCCCGCCCGAGGAGGTGCCGGTGCGGCCGGTGAAGGGGCAGGTGCTGCGGCTGCGGGGCCCTCGGGTGCTGCACCGGACGGTGCGCGCCCACGTGCACGGCCGGCCGGTGTACCTCGTCCCCACGGGCGAGGACGGTGTCGTCGTCGGCGCCACGGTCGAGGAGCGCGGGTTCGACACCCGGGTCACCGCGGGCGCGGTGCTGGACCTGCTGCACGACGCGACGCTCGTCGTCCCGGAGCTCACCGAGTACGAGCTCGCCGACGCGACCGCCCGGTCGCGCCCCACCACCCCGGACAACCTGCCGGTCGTCGGCCGCAGCCGCCTGCCCGGCCTGGTGCACGCGACGGGGCACCACCGGCACGGGGTGCTGCTCGCGCCGCTGACCGCGGCGGCGGTGGTCGCCGCCGTCACCGGGCAGGTGGCGCCCGAGGCGTCGCTGCCGTTCTGCCCCAGCCGGTTCCGGCGCCCGTCCCGGCGTCCGGCCGACCAGGAGGTGCACGCGTGAGGGTCACGGTCAACGGGTCCGCCACCGACCTGCCGGACGGGTCGTCCGTCGACGCGGTGGTGCGGCTCCTGCTGCCCGGCAGCGACGGGCGCGGGGTGGCCGTGGCGCGCAACGGCGAGGTGGTGCCGCGACCGCAGTGGGGCTCCACGCCGGTGGGCGCCGACGACGAGGTGGAGGTCGTCACGGCCTTCGCGGGGGGTTGACGTGACCACGACGCAGGACCGCACCGTCCGACCCGACGGCGCAGCACCCGACGGCGCATCACCCGACGCAGCGGCAGCCGCACCGGACGCCGCCCCGGACGCGTGGCGGGTCGGTGCGGCGACGTTGACGTCCCGGCTCCTGCTGGGGACCGGTGGCCTGCCGAGCCTGGACCTGCTGGAGGGGACCGTCCGCGCGTCCGGCACCGAGGTCGTCACCGTGTCGCTGCGCCGGGTCGACCCCGCGGGCACCGCACCGCTGCTGGAGGTCCTGGACCGCTGCGGGGTGCGCCTGCTGCCGAACACCGCCGGCTGCCGGACGGCCCGGGAGGCCGTGACGACGGCCCGGCTGGCGCGTGAGGCGCTGGGCGCCACGTGGGTGAAGCTGGAGGTGGTCGGCGACGACACCACGCTGCTGCCCGACCCGCTGGAGACCCTGGACGCCGCCGAGCAGCTCGTCGCCGACGGCTTCGACGTCCTGGCGTACACCGGCGACGACCCGGTCGTCGGCCGGCGCCTCGCCGACGTCGGCTGCGCGGCCGTGATGCCCCTGGGCGCGCCGATCGGCAGCGGGCTGGGCATCCGCAACCCGCACGCCATCGCGATGCTGCGCGAGCAGGTCGGCGTCCCGGTCGTCCTGGACGCCGGCATCGGCACCGCGTCGGACGCCGCCCTGGCGATGGAGCTCGGGTGCGACGCCGTCCTGCTGGCGACGGCGGTGACCCGGGCGCAGGACCCGGTGCTGATGGCCACGGCGATGCGGGACGCCGTCCGCGCCGGTCGCTCCGCGCTGCTGGCGGGGCGGGTGCCACGGCGCACGCACGCGCTGGCGTCCTCGCCGACGAGCGGGCTGGCGGACCTGTGAGCGCGACGGTCGTTCCTTCCGACGACGACGGTGACCGGCACCTGCCCGGTGGCGCCTGGTCGAGCGTGCCGGTGCCGCCGCTGCTCGTGGTCACGGACCGCAGGGCACACACCCGACCACTCCTGCGGACCGTCACGCAGTCCGTGGAGGCCGGTGCCCGGGCGGTGCTGCTGCGGGAGAAGGACCTGCCGGACGGCGAGCGGCGCGTGCTCGCGGCGTCCCTCGCGCAGGTGCTCGCTCCGGTCGGGGGCTTGCTGGTCGTCGGTGGGGCGGTCACCGCACCCGGCGCCACTGGTTGCCACCTCGCAGCGGATGACCCGGTCCCGCGGAACCGACCGCGAGTGCTGGGCCGGTCCTGCCACGACGAGGGTGAGGTGCGGCGGGCCGTGGAGGAGCGCGTCGACTACGTGACGGCGTCCCCGGTGGCCGCCTCGTCGTCCAAACCCGGGTACGGGCCCCCGCTCGGGGAGGACGGGCTGCGTGCGCTGGTCGACGCGGCGGAGGGGGTGCCGGTGCTGGCGCTCGGTGGGGTGACGGTGACGGACGCGGCCCGGTGGGTGGCCGCTGGTGCGGCGGGGGTCGCGGTGATGGGTGCGGTGATGGGTGCGGACGACCCGGGCCGGGTGGTCCGGGCGCTGCTGCGTGAGCTGGACGAGGTGGCACCGTGAACGGGTCGGTGGCGAGGTCGGGGAGCGGGTCGACGACGAGGGCGGCAGGCGCGCCGGAGCCGCCGGTCGCGATGAGCATCGCCGGGTCGGACTCCGGCGGCGGGGCGGGCATCCAGGCGGACCTGCGCGCGTTCGCCGCCGCGGGGGTGCTGGGGACGACGGCGCTGACGGCCGTGACCGCGCAGAACACCCTCGGGGTGGACGGCGTGCACGTGGTCCCGGTGGACGTCGTCGTGCAGCAGGTCGAGTCGGTGCTCGCGGACCTGCCGGTCGCGGCGGTGAAGACCGGGATGCTGGCCACCGCCGAGGTCGTCGAGGCGGTCGCGGACCTGGCCGCCCGGGGGCGGTTGCCGCACCTGGTGGTCGACCCGGTGATGGTGGCGACGTCCGGTGACCGGTTGCTGGAGCGGCGGGCCGAGTCGCTCTACCGCACGGGGCTCCTGCCGCACGCGGACCTGGTCACGCCGAACCTGCACGAGGCCGCCGTCCTGCTCGGCGTGGACGTCGGTGACGTCACCGACGTCGCGGACGCCGCCCGCGAGCTGGGCCGGCTCGGCGGTGGCGCGGTCGTCGTGACCGGCGGCCACCCGGCGGGCCGTGACGGGGGGCTGGCGGCGCTGCGGGCCGTGGACGTGCTGTGGGACGGGCGGTCGGTGCACCTGCTCGACGGCCCGCGGGTGCCGACCCGCAACGACCACGGGACGGGGTGCACGTTCAGCGCGTCGGTCGCGGCGTGGCTGGCCCGCGGGGCGCCGCTGCTGGAGGCGGTGGTCCGGGCCCGCACGTACCTGCACGCGGCGGTGACGTCGGCGGCCGGGTGGCGGCTGGGTGCGGGGCACGGCCCGGTCGACCACCTCGTCACGGTCACCGCGGCGCACCGTGACGAGGTGGTCGTCACCTCACCGGCCGGCGTCTGAGCGCAGCGCCGGG
Organism: Thalassiella azotivora; assembly: GCF_054781695.1. Lineage (NCBI taxonomy): Bacteria > Bacillati > Actinomycetota > Actinomycetes > Kineosporiales > Kineosporiaceae > Thalassiella > Thalassiella azotivora. The sequence continues at coordinate 30,438 of NZ_BAAGTX010000029.1, forward strand.
GTCGGCAGCCCGACGGCTGCCGTGGCGCCCGTCGTGGCGTCGGTGCGGTCGCCGTCGCCGCGCGCCTCGGCGTGCTGGGCCCGCAGGTCGCGGGAGATCCGCATGGAGCAGAAGTGCGGCCCGCACATGGAGCAGAAGTGCGCGGACTTCGCCGGCTCGGCGGGCAGCGTCTCGTCGTGGTACTCCTGTGCGGTCACCGGGTCGAGCGACAGGTTGAACTGGTCGGTCCAGCGGAAGTCGAACCGCGCGTCGGACAGGGCGTCGTCCCACGCCTGCGCTCCGGGGTGACCCTTGGCGAGGTCCGCGGCGTGCGCGGCGATCTTGTAGGCGATGACGCCGGCCTTGACGTCGTCCCGGTTCGGCAGGCCGAGGTGCTCCTTCGGCGTGACGTAGCAGAGCATCGCCGTCCCGTGCCAGGCGATCATCGCGGCGCCGATCGCCGAGGTGATGTGGTCGTAGGCGGGTGCGACGTCCGTGGTGAGCGGGCCGAGCGTGTAGAACGGCGCGCCGTCGCACAGGTCCTGCTGCAGGTCGACGTTCTCCTTGACCAGGTGCATGGGCACGTGGCCGGGGCCCTCGACCATCACCTGGACGTCGTGCTCGCGGGCGACGCGGGTCAGCTCGCCGAGGGTGCGCAGCTCGGAGAGCTGGGCGTCGTCGTTGGCGTCGGCGATGGACCCGGGCCGCAGGCCGTCGCCGAGGGAGAACGTCACGTCGTAGGCGCGCAGGATCTCGCACAGCTCGGCGAACCGCGTGTAGAGGAAGCTCTCCTGCCCGTGCGCGAGCATCCACGCGGCCATGATCGAGCCGCCGCGGGACACGATCCCGGTGCGGCGCCGGGCGGTCAGCGGCACGTACGCCTGCAGGACGCCGGCGTGCACCGTCATGTAGTCGACGCCCTGCTCGCACTGCTCGACCACGGTGTCGCGGTACACCTCCCAGGACAGCTCCTCGGCCTTGCCGCCGACCTTCTCGAGCGCCTGGTAGATCGGGACGGTGCCGACGGGCACGGGGCTGTTGCGGATGACCCACTCGCGGGTGGTGTGGATGTCCTTGCCGGTGGACAGGTCCATCACGGTGTCGGCGCCCCAGCGGGTGGCCCACACCATCTTCTCGACCTCCTCCTCGATGGAGGAGGTGACGGCGGAGTTGCCGATGTTGGCGTTGACCTTCACGAGGAACTCGCGGCCGATGACCATCGGCTCGGACTCGGGGTGGTTGACGTTCGCGGGGATCACGGCGCGGCCGCGGGCGACCTGGTCGCGCACGTGCTCGGGGCTGCAGCCCTCGCGGACGGCGACGAACTCCATCTCCGCGGTGACCTCGCCCCGGCGGGCGTACGCGAGCTGCGTGACGGCGCCGGACCCGTTGCCGCGCAGCAGGTCCCGACCGTCGGTCTGGCCGGTCACCTCGACGTCGCCCCGGTCGCGGACCCACGTCGCGCGCAGCGCCGGCAGGCCGGTGCGCGCGTTCGGGGACGCGTTCGGGTCGGTCCACGGGCCGCTGGTGTCGTACAGGACGACGCTGTCGCCGGTGGTGAGGACGACCTCGCGGGCGGGGACCCGCAGGTCGGGCCGGGCGCTGCCCGGAGGCGGTGCGAGGTAGGTCTTGTGGCTGCCGACGGGACGCGGTACGTCCGTGCCGTCGGTGCCGGGGGTGGTGAGCAGGTCCTGGGTACGCGCAGCCGTCATCGACGGTCCCTCCCTACGCCGGAATGATCCGGATCAGGTTCGAGCGGTCGCCGGCCGTCACAGCCGACCTCTCAGCCCGGTCGTCCGGGCTCCCGCGGTGACGCGCACCACCCTAGTCAGACCGGACGGGTGGCCGAAACCCCCTGCGCCGCGGACGGTTCGTCAGCGCCTGGTGTCGAGCCCGTGGCGACCTGCCGCAGTGACAGCATGGGGCGCATGGACCTCGACGAGCTGTCGCAGCGCTTGGAGCGGCAGGGGTGCGTGGTGCCCGACTGGGGTGTGACGCCCGCCGTGTTCCCCGGCTGCGCCGCCGCCCACCAGCTCGTCCGCCAGTGGTGGCGGGCGATCACTCCTCTGGAGCACCGCCTGTGGGTCGCCTGGTACGCGGGCATCAGACCGGTGGGTCCGGCCGTGCTGTACGACGACTTCCTGGCTGAGGCGAGCGAGCTGTACGACCGCCTGACGTCGTCGGGCGTCGGGCGGTCGTACGGGGACCCGGTGGCGCTGGGCTTCGGCACCTTCCTCCCGCAGCTCGTGGAACGTCGTCCGCGACCGGAGCACTGGGCCGCGGTGCGACCGTGGTTGGAGGACGAGGGGCTGAGCAGCGCTCACCATCCCGAGGACCTGCGGGCATTCTGGGTCACGGTCGCCGCCAGGTCCGGGGCACCGGAAGCCCCACCAGTCATCGCCGAGCTGCTGGTGAGCACGCCGGCGCTCCGGTGGGTCGCCCTGGAGGGACTGGGGCTGTCGCGGTCGCGCGAGCACCGGGCATTGGTGCAGGCGTACGCCCACGACCCCGACGCGGATATCCGCCGAGTCGCCAAGGCCGCGATCCGTCGCCTGACGAGTTGAACGCTCTCCTCGCGAAGCTGGCCTCCGGGTCCGCCATCGGAGGTCGCCTCGCGCGCGCAACCGGGTACTGCCGTGACGAAATGGTCGGTGGCGACGGCCTCGGCTGGGACGATGCGGGCCGAGCGCTAGGCGCGGTCACGTGCGCACCCCGACAGGTGCTGTCCGAGGAGGCTCTGCCGTGGATGAGGTCACCGTCACGGAGGTGGTGCTGCTGGAGGTGCCGTGCTGGGCTCTTGCCGCTGTCGGCGCTGGGGTCGCTGTGGCCGCGCGACGACGCTCGCGTGCGAAGCGCAGGGAACCGTGACCGTCCGCCGACAGGGCACCGCCCGATGACGCGAATCCCCGCTGAGTCCGGCGCCTCCCCCATCCCGGCGCTGCTGTCGGACCAGCCCTGCGGCGGCTGGTGATGCAGGTCGCCCGGCCCTACCTGCTGTGGCGGCTCCTCGCCCCGGCCGTCTACGGGGCGCTCATGGTGCCGATCGTGGGTCTGGCCGTTGCGCCGGCGTACTGGGAGGCCCCCTCGAGTCGTGAGGACCTGGCGGGCGCGTACGCCGCCGTCGTCTTCTTCGGAGCGGTGTTCTCGGCGATCACCGTCGCCCTGTGGCGGGCGAAGCTCACGTGGGACGACGACGGCGTCGGCGTCAGGAACCTGGGTGGGTGGCGTCGCTGGACGTGGCACGACGTCGCGGACGTCGAGGCCACGTACTTCGGCATCTCCATCCGGCTGGTCGGCGGGTGGACGGCGCTGGCCATCGCCGTACAGAAAGCGAACGCGGCGATCGGGGTCGAGACGCGAGCCGACCGGGTCGTTGCGGCCATGCTCGAAAAGCGTGACGCGGCTCTTCGGCGGTCCCGCGCGAAGGGGACTGAGGTGACCCGGTCCAGGGGCGTCCCGCCCACCGGTGGTGACCTGTGAGGTACGTCGAGCTGCGGCTCATCGGCCGGTTGATGCCCGTGGTCCGGGACGTCGTCGAGGAGGAGATCGTCGACCCGACGCGGGACGGGGTCATCGCCCTGAACTACGGCGCGGCGGCCCTGCGCGGTGCAGTGGGGGGCATGTCTGGCATCGTCCTCGCCGTCCTCCTCCTGCTGGACTGGCTCTTCCTGCTGGACTCCTGGGGCACGCCCCTCGACGAGATCGCCATCGCCATCCAGGGCGGGTGCGCGTTGGGTGTCTTCTGGTGCCTCGTCCGGGTCCTCGGCGCTGAGGTGACGCCGACGAGCCGGTGGGCACTCCCGCGCGACCTCGACCTGGTGTGGCAGGCAGCCGGTGCGATCGGCTTGTTCTGGTTGCTGGTGACACGATGGACATGACGCGGTGGTCGTCGCTCCACGTTGTCGCGGTCGTGTTCTCGGCAAGCGTTGTGGTGTGGCCGGGGAAGCCGGCCGGCTCCAGGATCACGGCGGGGATCGTGGTCCTGCTGTTCGCTGCAGACGCGTTGCAGCAGTGGGCCAGGCGGCGTCGGGAAGCCCCCGGCCTCGATGACGGGAAGGACCTCACGTGAAGGCGATGTACCGCGTGGCAGCGAGGAGGAGACGCCGCTTCCCGTCCTGCGACGAGCCGGTGGTCACGTCCGAGTCGGTGCCCCGCCGGAACCGGATGCCCGGTGAACCGTAGGCCGCCCAGAGCCGCAAGGACCGGGAGGGAAGATGAGCCACCTGTGGGCGGGACTCAGGCCGGGGCAGGGTGTCGTGCTCGACACGCGCCTGCGTCGGCAGGGCTTCAACGACGCTCCGGACTCGGCCTTCGTCATGCTGCGGATATCCGTCGGCGAGAGGATCTACGAGCCGCCGATCACTACGGGGTTCACGCGCACCCGGTTCAGGCGCCTGCCGGTGGGTGAGCACCGCCTCGAGGTGCGCCAGTACTGGGTGGACGTCGACGTGCCGGGCGGTCTGCAGGAGCTCGGCTGAGCCTGGACCGATGTCAGCGTCGAGGAGGGACGGTGGACGCGGGTGCGGTGCGTCGGCACCAACCCCAGGCGCCCCGGCACCCTGTTGAACCCGGTAACGGCCCTCGTCGTGCGCTGAGCAAGGTCAGCGGGTGGACGCCGACGGTCAGCCGACCGCCACGCCGAACAGCCACCCCACCGCGTAGGTGACGCCGAGCCCGAGCGCCCCACCGACGACGACCCGCAGGACGGCGCGGCCGACGGGCGCCTCGCCGAGGCGGGCGCTGACCGCTCCGGTGAGGGCGAGGGCGGACAGGACGGCGACGAACGCGACGGGGACCCGGGCGGAGGGTGCGGGCAGCAGGATCGCGAGCAGCGGCAGCAGGCCGCCGAGGGTGAACGCGGCGGCGGACGCCCAGGCGGCGTGCCACGCGTTGGCCAGCTCGTCGGGGTCCAGCCCGAGGCGGGCCTCCGCGTGCGCGGTGACCGGGTCGGCCTCGGTGAGCTCGACGGCGACGCGGTGGGCGGTCTCGTTGCTCAGGCCCTTCGCGCGGTAGGCGGCCGCCAGGTGCTCGACCTCGCTGCGGTGGTCGGCGCCCAGCGCGCGGCGCAGCCGGCCGAGCTGGGTGCGCTGCGCGTCGCGCTGGCTGTTGACGGAGACGTACTCGCCGAGGGCCATCGACACGGCGCCGGCGAGCAGTGCGGCCACACCCGCCGTCAGCAGCGGGCCGCTGGCCGTGGTGGCGCCCGCGACCGCGACGACGACGCCGGCGACGGACACGATGCCGTCGTTGGCGCCGAGGACGGCGGCGCGCAGCCAGTTGAGCCGCGAGGCGGTCGCGGTGGTGGAGGTGAGCGGGTCGGTGGCCGGCCGCTCCTCACGGGGCGCCGTCCCGGCCGGCTGCGGCGGCACCGTGGCGGTGGTGCGGCGGCGGCTCGGAGCCAGGGTGCCCAGGAGGTCAGCGGTGCTCATGCACCCATGGAAGCACCTTTTCTGGAATGTATCAAGAAAGGAGAGGCAACCCTTACCGACGCGAAACCGGCTGCGTCGCAACGCGATCCGGGCCCGTCAGGTGAGGGCAGCCTCACCTGACGGGCCCGGACGGGCGGAGTCGTCAGTCCCGTCGGCGCCCGGCGTCCGCGTGCTGCTCCGCCTCGACGGCGTCCAGCCGGATCTGCCGGGCCTGCTCGCGGTCCTTCTCCTCCTTCTCGGCCTTCTTCTCCAGGTTGCGGGTGTCCCGCGGCGGCAGCTGGAGCTCGTCCTCGGCCTCCAGGCCCGCCTGCAGCTCGCGGCCGCGCTCCATCTCGGAGTCGAACTCGGCGCCGAACAGCAGGGCCAGGTTCGTGATCCACAGCCACAGCAGGAAGACGATGACGCCCGCGAGCGCCCCGTACGTGGCGTTGTAGTTGCCGAAGTTGGCGATGTAGACGGCGAAGAGCGCAGACGCGACCGCCCACACCACCAGGGCGACCACGGCGCCCGGGCTCACCCACCGGAACTTCGGCTGCTTGATGTTCGGCGTCGCCCAGTACAGCAGCGCGATGACCACGACGACCGCGAGGACCATCACCGGCCACTTCGCCCACTGCCACACCGTCACGGCGGCGGAGGACAGGCCGACGGCACTGCCCACCGACTCCGCCAGCGGCCCGCTGAGGACCAGGGACAGCGCCACCGCGGCCACCAGCACCAGCGCGACGAGCGTCACCAGGATCATCAGCGGCCGCAGCTTCCAGATCGGCCGCCCCTCGCCGATCTCGTAGATCCGGTTCATCGCCCGGCTGAACGCGTTGACGTAGTTGGACGCCGACCACAGCGCGACCGCGAGACCGGTGACCAGCCCGAAGCCCGCGGCCTGCGAGGAGGCCAGCTCCTCCAGCGGGCCGGAGATGGTCTCCGCCACGTCACCCGGCGCCAGGTCCCGCACGATGCCCAGCACGAAGTCCGTCGTCCGGTCGGCCTGGCCGACCACCCCGAGCAGCGACACCAGCGCGATCACCGCCGGGAACATCGACAGCACCGCGTAGTAGGTCAGCGCTGCGGCCAGGTCGGTGCACTGGTCGTCGACGAACTCCTTGCCGGCCCGCTTGAGCGCGAACTTCCAGGTCGGCTTGCGCAGGTCCTTCGGCGTGTCCGGCTTCCCGTCGTCCTCCGGGTCCGGCGCCTGCTCCCGGCGGGCGTCGGACCGCTGCTGCGCGCCACCGACCCCTGCCTCGTCGCTGCCGTCGCGGTCACCCGCCGTCGCGGTCGCGCCGCGGCGCCCGCGGTCGCCGTCGGACGGCGAGTGCGGGCGGTCGTCCGCCTCGCGCTCCCCGTCGTCGTCCTTGCTCCTGCTGAAGATGCCCACTGGTCCGACTCCTCCCGACCCGGCCCGATCCCGGTCACCGTCGAGTCTCGCCCCGCTGCCCGGACCTCGCCCGTCGGCGCCGGGACCCGCGCGCGCGAGCACGGATACCCGACATCCCGGAGCGGACGACGCACCCAGACGGGTGCACCCGGCCCCCGTCCCTGTCGACGGCGCCCCTGACTGCCGACAAGGTCCACGTGAGCCCCGACGCGACGCGTGCCCCCAGCCTCGACGGGCTCCCCGTCGTCCGCTCGGTGTACCAGCCGATCGTCGACCTCGACGACCGTGTGGTCGTCGGGTACGAGGCGCTCGCCCGCGGGGCGGCCGGGACGCCGATGGAGTCGCCCGCCGCCCTGTTCGGGTGGGCCGCCGAGCAGGGCCGCCTCGAGGACCTCGACTGGGCGTGCCGCCTCGCCGCCGGGCGCGGGGTCATCGACGCGGGCGTCACCCCCGGCACCCGCCTGTTCATCAACGTCGAACCCGCCGCCCTGTCGATGCGGCCGCCCGCCGGCGTCACCGAGGTCGTCCGCGGCCTCCAACGGGCCCAGGTCCCCGTCGTGCTGGAGATCACCGAGCGCGCGCTGACCGCGGACCCCGCCGCGCTGCTGCGCTTCGCCGAGCGCGTCCGCGACCTCGGCTGGTGGATCGCCGTGGACGACGTCGGCGCCGTCCCCGCGTCCCTGGCGATGATGCCGTTCCTCGCCCCCGAGGTCGTCAAGCTCGACCTGCGGCTCATCCAGGCCCGCACCACCGTCGACGTCGCCCAGATCGTCAACGCCGTCAACGCCCAGGCCGCCCGCACCGGCGCGCTCGTCCTCGCCGAGGGCATCGAGACCGCCGAGCACGAGGAGCTCGCCCGCGCCATGGGCGCCCACCTCGCCCAGGGGTGGCTCTACGGGCGCCCCGCCGACCTGCCCTCACCGCCGAGCGTCGTCGTCCCCCGCCCCACCGCTCCGGTCGTCACCGTCGCCACCACCGGACCCGACGGTCCCGGGGCCCGGGGGGCCGCACCCCGACCGCAGCGCCCCACCGTCCCGTGGGACCTCGTCGCCGGCACCCCCGCCGTCCGTCGCGCCCGCAAGCCGCTGCTCGGCGCGATGAGCCTTCACCTCGAACGCCAGGCGCTCACCGGCGACGGCCCGACCGTCGTCGTCGGCGGCTTCCAGCGCGCCCGGTACTTCACGCCCAGCACCGCCCGCCGCTACGCCGAGCTCGCGATGGCCAGCACCCTCGTCGCCGTCCTCGGCGTCGACATGGACGACGAACCCGCACCCGGCGTCCGCGGGCAGGCCCTCGCCGAGGACGACCCGTTCGTGCACGAGTGGACCGTCGCCGTCGTCAGCCCCCACTTCGCCGGCGCCCTCATCGCCCGCGACTGCGGCGACGACACCGCCGAGGCCGACCGCCGCTTCGACTACGTCGTCACCTACGACCGGGACGTCGTCCTGCGCGCCGCGTCCCTCGTCCTGCGCCGGCTGTCCGGCGGTGCCCTGCCCACGGCGCACCGCAGCGGCGGCCCGAGCCGCTGGGACCTGATGAGCCACGCCGTCGCCGCCACCACCAACGGCATCACCATCGCCGACGCGCAGGCGCCCGACCTGCCGCTCGTCTACGTCAACGCCGCCTTCGAGCGGCTCACCGGGTACGCCGCGCACGAGATCCTCGGCCGCAACTGCCGGTTCCTGCAGAACGAGGACACCGACCCCGACGCCGTCCGGCGCCTGCGCGAGCTCGTCACCAGCGGCCAGCCCGGCGCCGTCACCCTGCTCAACGAGCGACCCGACGGCAGCACCTGGTGGAACGAGGTGCACCTGTCCCCGGTCACCGACGCCGCCGGCGTCCTCACCCACGTCATCGGCATCCAGCACGACGTCACGTCCCGGGTCGTCGCCGAACGGGACGCCGAGCGCTACGCCCGCACGGACGACCTCACCGGCCTGACCAACCGCACCACCGGCCTGTCCGTCATCGGCGACGCCCTGCGGCACGTCGCCACCGTCCCCGGGCGGGGCCGGGTCGCCGTCCTGTTCTGCGACCTCGACGACTTCCGGACCGTCAACGAGGAGCACGGCCACCAGGTCGGCGACCAGCTGCTGCGCTCCGTCGCCGCCGGGCTCGCCGGCGCCGTCCGGCCCCACGACACCGTGTTCCGCCACGGCGGCGACGAGTTCGTCGTCGTCGCCACCGTCACCGGGGACGCCGAGAGCGCCACCGAGACGCTCGCCGAGCGGCTGCACCGCGCGGTCGAGGCCGCCGTCCGCCCCCACCCGGTGACCGTCAGCATCGGCGTCGCGCTGGCCGTCGACGGGTGCACCCCCGAGGAGCTCGTCCGGGAGGCCGACCACGCCATGGAGCGGGCGAAGCAGCGCCGTGGCGGCACCGAGTGGACCCCGCGGGCCGGCGACCCCGCGACCGCCCCGCGGGGCTAGGGTTCGCAGCATGGACGAGCCCGTGACGGTCCCCACGGCAGGCACGACGTACCTGCTCGTGGACGGCGAGAACATCGACGCCACCCTCGGCTCCTCCGTGCTCGGACGCCGGCCCAACCCCGACGAGCGGCCGCGCTGGGAGCGGGTGCGGACCTTCGCCGCCGAGGTGTGGGATCAGCCCGTCAAGGCCCTGTTCTTCCTCAACGCCTCGTCCGGGCACCTGCCCATGGCGTTCGTGCAGGCGCTCATCGCCCTGGACTACACGCCGATCCCGCTGGCCGGGTCCTCCGACGAGAAGGTCGTCGACATCGGCATCCAGCGCACGATGGACGCGCTGCAGCACCGCGCGGGTGACGTCCTCCTCGCCAGCCACGACGGCGACTTCCTGCCCCAGGTCACCCGCCTGCTCGGCGGCGACCGCCGCGTCGGGATGCTGGGGTTCCGCGAGTTCTTCAACTCCGGGTTCACCGCGATGACCGCGCAGGGGCTGCGGATGTTCGACCTCGAGGACGAGGTCGGCGCGTTCACCAGCACCCTGCCGCGCGTCCGCGTCATCCCGATCGCCGACTTCGACCCGATGCGCTACCTCTGACGGCAGCGGCTGTGGAGAGTCCCGACCACGTCGCGGGGCCCGTCGCTACGTTGACCCGGTGACGACCTTGCCCACCTGGGCCCTCTTCGCGGTGGGCCTCGCAACACCGCTCCTGGCCTTCGCTGGCAGCCTCGTGGGTCACCTGCTGCTGCGCTAAGGCGCCCGGGAACTCGACGTCTGGCGTCGCCGTGAGGAGACCATGCGGATGCTCAGGTGGGCGTCGGAGCAGGCCGCCTCGTCCGATGACGCCACGTCGAGGCTGGGGGTCGCGGCGCTCGCGGCGCTGAGCGGCTCGGACCTTCTGCAGGAGCCCGACCAGGACCTGGTCGACGCGGTCCTCGACTCGCTGCTCGAGGAGCCGACCGATGAGATCAACCGCGCGGGGCTCGACGTGGACGTCGTCGAGACCGACACTGGGAGTGGCGGCTGGGCCGTCCCTGGCGGGGTCCTGGGTGGAGAGAGGAACTGACGTGTCGAAGACGGTGAACGTCACGCCGGCGCAGGTGAACGCCGCGAAGTTGAAGGTCCGGCGCTTCACCAAGGCCGGCCGACCCGTACCCGCGAGCGTCTTGAAGATCGCGAACGCCAGGCGGGTCGAGGCAGAGGAGAAGGGCTTGCTGTCGATGCCCGACGGCACCGCTGCCGACGACTGACCGTCGCGTCACCCGTCCGCCTCCCCGACGACGTGGGCGGCGCGGTCGGCCGCCCGTCGCGCCGCCCGCGCCGCCTCGTCGGCGCGGGCCACGTCACCGGACCGCGCCGCCACGCTCGCCATCGCCGCGGCCTCCGCCGCCTGCGCGACGTGCGTCGCCGCGGAGCTGACCGCCCGGTGGACCGCGGCCCAGTGCCCGCCCGGGACGTCCGTCGTCGCGCTGGGTGCCGACTCCTGCGCGCGCAGGCACAGCGCCTGGACGTCGTCCAGCAGGGTCGCGAGGGCCGCGCCGGTGTTCTCCAGGTCGTCCCGCACCGCCCCGGGCGGGACCCGCTCCATCATCTGGTGGAACCGGTCGACGGCCCGGTCGAACCGGTCCCGGGCACGCCGCCACACCCCCTCACCGAGGGGGTCGGGGCCCTGCTGCCAGGGCCAGCGCACGCGCGGCCGCCCTACCCGGGTCCGTCCGGCGGCGCGTCAGAGGTACTGGCCGGTGGGGTGGACCGGCGGCTCCGGGCCGTCCTGCTGCCCGGGTGCGCCCGGCCGCCCCGGCTGACCGGGCTGACCCTGCGTCGCTCCCGGTGGCAACCCCCGCCGCATCGACTGAAGCTGCGCCTGCGCCGCCATCTGCTGGGCGAACAGCGCCGTCTGGATGCCGTGGAACAACCCCTCCAGCCAGCCCACGAGCTGGGCCTGCGCGATCCGCAGCTCCGCGTCGGACGGCGCGTCGCCCTCGGTGAACGGCAGCGTGATCCGCTCCAGCTCCTCCACGAGCTCCGGCGCCAGGCCCTGCTCCAGCTCGCTCAGCGAGCGCCGGTGCACCTCCGCCAGCCGCGCCCGGCCCGCCTCGTCGAGCGGCGCGTTGCGCACCTCCTCGAGCAGCTGCTTGATCATGCTGCCGATCCGCATCACCTTCGCGGGCTGCTCGACCATCTCGGCCGGGTGCGGGCGGTCGTCGTCCCCGCCGGCCACGCCCATCCCCTGGGGGCTGACCACCACCACCGTCTGGTCTGCGCCGGCCTGGGAGGCGCGGGCCTCACCGTCGTGGGCGGGGGACCCACCGGGTCCGGGACCGCCGGTCTGCTCGTCGTCGGGAAGCTGCATGTCACCCATCCTGCCCTCCGCCCCGGGACGCCGCAGACGCACCTCTGGGAGAATCGGCCGGTGCACCACGACGAGAAGGAACCCCAGCCGTCTTCGTCCGCCACCGACACGCAGCACCCGGCAGCCGCCGCACCGCAGGTCACGTCGCCCGTGCCCGTACCCCCCGGGTGGGTGGTGTCACGTCCCGGGGAGGCCGACGTCCCCGACCTCGTGGACCTGCTGCGCCGGCACGAGCTCGCCGCCCGCGGGGGCAGCGGCGCGTCGACCGACGTCGTCCACGCCGACGTCGTCGGCGACGGCGCCGAGATGCGCGAGCACGTGCTCGTGCGCGACCCCGACGGCCGGGCGCGCGCCTGGGGCGCCGTCCAGGACCGGGCCGCCGGTCGGGTGATGGCCGACGTCACCGTCGACCCCGACCTGGACGACGCCGTCGCCGACGCGCTCGGCGGCGCCCTGTACGAGTGGGCCGAGCAGGTCGCCGTCCGGATCGGCCGCGAGCGCGGCCTCGACACCACGCAGCTCGACTGCGGGGCCTTCGCCTCCGACCCCCGCCAGCAGCGCTGGCTCGAGGACGCGGGACTGGTCCAGGTGCGGTCCTGGTGGCAGATGAAGCGGCCGGTCGACCCCTCCGAGGCCGAGCCCGGCGCCTTCCCGCCGCTCGCCGACGGCGTGGTCATCCGCCGCGTCGCCCGCGGCGCCGACGGGATGCCGCAGGAGGACGACCTGAGGGCCGTCCACGACGTCCTCGAGGGCGCGTTCGCCGACCACTTCAACTCCAAGCCCGAGACGTTCGACGAGTTCCTCACCCGGCTGCGCGCCGACGCCGGCCACCGCTGGGACCACTGGTGGCTCGCCGAGGTCACCGACGAGCGGGGCGACCTCGAACCCGCCGGCGCGCTCGTCGCGACCGTCAGCCGCGGGGAGGACGGCGAGCCCGACAGCAGCTACGTCTCCTACATCGGGGTGCTGCAGAACGCCCGGGGGCGCGGCGTCGCCAAGGCGCTGCTGCACACCGTCATCGCCGACGCCGCCCGCCGCGGCCGCAAGGCCGTGGGCCTGGAGGTCGACGCCGACTCCCCGACGGGCGCGGACCGCCTCTACACCGGCCTGGGCTGGGTCACGTACACGACGACGCAGTCGTGGCACACCGACCTGGCGGTCCAGGAGGAGTACCCGCAGGCGGGCTGACCCGGCGGGCGCCTGGGGTCAGTCCCGGACGGTGAGCAGCACCTTGCCGACGTGCCGGGACGACTCCAGGTGCTCGTGCGCGGCGACGACGTCGTCCAGCCGGTAGCGGCTGTCCACGACGGGCCGCACCCGGCCCGACTCGACCAGCGGCCAGACGTGCTCGCGGACGGCGGCGACGATCGCGGCCTTCTCCGGCGCGGGCCGGGCCCGCAGGGTCGTGCCGATCACCGCGGCGCGCTTGCCCATGAGCGCGGCGATGTCGAGCTCGGCCCTGCGGCCGCCCTGCATGCCGATGATCACCAGCCGGCCGTTCGGCGCGAGCACGTCGACGTTCCGGGCCAGGTACTTGGCGCCCATGTTGTCCAGGACGACGTCGGCGCCGCGGCCGCCGGTGGCGGCCCGCACCTCCTCGACGAAGTCCTGCTCGCGGTAGTCGACGAGGACGTCGGCGCCCAGCGCCGCGCACCGCTGCAGCTTCTCGGCCGACCCGGCCGTCACCGCGACCCGGGCGCCGAACGCCGTGGCGAGCTGGGTCGCCATCGTCCCGATGCCGCTGGACCCGCCGTGCACGAGCAGCAGCTCGCCCTCGCGCAGGTTCGCCGTCATGAACACGTTCGACCACACCGTGCACACGACCTCCGGCAGGCCCGCTGCGTCCACCAGGTCGACCCCCGCCGGGGCGGGCAGCAGCTGCCCGGCCGGGACGGCGACCCGCTCGGCGTACCCGCCGCCGGTGAGCAGCGCGCACACCTCGTCGCCGACCGACCAGCCCTCGACGCCCTCGCCCACCTCCGCGACCCGGCCCGAGCACTCCAGCCCCGGGTACGGGGACGTACCCGGGGGCGGGTCGTAGAAGCCGCGGCGCTGCATGACGTCGGCGCGGTTCACGGCCGTCGCGACGACGTCCACGACGACCTCGCCCGGCCCGGCGGTCACGTCGTCCACGTCGGACACGGTCAGGACGTCGGGGTCCCCGGGCTCACGGATCGTCACGGCGCGCATGGCCGCGAGCCTACGAGGCGGGCGTGGCCCCGTCGCGGTGGGCGGGCACCGCGACGGGCGGGTCAGGACTCGTTGTTGCGGCGTGCGGCGCGCCGGCCCAGGACGGTCACGGCCCGCAGCGTCCGGGAGCCGAGGGACCGGTCGGCGTCCCTGCCCTCGACCGTCCCCGGCGGCTCCCCGGGCACCTGGGCGTCGACCGTCCCGCCCCGGCCCGCCTGCGGCGCGGACGGCAGCAGCCGCCCCATCAGCTCCATCAGCGCCGTCGTCGTCGCCGGCGCCAGCCCGTGCAGGCGCATCGCCACGTGCGTCATCGGCGTGAGCACGACCTCGCGGCGGCCCGCCAGGACGCCGTCCACGATGCGCCGTGCAGCGCGCTCGGCGTCCATCGACACCAGCGGGAGGGAGGCGCCGAGCGCGAACCAGGCGTACTCCTTCTCCTGGGCGCCGGTGAAGTGCGCGCGCAGGTGCGACCCGGTGCGCATCAGCCCCGGCACGACGGTCGTCACCTTCACGCCGGTGCCCGCCAGCTCCCCGCGCAGGCCCTCGCTGTACCCGACGGCGGCGAACTTCGCGGTCGAGTACGGCAGCAGGTGCGGCACGCTGACCCGGCCGCCGATCGAGGTGATGGTCGCGATCCGCCCGCTGCCCCGCCGCCGCATCCCCGGCAGCACCGCCTGGGACAGGTGCACGGGCCCCCACAGCATGGTGTCCACCGCCCGGGCGAAGTGCTCGCGCGTCATCGACGCCACCGGCCCGACCTGGATGATCCCGGCGACCGCCACCAGCACGTCCACCCGCCCGAACCGGCGCTCCACGGCCCGGACGAACCCGTCGACGGCATCGGGGTCCGTGACGTCGCACGGGACCGACAGGACGTCGGCCCCGCGACCCGCGATCTCGGCCCGGGCCCGTTCGAGGGTCACCGGGTCGCGGGAGCAGATGGCCAGCCGGTACCCGCGGTCCGCCAGCTCCCGGGCGATGAGCAGCCCCAGCCCCCGGGAGGCACCGGCGACCACCGCGACCGGGGGTTGGCCCCCGGCCGCGCCCTGTCGCGACCGCCCCGACTGCCCCGCCTGCGCGCCCCGTCGTCCCATCCCGTCACGGTAGGCACGCCGCAGCGCGTCGGCCCGTCGGCGGGCCGCCCACGGTGCCGACCGGGGAGGCGCCGGTCAGCGCGGGACGTCGTCCGCGGCCAGCGCGCGCTCCAGGGCGGCCGGGTCGTCGACGTCCAGCACCCCCCGACCGGTCACCGGCACCTCGACCACGTCCAGGCCGTCCAGCAGCCGCCGCGCGGGTGCGCCGGGGGCCGCGGTGCACTCGGCGAGCAGGGCACCGCGGACGGCGACCAGCAGGTGCTGGCGGAACCCGGCGCCGTCCACGGCGACCGCGGCGTCCGCCGGCGGGTGGGCGACCGGCGCCAGCGCCGCCAGCAGGGCCGGGACCGCCTCCGCGGCGAACGGCGCGTCACCGGGCAGCAGCACCACCACGTCGGCCGGCGGGGCGCACCGCGCGCCGGCGACGGCGGCCGCCGCCGGTCCGGCCCCCACCGGGTCCTCCCGGGTGAACCGCGCCCCGGAGGGCAGGTCGGGCCGGGCCGGGCCCACCACGACCACCGGGGCGAGCGGCGGGGGGTCGACCGCCAGGACCCCGTCCAGCGCCACCCGCAGCAGCGACCGCCCCCCGAACGGGGCAGCCAGCTTGTCCGCGCCGAAACGCCGGGACCGGCCGCCGGCCAGCACCACCGCCGCCCAGCGCGCCGTCCCGACCGCCTGACCCGGGTACCTCACGACGACCAGTCTGCCCGCCGGGGCGCGCCCGTACGACGCGCCGGGTGAGCGGCGCAAGCCGACGCGCCCGTGCGCGGGCACTCCGAACGGGTGAAACCGGCCCCGTGACGGCCGCAGGTCGTCAATGCCCCGCCGGGCCCGGCCGAAGCAGTACGGACTGGTACCCCGTGTCCGGGGTGCCTGGGGTCCGTACGGACACCGGCTACGAGTGGAAGGTCGCCATGCGCAATCTCGGTGCACGGATGCTGCGCAAGCTGGGCATCAGGGGGAAGATCCTCGTCGTCCTGACGCTGCCCGTGCTGGTCATGGTGCTGATGGCGGGGTTCATCGCCAACAGCGCCGTGCAGGACGCCACTCGCGCTCGCCAGGTCGAGCAGATGACCGACATCTCCCCGGGGGTGCGCGAGCTCGTCAAGGGCCTGCAGGCCGAGCGCACGCTGACCGTGGCCGTCCTCGCCGGTGACGAGTCGCAGCGCCCGGTGCTCGAGGAGGTCCGCGCGAAGATCAGCGCGGGGATGTCCCAGGTCCGTGGCGGCTCGAGCTCGCTGAACCTGGACACGTTGGACGTGGCCGCCCGCGACGCCATCCTCGCCGCCGTCGCCGCGCACGACAGCATCGACAACATCCGTCGCCAGGTCGACGGCGGCGTGCTCACGCCGACCTCCGCGTCCGAGGCGTACTCCGAGGTCATCGCCGCCGACGTGTACCTCGGCGACGCGATCGCCAACCTCACCGAGGACCGCGACGTCGCGATCCAGAACCGCTCGTACGCGCAGATCCAGCGGCTCAGCGAGGCCATCGCCCTCGAGTCCGACCTCGGCCTGGCCGGCGTCTCCGCCGGTGGCTACACCCCGGACATGCGCGACCGGCACGCCGCCCTCATCGCTGCGCAGACCGCGCTGCGCGACGCCGTGGCGCCGCAGCTGGCGACCCAGGACGTCCGGCTGCCCGCGACCGCCTACCCGCTGCAGCTCGCCCGCCAGCGCACCGTCGAGGACGCCGACGGCATCATCGACAACATCGACGTGGCGCAGTGGCGCGCCGCGACCGACGCCGAGCAGGCACAGCTCGACAGCGTCCTGAACACGGTCAACGAGATGACCAACTCCGAGGCCGGCTCGATCGCGTCCGACGCGACGACCCGGGCCTGGCAGGTCGCGATCGGCGCGCTGCTCGCCGTCCTCCTGCCCGTCCTGCTCGCCCTCTACATCGCCCGCGGCATCACTCGGCCGCTGCGCGGCCTGACCCGCGCCGCCGGCGAGATCCGCAGCGCGCTTCCGGAGATGGTCGAGCGGATGCAGACCCCGGGCGAGGGCCCGGGCCTGGAGCTGCCCGAGATCCCCGTGCAGTCCGAGGACGAGGTCGGCCGCCTGGCCGCCGCGTTCAACGACGTCAACCGGACGACGGTCTCCGTCGCCCAGGAGCAGGCCGCGCTGCGCGGCTCGATCGCCGCGATGTTCGTCAACGTCGCCCGCCGCGACCAGGTCCTGCTGTCCCGCCAGCTGTCCTTCATCGACCAGCTCGAGCGCTCCGAGGAGAACCCGGCGACGCTGGAGAACCTCTTCAAGCTCGACCACCTCGCCACCCGGATGCGCCGCAACGCCGAGTCGCTGCTCGTCCTGGCGGGCATCGACACCGGTCGCCGCCTGCGCCGCCCGATGCCGCTGTCCGACGTGATCCGCACGGCGTCCTCGGAGATCGAGAACTACGAGCGCGTCGACCTGGCGCTGCGCGTGGACCCGCCGATGGTCGGCCACATGGCCCTGTCGACCGCGCACCTGCTCGCCGAGCTGCTGGAGAACGCGACCCGCTTCTCCGACCCCGACACCCGTGTCGTGGTCAGCACCGGCAGCACCGACCGCGGGGTCGTCGTCACCGTCACCGACGACGGCCTGGGGATGTCCCCGGAGGAGATCTCGCAGGCCAACACCCGCATCTCCGACCCGCCCGCCAGCGAGGTCGTCGGCGCCCAGCGCCTCGGCTTCTTCGTCGTCGGCCGCCTGGCCCGCAAGCTCGACGCCAAGGTCACGCTCAAGGCCGGCCGCAGCCGCGGCACGGTCATCACGATCGAGCTGCCCCCGGCCCTGTTCGTCGCCGGCACCGTGCTCGAGGGTCCCGCCGACGCCCCGGCGGTCGAGAGCGGCGACAGCCCGCAGATCTCCCTGCCCGACACCGCCGCGGCCCGCGCCGGCTCCCCGGCGACCCCGCCCGCCCCCACCGCGCCGGAGGCGCCGAAGGCACCCGCCGACGACAGCGCCGCCCCCGTGACCGACGGCGGGCTCCCCCGCCGCGGTGGTGGCACACGCGTACTCGCCGTACCACCGGGTGCGCGAGGGCACCCGGTACCCGGCGGTGATGTTCCAGGTGTTCGACGGGGACAGCCGCGTCGACCCCCTG
>NZ_BAAGTX010000030.1:0-42832 GCF_054781695.1 Thalassiella azotivora
CCGGCCCGTCGCGGGTGTCGCGCGCCGGGGGTCCACGCTCCCAATCTAGGCGCCTGCCCGGGCCCGGCCGTGCCGCCGGTCGTAGCGTGCGGGCATCGCCAGGGCGTCGCGCTCGCGGCCACCGCCGCCGCCCGGGGTGCGGACGTGACGCTCGTCGCCGCGGCGCTGGACGTCGCCGTCCCCGAGGGCGTCGACGTCGTGCGCGTGGGGACGGCCCTGGAGCTGCGCGAGGCCGTCATGTCGGCCGCCGGGGGCGCCGACGTCGTGGTCATGGCCGCGGCCGTCGCCGACTACCGGCCCGAGCAGGTCGCCGCCGCCAAGATCAAGAAGTCCCCCGACGGTGACGAGGGGCTGGTGGTGCGGCTGGTGCGCAACCCCGACGTCCTGGCCGAGCTGTCCGCCCACCGGCCACCGGGGCAGGTGGTCGTGGGCTTCGCCGCCGAGACCGGTGACGAGTACGGTGACGTGCTGGAGCACGGCCGCGCCAAGCTCGCCCGCAAGGGCTGCGACCTGCTCGTGGTGAACGAGGTCGGCGAGGGCAAGGCCTTCGGCACCGAGGACAACACCGTCGTCGTCCTCGGCGCGGACGGCACGGCGACGAGCCACGGCCCCGCCGGCAAGTCCGAGATCGCCGAACGCGTCTGGGACGCCGTGGTGTCCCGACTAGAGTGACCGCCGGCCGGTCCCCAGCGCCCGGTCCGTCCGCCAGCAGCCGCTGCACACCAGGAGAGAACCCCTTGAGTACGAACGACCTGCGCCTGTTCACGTCCGAGTCGGTGACCGAGGGGCACCCCGACAAGATCTGCGACCAGATCAGCGACACGATCCTCGACGCCCTGCTGGAGCAGGACCCGCGGGCCCGCGTCGCCGTGGAGACGATGGTCACCACCGGCCTGGTGCACGTCGCCGGTGAGGTCAGCACCACCGGGTACGCCGAGATCCCGCGCCTGGTGCGGCAGAAGATCCTGGACATCGGCTACGACTCCTCGACGAAGGGCTTCGACGGCGCCTCCTGCGGCGTCTCGGTGTCGATCGGCGCGCAGTCCCCGGACATCGCGGCCGGTGTCGACCAGGCCTACGAGGCGCGCGTGGAGGCCGGCCAGGACCCGCTGGACGTCCAGGGCGCCGGTGACCAGGGCCTGATGTTCGGCTACGCGTGCGAGGACACCCCCGAGCTGATGCCGCTGCCGATCTGGTTGGCGCACCGGCTGTCCGAGCGCCTCACGGCCGTCCGCAAGGAGGGTGTCGTGCCCTACCTGCGTCCCGACGGCAAGACCCAGGTCACCATCGGCTACGACGGCGACAAGCCCGTCCAGCTGCAGACGGTGGTCCTGTCGACCCAGCACGCCGGGGACGTCTCGCTGGAGACGATGCTGACGCCGGACATCACCGAGCACGTGATCAAGCCCGTGCTGGAGACCGTCGAGCTCGACTCCTCCGACGTGCGGCTGCTGGTCAACCCGACCGGGCGGTTCGAGATCGGCGGCCCGATGGGCGACGCCGGCCTGACCGGCCGCAAGATCATCGTCGACACCTACGGCGGCATGGCCCGTCACGGTGGTGGCGCCTTCTCCGGCAAGGACCCGTCGAAGGTCGACCGCTCCGCCGCGTACGCCATGCGCTGGGTGGCCAAGAACGTCGTCGCCGCGGGGCTGGCGTCGCGGTGCGAGGTGCAGGTCGCCTACGCCATCGGCAAGGCGCACCCCGTCGGCCTGTACGTCGAGTGCTTCGGGACCGAGCGGGCGCCGCTGCCGCGGATCGTCCAGGCCATCAAGGAGGTCTTCGACCTGCGCCCCGCCGCGATCGTGCGCGACCTGGACCTGCTGCGGCCGATCTACGCGCCCACCGCCGCGTACGGCCACTTCGGCCGCGAGGGCGACTCCTTCACCTGGGAGCGCACCGACCGCGTGGGCGCCCTGCAGGACGCGATCGGCTGACGCCGTCGCGGGGTCGCCGGGCGGATCGCCCGGCGGGCCCGCCGGGCGGTCCACGGGGTGACGGTCCCGTCTGCTGGGATGACGCCGTGACGAGCCAGGACGCCGGCGAGCAGCTGGAGCTGCTGCGTGCCACCGTGCGCGGCCGGCGTCCGCGCGCCCCGGCGCCGCCGGCGGAGCGGGACCCCGTCGCGTCCGTCGCCCTGGACGTCCCCCTGCCGCACCTGGACCGGCCGTTCGACTACACGGTGCCCGCGACGATGGCGGAGGCGGCCGTGCCCGGCGCCCGGGTCTCGGTGCGCTTCGCCGGTCAGGACGCCGACGGCTTCGTCCTGGCCCGGCTGGCGCAGTCGGAGCACCCAGGGCGGCTGACACCGCTGCGGCGCGTCGTCTCCGCCGAGCCCGTCCTGACCGCGGACGTCCTCGACCTGTGCCGCGCGGTCGCGCAGCGGTGCGCCGGGTCGCTGGCGGACGTGCTGCGCCTCGCCGTCCCCCCGCGCCACGCGGCCACCGAGGCGGCCGTCCCGGGTCCGGTCGCGGACGTCGCCGACGGCGGTGAGGCCGCCGACGGCGGTGACGCCGGTGACGCCGGGGACGCCGGGGACCCACGACTCGGCCACCAGGCCGCCGTACCGGTGGACCCCGGGCCGTGGGCCGCGTACCGGGGCGGGGTGGCGTTCCTGCAGCGCCTGCGCGACCGCGACGCCCCACGGGCGGTGTGGACGGCGCTGCCGGGTCGGGGGCAGGACGACTGGCCGCACGCGCTGGCGGTGGCGGCCTCGGCGACCTCGGCGGGAGGCCGGGGCAGCCTCCTCGTCGTCCCCGACCACAAGGACGTCGACCGCCTCGACGCCGCGCTGACCTGCGTCCTCGGCCCCGGCCGGCACGTGCGGCTGACGGCCGACAGCGGCCCGGCCGCCCGCTACGAGGCGTTCCTGCGGGTGCTGCGCGGGCACGCTCGCGTCGTCGTCGGGACCCGTGCGGCGGCCTTCGCGCCGGTGCGCGACCTCGGGCTGGCGGTCTGCTGGGACGACGGCGACGAGCTGCTGGCCGAGCCGCGGGCCCCCTACCCGCACGCCAGGGAGGTGCTGGCCCTGCGGTCGCAGCAGGCGGGGGCGGCCTTCCTCGTCGGGTCGGCGTCGCGCACCGCCGAGGCGCAGCAGCTCGTCGCGTCGGGGTGGGCGCGCGAGCTCGTCGCCGACCGAGGCACGGTCCGGCGGCGTGCCCCCCGGGTCGTCGTCAGCGGCGACGACGAGCTGCGTGACCCGGCGGCGCGCAGCGCCCGGGTGCCGAGCCTGGCGTTGCGCACCGCCCGCGAGGCGCTCGCGCACGGGCCCGTTCTCGTCCAGGTGCCTCGCGCCGGGTACGTCCCGGTGCTGGCCTGCGGGCGCTGCCGGCGGGCGGCGCGCTGCGGCACCTGCTCCGGACCGCTGGGGCTCGCGGGACGCCAGGGCCGGCCGACCTGCCGGTGGTGCGGCGCGGTCGCGGCCGGCTGGTCGTGCGCCGACTGCCACGCCACCACGCTGCGCTCCGTCGTCGTCGGCGCCGCCCGCACCGCCGAGGAGCTCGGCAGGTCCTTCCCCGGGACCACGGTCCGGTCCTCCGGTGGCCCGGTCCCGGTCGTGCCCGTGCTCGACGACCGGCCGCGGCTCGTCGTGGCCACCCCCGGCGCCGAGCCGGTGGCCGACGGGGGCTACGCGGCCGCCCTCCTGCTGGACACCTGGGACCTGCTGGGCCGACCCGACCTGAGGGCGGGGGAGGAGGCGCTGCGCCGCTGGCTGTCCGCGGCCTCGCTCGTGCGCGGTGCGCAGGACGGCGGCAGGGTCGTGGTGGTGGGCGAGGCCGCACTCGCACCCCTGCAGGCCCTGGTCCGCTGGGACGGTCCCGGGCACGCGGCGCGAGAGCTCGCGGAGCGCACGCAGCTGCGCCTGCCGCCCGCCGTCGTCCTGGCCGAGGTGACCGGCACGCCGCAGGGCGTCCGGGTGCTGCTGGCGGCCCTGCGGCTCCCGCCCGGTGCCGACGTGCTCGGCCCGGTCCGCGTGGAGGGCCCCGCGTCCCAGGGGGCCGCCGGTCCGGCGCCGGAGACGGTCCGCGCCCTGGTGCGCGCCCCGCGTGAGGCGACCGAGGCGCTCGGCCAGGCCCTGCAGGCGGCCCGGGCGGTGGTGTCCGCGGCCCGGTCCGCGCCGGTCCCGCGCGTGAGGGTCGACCCGCGGGACGTCGGCTGAGGACCGGACGGCGGGCCGCCGGCCACCGACCGGGCCGCTCCGGGGTCGACCGCCGCACACCTAGACTGGGCACGGCGGCGGGTGCGCGACCCGGGCCCGCCCACCCGCAGTCGACACGAGACGAGGACCAGTGGCCATCCAGGAGATCCGGCTGTTCGGCGACCCGGTGCTGCGTGAGCGCGCCGTCGAGGTCGTGGACTTCGACAAGGAGCTGCGCCAGCTCGTCAAGGACCTCGAGGACACGATGATGGACGCCCCGGGCGCGGGTCTGGCGGCCCCGCAGATCGGTGTCGGCCTGCGCGTGTTCACCTACTACGTCGACGACGTCCTCGGCCACCTCGTCAACCCGGTCCTCGACCTGTCCGAGGAGTGCCAGGACGGTGAGGAGGGGTGCCTGTCCTTCCCCGGCATCTACGCCGACACCCGCCGTGCGCTGCGCGTGGTCGCCCGCGGGCAGGACATGCACGGCGAGCCCGTCCTGATCGAGGGCAGCGAGATGCTCGCCCGGGCCATCCAGCACGAGACGGACCACCTCGACGGCATCCTGTTCATCGACCGCCTCGACCCCCAGCAGCGCAAGCTGGCGATGAAGGCCGTCCGGCAGGCGGAGTGGGCGGGGCAGCCGGCGCCGCAGGTGAAGGTCAGCCCGCACGCCACCTTCGGCAAGGCGCTCTGACGCGTGCGGTTGGTCTTCGCGGGCACGCCCGAGGCCGCCGTCCCGTCGCTGCGGGCGCTGCTGGACTCCGACCACGACGTCGTCGCCGTGCTGACCCGGCCCGACGCGCGGTCCGGGCGCGGGCGGCGGGCGGCCGTCAGCCCGGTCAAGCAGGTGGCGCAGGAGCACGGCCTGGAGGTCCTGCAGCCGGCGAGTACCCGCGACCCGGCGCTGCGCGAGCGCCTGCAGGAGCTGGCACCCGACTGCTGCCCGGTGGTCGCCTACGGCGGGCTCGTCCCGGCCTCCCTGCTGGTGGTCCCGGCCCACGGCTGGGTGAACCTGCACTTCTCCCTCCTGCCCGCCTGGCGCGGGGCCGCGCCGGTGCAGCACGCCGTGATCGCCGGTGACGAGGTGACCGGGGCGACGACGTTCGCGCTGGAGGAGGGCCTGGACACCGGGCCGGTGTACGGCCGGCTCACCGAGCCCGTCCGGCCCCGGGACACCGCGGGTGACCTGCTCGAGCGGCTCTCGGTCGCGGGCGCCGGGCTGCTGCGCGCCACCGTGGACGGCCTCGCCGCCGGTGCGCTGGACGCGGTGCCGCAGCCGGCCGAGGGCGTCACCCTGGCACCCAAGCTCACCCCGGAGGACGCGAGCGTGCGCTGGGGTGACCCGGCGCTGGCGGTGGACCGTCGCGTCCGTGGCTGCACCCCGGCACCGGGTGCGTGGACCTGGTGGCGTGGTGAGCGGCTGAAGCTGGGACCGCTCGCACCGGCGGCCGGGGGCGGGGGTGGAGCGGACGGCGTGAGCGGCACGCTGCCCGACCTGGCGCCCGGCGAGCTGGCCGTGCGCCGCTCGGACGTGCTGGTCGGCACCGGGTCCACCCCCGTCGTGCTCGGCGACGTGCGCCCGGCCGGACGCCGGATGATGCCGGCGGCCGACTGGGCCCGGGGTGTGCGCCCGCAGGCCGGCGAGCGGCTGGGGGAGGAGCCGTGAGCGAGCGCCGGTCGGGTCCGCGCCGGCGGTCGGTGACCGCGCCTGCGGCGCGCTCCCGGGCGGCCGACCCGGTCCGCCGCACCGCCTACGAGGTGCTGCGCGCCGTCGCCGAGGACGACGCCTACGCGAACCTCGTCCTGCCCGCCGCCCTGCGGCGCGAGCGGCTCTCCGGGCGGGACGCGGCGCTGGCGACCGAGCTGACCTACGGCACCCTGCGGGGCCGGGGCCTGTACGACGCGGTGCTCGCGGTCTGCGTGGACCGGCCGCTGGACGCGGTCGACCCGCGGCTGCTCGACGTGCTGCGGCTCGGCGTGCACCAGCTGCTCGCCACGCGCGTCCCGGCGCACGCTGCCGTCGACCAGTCGGTGGCCCTCGCGCGGTCGGTCGCGGGCGGCGGCGCGGGTGGGTTCGTCAACGCGGTCCTGCGCCGCGTGGCGGCGCGCGACCGCGCGGGCTGGCTGGAGGAGCTGGCCGGGGACGGCGACGAGACGACCGCCCTCGGCGTGCGGACCAGCCACCCGGACTGGGTCGTGCGGGCGGTGCGCGGGGCGCTCGTCGCCCACGGCCGGTCGCCCGGGGAGACCGCCGCCGTCCTGGAGGCGAACAACCTCCCGCCGCGGGTGACCCTGGCGGCGCTGCCCGGTCTGGCCGACCCCGACGAGCTCGCCGCCGGCGCGGCCGGTGAGGCGGCCGACGACCGCGCCGTGGCGGACGGTCAGCCGTCCGCCACCGACCGCCCGGGGCGGTGGTCGCCGGTGTCCGTCGTCCTGGCCGGTGGCGACCCGGGCGCGCTGGAGGCCGTCCGCCGCGGCCGGGCGCGGGTCCAGGACGAGGGCAGCCAGCTCGCCGCCCTGGCGCTCGCCGCCGCCCCGGTCGAGGGCCGGGACGCGGCGTGGCTGGACCTGTGCGCCGGCCCCGGTGGCAAGGCCGCCCTGCTCGCGGCGGTGGCCGCGGGGCGGGGCGCCCGGCTGACCGCGGTCGAGGTCCAGCCGCACCGGGCGGGGCTGGTGCGGTCGGCGCTGGCGGACGTGCCGGGTGACCCCCGGGTGCGGGTCGGCGACGGGCGCGACGTCGGGCAGGACCATCCGGCCGCCTTCGACCGGGTCCTCGTCGACGTCCCCTGCACCGGGCTGGGCGCCCTGCGGCGGCGCCCCGAGGCGCGGTGGCGCCGCACCCCGCAGGACCTCGCCGGTCTGGGCCCGCTGCAACGCGACCTCCTCGCCTCGGCGCTGGACGCCGTCCGCCCGGGGGGTGTGGTCGCCTACGTGACCTGCTCGCCGCACGTGGCCGAGACCACCACGGTGGTGCAGGACGTGCTGCGCCGCCGCGACGACGTCGAGGTGCTCGACGCGCCCGAGTGGCTCGAGACCGCCGCCGGCCGGCCCGTCCCCGGTGCCGCCGGCGCGGTGCTCGCCGACGCCGCCTCGCGCGGGCGCGGGACGGGCACCGGGGACGACGCGGGTCCTCGGTGCGTGCAGCTGTGGCCGGACCTGCACGGGACCGACGCGATGTTCGTGGCGCTGCTGCGACGCCACGCGGTCGCGTGACCGGCACCGTGCGCGCGGTGAGCGGATCGGGGTCGCTCGCGCGGCCGGTAGCCTGCCGCGCGTGAGCGTGCAGATCTCCCCGAGCATCCTGTCCTGCGACTTCGCCGACCTGACGGGGGAGCTCGGGCGCATCGCCGACGCCGACTGGGCCCACGTCGACGTCATGGACGGGCACTTCGTGCCCAACCTGACGCTCGGGCTGCCCGTCGTGGAGCGGATCGTCGAGGTCAGCCCGGTGCCCGTGGACTGCCACCTGATGATCGAGGACCCGGACCGCTGGGCGCCCGGGTACGCCGAGGCCGGCGCGAAGAGCGTGACGTTCCACGCCGAGGCGGCCGCCGCGCCGGTGCGGCTGGCGCGCGAGCTGCGCCGCCTCGACGCGCGCGCGGGCCTGGCGCTGAGGCCGGCCACCCCGGTGGAGCCGTTCGTCGACCTCCTGCCGGAGCTCGACATGCTCCTGGTGATGACCGTGGAACCGGGTTTCGGCGGTCAGGCGTTCCTGGACGTGTGCCTGCCGAAGGTGCGGCGGGCCCGCGAGGCCGTCCGGGCGGCCGGACTGGACGTCTGGGTGCAGGTGGACGGCGGGGTGTCCGCCGAGACCGTCGAGCGCTGCGCCGAGGCGGGCGCCGACGTGTTCGTCGCCGGCTCCGCCGTCTACGGGGCCGACGACGCCGCCGGTGCCGTCGCCGAGCTGCGCCGGCTGGCCGCCGGAGCCTGCTGACACCGCACGCTCGGGCGCCTCGGGCCGTTCGGCCGACGCTCGGCCGTTCGCGGTATCTCGGCGCGTCCTGCCCGCACCTGTCGGTGCTGCGAGGTTCCCTGGATCCACGAGCACCACGGGTGCGTCGCATCGACGTCGGGACCGCACCGGTCCCGGAGGGCGGTGAGGGTGATGGGTCGAGGACAGCCGACCGGGCAGGTGGCGGTGCCGGCGCAGGGACGGTCGCGGGAGCAGGTCGTGGCCCTCGACCCCGTCTCCGCCGTCGCGGCGTGCACGACCACCGCGGTGCACCGGCGGGACCACCGGCACGTCGTCCCGGGCACCGGGTGCCACCCGCACGAGGTCGAGGTCGTGCACCTCGGCAGCCGCGCGGTCGTGGTGTGCCACGACTGCGCGCAGGACACCGGGTTCGTCCCCGGTGGGCAGGCCGTCGAGGTCGCTCAGCGCCACCAGGCCGCGACGCTCAGCGGGGACAGCCGGCTCGCCGGGTGACCTCTCCGGTCGCCCGCCCCCGACGGTCGTCGGCCGGTCCGCGCGTGAGCTACGGCACCTGAGAGCCGGTCGCCGTGGGCGCGGTGCCAGACTCACCCGCCATGGACCTGCTGGTGGAGCTCCTGGACGCCCGGCTGCGCATCGGGGACTCCTACGTCCTGTGGCGGGAGGTCGTCGGCAACGTCTTCGGGCTGGCGTCCGCGGTCGGCGGCATGCGGCGGCGGGTGTGGGCGTGGCCCGTCGGCGTCGTCGGCAACCTGCTGCTCCTGACGGTGTTCCTGGGCGGGGTCTTCGACACCCCGCAGGCGGTCGACCTCTACGGACAGGCCGGCCGGCAGGTCTTCTTCATCGCCGTGAGCGTGTACGGGTGGCTGCGCTGGCGGCAGGTCAGCCGCCACGGTGGCGGTGACGACCGGGGCCACGCGGTCGTGCCCCGGTGGGCGACGACCAACGAGCGGCTCCTGCTGCTGGCCGCCGCGGTGGTGGGCACCGTGGTGTTCGCGCAGGTCTTCGGGGCGCTCGGCTCGTGGGGGCGCTGGGCCGACGCGTGGATCTTCACCGGCTCCGTCCTGGCCACGTACGGGATGGCGCGCGGGTGGACGGAGTTCTGGCTGATCTGGATCGGGGTGGACGTCGTCGGCGTCCCGCTGCTGCTGTCCGCCGGCTTCTACCCCTCGGCCGTCCTGTACCTCGTGTACGGCGCGTTCGTCCTGTGGGGCTTCGCGGTGTGGGTGCGCGCCCAGCGCCGCGAGCGGGCCACCCCGGGGACGACGGACGGCGGCTCCCCCTCCCCAGCGGAGGAGCCGCCGTCGCCGGCACCCACGTCACTCGGATGATGCGGTCACCCGGGGTGATGACGCCTATCCAAAGCGTTGTGCGGCATCTCTGTCAAGAGGCTCTCACGATGTGTCATGTCGCAGGTGACAAGGGGGGCGGCGGTCCGACCGGCGGCGCGCACTAGCCTGGGGCCGTGAAGACGTTCGACGAGCTGTTCGACGAGCTCGCCAGCAAGGCCGAGACCCGCCCCGAGGGGTCCGGCACCGTCGCGGCGCTCGACGCCGGGGTGCACGCCATCGGCAAGAAGGTCGTCGAGGAGGCGGCCGAGGTGTGGATGGCCGCGGAGCACGAGGGCGCCGACCGGGCCGCCGAGGAGATCTCGCAGCTGCTCTACCACCTCCAGGTGCTCATGCTGGCGCGCGGGCTCACCCCGGCCGACGTGTACCGCCACCTCTGAAGCGCCCGCCGCCGCTCTCGCCGCCCACCCTGCCGCCACCCCGTCACCAGCCCGCCAGGAGCCGAGGACCCGCATGCTGAGGATCGCCCTGCCGAACAAGGGCTCGCTGTCCGAGCCCGCCGCGGAGATGCTGCGCGAGGCCGGGTACGCCACCCGGTCCGACAGCAAGCAGCTCGTCCTCCAGGACCCCGACAACGAGGTCGAGTTCTTCTTCCTGCGGCCCCGTGACATCGCCGTCTACGTCGGCGGCGGGACCCTGGACGTCGGCATCACCGGCCGCGACCTGCTGCTGGACTCCGGCGCCTCGGCCAGCGAGGTGATGCCCCTCGGGTTCGGGGGCTCCACGTTCCGCTACGCCTCGCGCGCGGGGCAGCTCACGACGGTCGCCGACGTCGACGGGCGCCGCGTCGCCACCAGCTACCCCGGCCTGGTGCGTCGCCACCTCGCCGAGCACGGCGTCGAGGCCGACGTGGTGCGGCTCGACGGCGCCGTGGAGACCGCGGTGCAGCTCGGGGTGGCCGACGTCATCGCCGACGTCGTCGAGACCGGCTCCACCCTGCGGGCGGCCGGTCTGGAGGTCTTCGGTGAGCCGATCCTGCGCTCCGAGGCGGTGCTGATCCGCCGGGCGGAGGGCGAGGACCCGCAGCGCCTCGACGTCCTGGTCCGCCGGCTGCAGGGCGTCCTCGTCGCCCGCCAGTACGTCATGGTCGACTACGACGTGCGGGTGGAGCTGGTCGAGAAGGCGATCGAGGTGACGCCGGGCCTGGAGTCGCCGACGGTGTCCCCGCTGCACGACCGCGGTTGGGTCGCGGTGCGCTCGATGGTCCGCCGCCAGCAGGTCAACCACGTGATGGACGAGCTGTACGACATCGGCGCGCGGGCCATCCTCGTGACCACCATCCACGCCTGCAGGATCTGATGTGACGGCCGACCACGCAGGGCACCCCCAGCCGCACCCGGACCCGTACCGGCCGTTCCGTCCGGTCCGCGCCCGCCGGGTGGCGCTGTTCGTCGCGGTCTTCTCCGTCGTGGTGCTGTCCGTCGTCGGGATCACCCTGCCCGGGACGTACGCCTGGTACGACCGGGCCGGTTTCGTCGCCACCGGGCTGCTCATCGCGTGGTTCTGCTACCGGCAGGCGTCCGTGCGCGCGGTCCCCTCCGAGCGCGGGCTCGTCGTCCGGAACCTCTTCCTCGGCCGCGAGCTCGAGTGGGCCCAGGTGGTGTCGGTGCGTTTCGGCCCGGACCGCACGTGGGCCGAGCTGGACCTGGCCGACGGGGACACGTTGTCGGTGATGGCGATCCAGCGCGCCGACGGCGAGCGCGCCGACGCCGAGGCCCGGCGCCTGGCCACGCTCGTCGCCCACGGCAGCCGCACCGAGCGGGACGACTGACCGGGGTCGCCCGCTAGAACCAGGTGCCGCACCAGGCGTCGTCCGGCCAGCCGAGCAGCGCGCCCGCACGTCCGAGGGCCTGGGAGTCGGCGGACAGCAGCCGACCGACCCGGGCGAGCGCGCCGACGTCCCCGTCGCCGAGGAGCAGCGAGGCCAGTGTGCCGGCGCCCACGGTGACGTCGGCCGACGTGGTCTGCGTCGTCCGCGCGTCCCCGACCCGCTCGCAGCGGCCCGTCCCGGAGTCGTCGACCTCGAGCCGGTAGCGCCCGTCGACCTGCCCCAGCGGGTCCGCCACGTCGAGCACCAGGGTCCCGGCCACCGGGTACCGCCGCGCGGACAGCGCCGCGGGCACGTCGTGCAGGCGCAGCCACAGGAAGTCCGACACCGCGCCGTCGCGCGCCGCGCGCGGGTCGGCCAGCAGCAACGGCAGCGGCTCGGCGGGGGAGCGGTCGTCGGCGACCACGGTGCTGACGAAGTCGACGTCGGCGCAGAAGCGCCACAGGTCCGCGTACGCCGCGTCGTCCGCGGCCCACAGGTCGGTGACGGTCAGCCGGGCGCTGGGCACCCGGTCGGTGTCCTCGTCCTTGACCGAGTAGACCAGGACGCCGTCGACGGTCCCGTCCGCGGAGCGGTGCACGGCGAGCTGACGCAGCCGGTCCTCCTCACCGCCGGCCGGGACGGTCTGCGCGATGCCCTGCCAGCGCAGCCGCGGGCGGCGGATCGTCCCCGGCGAGCGCCACCGCGCCCGGTCGTAGAGGTCGTCGGCGAGGTCGACGAACTCCTCCCTGCCGACGAGCTCGACGGAACCGGACACCGGCACGGTGAAGCGGGCGCGCAGCGCGTCGAGCGTCCACCTGCACGCCCGGGTGGCGACCCCGAAGCCGAACCGCCCGTAGATCGGTGCCTCGGAGGCGATGAGGATGCTCGCGGCGTGACCGGCGTCGCGTGCCCGGTCGAGCTCGCCGGTCATCCACCGGCTCAGCAGGCCGCGCCGGCGGTGCGTCGGGAGCACGGTCACCGAGCTGATCGCGTTGACGTCCCACGGGTCGTCGCGGCCCGGCAGCGACAGGTCGCTGTCGAAGGACCGGAACGTGGCCACGGTGCGGCCCCGGTCGTGGACGGCCCACAGCCGGTGGTCGGCCATCCGCTCCTGACGCTGGCGCACCGACTCGGGGGTCGGTGCCGGCTTCAGGAACACGCGCGTCGCCGCCGTCGCCCAGGCCGTCATCGCGGCCTCGTCGGAGACGTCGACGGGGACGAGCGGCAGCGCGTCGTCCGCTCCCGGTGCTGGTGCGGCCGTCGTCACCGTCGCTCGTCCCCTCGTGTCGTCGTGCCCGCACCCGAGCGGGCGCGGGCGGTGCGTCAGCCGGCGGCCTCCGCCAACGCCCGGACCGCCTCGGCGAAGCACTCGGCGGGCGGGTTCACGAGCCCCGCGCCGACCTGGCCGGTGCCGGCGACCTTACCGGCCATGCCGGTGTTGATCTGGGGCAGCACGCCGGTGCGCACGACCTGGACGACGTCGATGCCGACGGGCGAACCGCGGAAGCCGAGGATCGGGATCTGGAACACCGGGTGCTCGCCCAGGGTGATCTCGTACATGCGCCGCGTGGTGCTCATCGCCGTCGTCGAGTCACCGCCGACGAAAGCGACGATGGCGGGAGCGGCCGCCATCGAGAAGCCGCCGATGCCCGCGGTCTCGGTGATCGCGGAGTCGCCGATGTCGGGGTTGGCGTCGTCCGGTCCGTAGTCGCCGAGGAACAGCCCGTCCGGCACCTGGGCCGGACCGGTGAACCACCGGTCGCCCGTGCCGGAGACCTGGATGCCGAAGTCGGTGCCGTTGCGGGCCATCACGGTGACCAGCGTCGAGCCGGGCACGTCGCGGCCGGCGTCCAGCATCAGCTTGCAGGCGGGCATGACCAGATTCAGGTAGAAGTGGTCGTTGCCGTTGCAGAACCGGACGACGTCGGCGACGTCGCCGGCGTCGGCGCCGAGCTCCAGCAGCTCGGGCACCAGCTCGCGGACGAGCATCATGGTGCCGGCGCGGTTGCGGTTGTGGCCCTCGTCGCCCATCTGCAGCATCTGGGCGGTGATCGAGCGGATGTCGATCGGACCGGCGTCCGAGGCGGCGCGACGTCGCACCGCCTGCTGCAGCAGGGGCCCGAGGACGCGGGACATCCAGTGCAGCCGCTCCACGACCTCGGGGCCGTACGCGCCGTAGCGCAGCACCTTGCCCAGGCCCTCGTTCAGCGAGCAGTACGTGGACCGGCCGCTGGCGGGGTCGCTGACCTGGAAGACCCACATGCTCGGGCTGACCACACCGGCCATCGGCCCGACCGCCGCGTGGTGGTGGCACGGGTCGAGGGTGATCGAGGTGCCGTCCCGCAGCTGGCCGTCGGCCAGCAGCCGCTCGGCCTCCTCGGGGGTATCGGCCAGGCCCTCGAAGAGCATCGCGCCGATGAGCGCACCGCGCATCGGCCCCGAGGCGCGCTCCCAGGTCAGCGGGGGGCCGGCGTGCAGGAACGTCCCCGGCTCCAGGCCGAGGGCCTCGGACGCCGGGCGCACGTCCACCAGCACGGCGCCGGTGGCGAGCACCCGGCTGAGCGCCAGCCGGTTCGCCTCCTCGCGGCGCGGGTCGGCCAGCACCCGCATCACGGCGTCGTCGTGGCCGCCGAGCGGTGGGCGCCACTCGACGCGGTCGACGGTCACCGACTGGGCGGCGAGCGCGTCGGCGAACAGGTCGACGCCGA
Source organism: Thalassiella azotivora (assembly GCF_054781695.1). Lineage (NCBI taxonomy): Bacteria > Bacillati > Actinomycetota > Actinomycetes > Kineosporiales > Kineosporiaceae > Thalassiella > Thalassiella azotivora. The sequence continues at coordinate 13,940 of NZ_BAAGTX010000030.1, forward strand.
CGGTGACGACCCGCTCGGGGGCCGACAGGACGGTCCGGGCGCTCTCGGCGCCTGCGTGCTGCGTGCTCACGTCTGCTCCCTCGGTTCTCACTGGCGGGTGCCGGTCAGGGCGACGGCGGCGCGGGTGGCGGCCGCGTTGGACAGGTGCACGGTCGCCCCGGCGGCGGCCAGCGCGGCGGCGGTGGCGTCACGGCCCTGCGGGTCGCCGGACGTCGCGGTCAGCGACACGACGACGTCCAGCCGCCGGCCGTCCGCGGCGGCGCGCTCGACGGCCGCGCGGACCGCGGGGGCGTAGTCGGCGGCGGGGTCGTCCTGGGCCCCGTGGCCGAGGACGACGTCCAGCAGCACCACGCCGACGCGGGGGTCCTGCGCGGCGGCCTCCAGGGCCTCGAGCCGCAGACCCGGGTCGATCATCGGGTGCGCCCGGCCGACCGTGAGGGTGTCGTCACCGAGGTCGACGAAGGCGTGCCCTGCGGCTGCGAACGCCTCGCGCAGGGCGGAGGGGCCGGAGGCGTCCAGCCGGGGCCAGTCCGGCGACAGGGGGATGTTCGAGGCGACCGGGCCCAGCTCGGCGGCGGCGACGGCCATCGCCTCGTCGCACAGGGTCCCCCCGGCGAACAGCCCGCGCAGCAGCCGCTCGCCGCCGGCGGCGTGCTGGCCGCCCCCGGCGCCGGCGTCGGCCTGCCACGTCGGCCATGCAGGCGCCTGCCCGCCCAGGCGGGCGCAGATCCGCTCGGCGGCCTGCGTGAGGTCCGGCTGGTCCGCCCCGAGCACCGCCCACTCGACCTGCAGGCCGAGGGACGCGGCCACCTGCTCGAGGCGGCTGACGACGCCGGCGTCGGCGGGCTTGGACACGAGCACCACCAGCTCGGTGCCCTCGTCCTGCGCCAGCAGCCGCAGGGCCTGCTCGGCCGCGAGGCCACCGACCTGGGCGGACAGGTCGCGGCCGCCCAGACCGAGGCAGTGCCGGACGCCGACGCCGGCGGCGTCCAGCAGCGCCATGAGGTGCTGGGCGCCGGTCCCGGACGCCGCGACCAGCGACACGGGGCCGGGGCGCACCACGTTGGCGAAGCCCAGTCCGACCCCGCCGACGACGGCGGTGCCGCAGTCCGGGCCCATCACGAGCAGCCCGCGGCGGGCGGCCTCCTGCTTGAGCGCCACCTCGGTGGCGACGTCGACGTTGTCGCTGAACACCATCACCGACGCGCCGGCCTGCAAGGCGTCCCACGCCTCGACGCCGGCGCTCGCGCCGGGGGTCGAGACCAGGACCAGCGGCGCGCCGTGGCGTGCCAGCGCCGCGCCGGTGGTGCGAGCCGGCTCCTCCTCGACCGCGCCGGGGGACTCCCGCCGCACGAGCGCCTGCTCCAGGGTGGCGAGGGCCTCGGACCGGGCGGCGTCGCGGGCCGCGTCGTCCAGGCCGTCGACGAAGCGCAGGGCCACCACCAGGTCGTCCGGCGCCAGGTGCGGCAGCTCGAAGCCCATCGACGTCAGGACGTCGACGTTCAGGGGGGTGGCCATGGCCACCTGGGCGGCGTCGACGCCGTCGACGGCGCCGACGGTGCGGCTCACCGACAGCAGGGTGACGGAGTCGTGGTACTGCCCGTGGCGGACCTCGACGTGCTGGGTCGTCATGCGCTCCTCCGGGAGGTGTGGGGTCGGTGGTCGGCGAGGGCGTCGGCGGTGGCCAGCGCCCCCGTGGCGAGGTCGGCGCCGGAGTGGTGGCCGACGGCGAGCAGGCGCTCGAAGGTGCCGTTGGGGTCGGGCGCCCCGTCGTCGGCGACGGCGCGGCCGGTCGGGTGGACCAGGGTCCGGACCGCCGCGACGACCGGGCGCGCCGCCCGACCGCGGGCGGCCTCGGCCAGCAGGGCGCAGGACACCACGGTGGTGCGGGCCGCGGCGGCGTGCACCACCCGGTCGGCGAGGTCGTCGACCACGGGGGAGGGGGCCCTCCCGAGCGCGGCCGCGGCGCGGGCGACGAGCAGGACCCCCGCCGCGACGTCGTCACCGCTCGGCGTCAGCCCCGGCCCGAGGCCGAGGACGCCCGCGAGCACCTGCGCCGCACCGGCGGCGTCCCCGGAGGCCACGGCCCGGGCGGCGTCCGGGGCGGCCTGCCGTGCCCGCGCCGAGGCGGGGTCGGCCCGGCCGGAGAGGGCCAGCAGCACACGGAGCCGGTCGCGCCGGGAACGGTCTCCGCGGTCCCCCCACGACGGCGACGGTCCCGACCGGCCGGTGGACGTGACGTCGTCCGCCGGCCACCACCGCCGGACCGCCAGCTCCGGCCCGCCCACCACCTGCAGCGCCGGGGCGCCCACGTGCCCGGGACGCCGGCCCACCAGGACGCGCGCACCGGTCGGCAGCAGCGCCTGCGGGCGCGCACCGGCGGGCAGCACCAGCGCGCAGGGCGGTGCGAGGGCGTCGGGGGCCACGACGGCCACGACCCGGCCGTCACCCGCGGCCGCGTAGGACGCCAGCCGGCCGGCGACCACGACGGTCAGCGCTTGGAGGGGCCCGTCGAGCAGCTCGCCGAGCGCCGTGGAGGCGGCGACGGGCACGGTCGGGGCGGAGGGCACCCCCAGGACGCTAGGCGGCCAGGTACCGTCCCCACATGGAAAATCCTGCCAACGATCCGGCGCGTTTCGACCCGCAGTTGACGACGTCAGCCGCGGGCGGGAACGCCGAGAACGCAGCGCCGACCGGCCCCGCCGGGGCCGGCGCGGAGCCGCCCGAGGTGGGTGTCCCCGTCCGCGACGTGCTGCGCGCCCGCGTCCTCGGCGGGTGCGTCGTGCTGGGCGGGGCGACCGGCACCGGACGCCGCGTCCGGCGCCTCAACGTCATGGAGGTCCCCGACATCACGCCCTGGGTGCGCCCGGGTGAGCTGCTGCTGACGACCGGGTACCCCCTGCGGGACGCCCCCGAGCAGCTGACCGACCTGGTGCGCTCCCTGCACGAGCGGGGCGCCGCAGCGCTCGCCGTCAAGGTCGGCCGGTACCTGGACGAGGTGCCGCGCGAGGCGCTCGACGAGGCCGACCGGCTGGGCTTCCCCGTGGTGGCCGTGCCCCAGCACGTGTCCTTCGACGACGTGCTGACCGAGGTGCTCACGGACCTGGTCAACCGGCAGGCGCGGACCCTGGCCCGCGCGGAGCAGGTGCACCGCCGCCTGGTCGACCTCGTCCTGGGCGGCGGCGGGCTCGCGACCGTGGCCGAGGGGCTGGCGGCCGCCCTGGACGTGGTCGTGCTGGTGACGACGCCGGACGGACGGGTCCAGGCGAGCGGCGGCCGGGCCGAGGACCTGGAGGCGGTGCTGGCGGGGCCGTGGGTGGACGCCACCGGCCGGCTGCGCACCGAGGACGTCGCCGTCGCCGTGGGGCTGCACGGTTCCGGCACGGGGCGGCCCGCGGTCGAGGGCGGGGGCTCCTCGACGGGCGTCGCGGTCGTGACGATCGCCGCCGGCTCGGCCGACCACGGCCGGATCGCCGCCTTCAGCCGGCGCCGGGTGCTCGCGGAGGAGGACCTGCACGCCCTGGAGCGGGCCGCCACCGTGTGCGCCCTGGTGGTGACCCGCGACCAGGCGGTCGCCGCCGTGGAGGACAAGTACAAGGCCGACTTCCTGCGCGACCTGCTGCTCGGCCGGACCGAGTCGGCCGAGCAGGCGCGGCTGCAGGCCGGGTCGTACGGGTGGGACGTCGACCGGCCGCTGGTCGTGCTCGTGCTGCAGCCCGACGAGCCGGGCGAGGACGGCGGGCCGGGGCGGCCCGCGGGCACCCGGACCGTGCTGGAGCGCCAGACCAAGGCCCTGTCCGGTGCGGTGCAGCCCCGGGACGCCGCCGCTGCCGTCTGCGGCTTCAGCACCGAGGCGGTCGCGCTGCTGGGCGCCTCCTCGGCCGAGGAGGCGCACCGCACGGTGCGCCAGGTGGTCGCCGCCGTCCGCGGCGAGGGCGGTGGGGGCCGGCGTCCGTTCAGCGTGGGGGTCAGCCGGCTCTGCCGCGGCGTGGGCGACCTGCCGGCGGGGTACGAGCAGGCGCGCACTGCCGTCCGCGTCGGCCGGCAGGTCCACGGCGAGTCGGCCGTGACCCGGTTCGACGACCTGGGGGTGTACCGGCTGCTGTCCCTGGTCCCGGACCAGGGGGAGCTGCGGGCGTTCGCCACGGAGGTGCTCGGGCCGCTCGCGGGCGACGAACCCGACGACGTCGACCTGCGGCGCACGCTGGAGGTGCTGCTGGAGACGAACCTCAACGTCGCCGAGACCGCGCGGCGCCTGCACTTCCACTACAACACCCTGCGCTACCGGATCGGCAAGCTCGAGCGGCTGCTCGGGGACTTCACGCAGGACGCCACTCTGCGGCTGGACCTGGCGCTGGCCCTGCGGGTGGTGGCCATGCGCGGTCTGCGCTGACCGGTCGGCTGACCGGTCGGCTGACCGGTCGGCTGACCGGCCGCTGCGCGGGGGCCCGGCTCGTCCGGCTTCGCCGACTACGTCCGGCTTCACGTCGTCACGGCCGGGAGTCAGGGCCTGCGCGCGTCGGCGCGCCTTGCCGAGCACCCAACCCGGTGACCTGGCAACAAACGCCCGTGTCGCTGCCCACCCGCGGGCATAGCGTGCCGCCAACCTGGTCGTGACGTGATCGCGGTCACGCCCGACTCCTCGACACGAGAGGCACGACATGGCACTGGGATGGAAGCTGCACGGCGACGGCAAGTCGCTGAAGCAGGGGGACGTGGTCGCACCCGACGAGCGGCTGTCGTGGGGGCGCACCGCCGGCCTGGGCGCCCAGCACGTGGTCGCGATGTTCGGCGCGACGTTCGTGTTCCCGATCATCATGGGCCTGAACCCGCAGCTCGCGATCATGATGAGCGGCCTGGCGACGATCGTCTTCCTGCTCATCGTCAAGGGGAAGGTCCCCAGCTACCTGGGCACCTCGGCCGCGTTCGTGGGCGGTGTCGTGGCCATCCGCACCCAGGGCGGCACCTCCCAGGAGGTCACCGGCGCGATCCTCATCGCCGGGGTGATCCTCGCCCTGGCCGGTGTGGCCATCCACTTCCTCGGCGCGCGGATGCTGCACCGCGTGCTGCCGCCCGTCGTCACGGGTGCGGTCGTCATGCTCATCGGGTTCAACCTCGCGCCGGTCGTGGCGAACGTGTACTGGCCGCAGGACCAGTGGATCGCGCTGATCGTCATGCTCGCCGTGATCGCGATGAGCGTCGGCCTGCGCGGCTTCATCGGCCGCATCTCGATCTTCCTCGGCCTGATCCTCGGCTACGTCCTGTCGTGGGTGTTCGACCGGGTGTTCGGGCAGATCACGTCCTACGACGCCGGCGCCGGCGAGGTCACCACCCGCTTCCGGGTCAACTGGGAGCAGGTGCAGGAGGCGCCGCTGCTGGGCTTCCCGCAGGCGACGAAGATCGCCGCGGACGGCAGCGAGGTGGTCGGCTGGCACCTGCCGAGCTTCAACGCGGCGTTCATCCTGCTCGTCATCCCGGCCGTCATCGCCCTGATCGCGGAGAACGCCGGCCACGTCAAGGCCGTCGCCGAGATGACCGGCAAGGACCTCGACCCGGTGATGGGCCGCGCGATCGCCGCGGACGGCGTCGGCACCGTCCTGGCGACGTCCGTCGGTGGCTCCCCGACGACCACGTACGCCGAGAACATCGGCGTCATGGCCGCCACTCGGGTCTACAGCACCGCGGCCTACTACGCCGCCGCGTTCTTCGCGATCCTCTTCGGCTTCTCGCCGAAGTTCGGTGCCGTCATCTCCGCGACCCCCGGCGGCGTCCTCGGCGGCATCACCGTCGTCCTCTACGGGATGATCGGCCTGCTCGGCGCGAAGATCTGGCGCGAGAACAACGTCGACTTCGGCAACCCGCTGAACCTCGTGCCCGTCGCCGCCGGCATCATCATCGCGATCGGCGACACCAGCCTGCAGGTCACCGACGAGTTCGTGCTCTCCGGGATCGCCCTCGGCACGATCGTCACGATCGTCGGCTACCACCTGGCGTGGGCCCTGGCACCGGAGCACCTGCGAGAGCGGGGCCGCGGCAGCACCCTGGTGTTCGACTCCCCGGGCGGCTACACCGGCGGCGACCCGCGGGCCCGTGAGCACCAGGCACCGGACGAGTCGGGTCCGCACCGCTGACCTCCACGGTCCCGTTCGCTCCGCGCGGTCGCCACGCCCCGTCCCCGGTCACCCGGGGGCGGGGCGTCGTGCTCCCCACCCGCCTGTCCACCCGTTACCCGCCCACCCACCACTGGCTTCCCACCCGCGAGTCGGACGAACACGCCGTCGGGCGCGCCGGCACGACGGCGCGTCCGTCGGACCCGACGGCCGTCGATGCCGTCGCCGACGCCGACGCCGACGCCGCTGCCGACGCCGGGGCGGCCACGGCGCGCACGTGACCTGCACGACACCGACCGGGGGTGTTTGGCAGGACCTCACAAGGCGCCGCCGGTACTCGGCAGGCAGGATCGGGGCATGAAGCCGTCGCCGCTGAGGTACCACCGGCCGACGTCGCTGCCGCAGGCGCTCGAGGTCCTCGCCGGCCTCGGGGACGAGGGGAAGGTCCTCGCCGGGGGCCAGTCGCTGGTCCCGCTGATGTCCATGCGGCTGGCGGCCCCACCCGTGCTCGTCGACGTCAACGCCGTCCCCGGCCTGGACGCCGTGGAGGTCACCGACGACGTCGTCCGGGTCGGGGCCCTGGTGCGCCACCGCGCGCTGGAGCGGCACGACGGCGCGCACGCGGCCCAGCCGCTGCTGCGTCGCGCCCTCGAGCACGTCGCCCACCCCACCATCCGCAACCGCGGGACGACGGTCGGGTCCGTGGCCCACGCCGACCCCAGCGCCGAGATGCCCGCCGTGATGACGCTCCTGCGCGGGCACGTCGTCGCCCGCAGCGCGACGCCCGGGCAGCCGGCGGAGCGGCGGATCGCGGCGTCGGACTTCTTCCTCGGACCGCTGGAGTCCGAGCTGCGACCGGACGAGCTGGCCGTCGCCATCGAGGTCCCGGTCGCGCGTCCGGGGGAGGGCACCGCCCTGGTCGAGATCGCCCGCCGCCACGGCGACTACGCCGTCGTGGGTGTCGTGGCCAGGGCCGTGGTCACCGACGGGGTCGTGCGGTCCCTGGAGGCCGCGTACGTCTCCGCCGGGGACGGCGCCGTCGTCGACCTGTCGGACGGCGTCACGGGCCGTGAGCCGGGCGAGGTGGACGTCCGCACGCTCGGCGAGCGGGCCCGCGAGCTGGTCGAGACCGAGGCGGACATCCACGCGACGGCGGCGTACCGCTCGCAGCTGGTGCAGGTGCTGACCCGGCGGGCGGTCGAGGCGGCGCTGGCCGACGCGACGGGCGCGAACCGATGAGCGAGACGCTGGGAGGCGCAGTGCAGGACACGGTGCACGACGAGGCCACCGAGGAGCTCCACGACGTCCGGGTCCGGGTCAACGGCACGTGGCGCGAGGTCCGCGTGCCGGCGCGCCGGCTGCTGTCGGACGCGCTGCGCCAGGACCTCGGGCTCACGGGCACCCACGTCGGGTGCGAGCACGGGGTCTGCGGCGCGTGCACCGTGCTGCTGGACGGCGACCCGGTGCGCGCGTGCCTGCTGCTCGCGGTCTCCGTCGACGGTCACGAGCTGACCACCGTGGAGGGGCTGAGCGGCCCGGGCGGCGAGCTGCACCCCGTGCAGCAGGCGTTCGTCGACTGCCACGGGCTGCAGTGCGGGTTCTGCACCCCGGGCTTCGTCACCACCATCGCCGCGTACCTGGAGGAGAACCCCGACCCGACGCCGGAGGACGCCACCGAGGCGATCGCCGGCAACCTGTGCCGGTGCACCGGCTACCAGAACATCAAGGCGGCCGTGCTGCGGGCGGCCGAGCTGAAGCGGGGCGACGGCGGCACGGTCGAGGGAGGCCCGGCTGACGGCGCCCCGGCTGACAGGAGCCTGGACGACAAGGAGGCCCGCCCGTGACGACACGCATGTTCGGCTCCCCGGTCAAGCGGGTCGAGGACCCCCGGCTGCTGCGCGGCGAGGGCCGCTACCTCGACGACCTCGGCCGCGACGCCCTCGTCGCGGCGTTCGTGCGCTCCCCGCACGCGCACGCCCGCGTCCTGGACGTCGACGTCACCGGAGCCCTCGAGGTCGACGGCGTCGTGGCCGTCTACACCTACGACGACCTCGCGGACGACGACGCCGCGCACGGCTCCAACGTCTCCCAGCCGCTGCCGCTGCTCATCCCGCACCCCGCGCTGCACGCGCCGCGGACCGGGTACCCGCTGGCCAAGGACGAGGTCAACCACGTCGGCGAGGCCGTCGTCATGGTCGTCGCCCGCGACCGCTACGTCGCCGAGGACGCCTGCCAGCGCATCGTCGTCGAGTACGAGCCGCTGACGCCCGTCGTCGGCCTGGAGGCCTCGCGCGCGGCCGGCTCGGCGGTGCACGCCGACGTCGACGACAACGTCGCCGCGCACCTCGTGCAGACGGTCGGGGACGTCGACGCCGCGATGGCGAAGGCCCCGAACACCCTGACCCTCGACCTGCAGGTCGAGCGGTCCGCGTGCATGCCGATGGAGGGCAAGGGCGTCTACGCCCGGTGGGACACAGACGAGCAGTCGCTGCGCGTCTACACGTCCACCCAGGCGGCGACGTCCGTACGCGCCGCCGTCGCCGCGACCCTGGGCCTGGCCCTGAACAAGGTGGAGTGCGTCGCCCCGGACGTCGGGGGCGGGTTCGGCGTCAAGATCGTGCACCCGTGGCCGGAGGAGATCCTCATCCCGTGGGCGGCGCGCCGCCTCGGCGCCGCCGGTGTCGGCCGCGAGGTGAAGTGGACCGAGGACCGGCGCGAGCACTTCGTCTCCAGCGCCCACGAGCGCGCCCAGCTGCAGCAGGTCCGCGTGGGCTTCGACGACGAGGGCCGCCTGCTGGCGTTCGACTGGACGTTCTGGCACGACAACGGCGCGTACACGCCGTACGGGATCATCGTCCCGATCGTCACCAGCACCCAGGTGCTCGGGCCGTACAAGCCGGCGGCGTACCGGTGCGAGTTCTTCTCGATGTACACCAACACCGTCATCGTGACCCCGTACCGCGGCGCCGGTCGCCCGCAGGGCGTGTTCGCGATGGAGCGGACCATGGACGCCATCGCCGACCACCTCGGCCGGGACCGCACCGAGGTCCGCGCGGTGAACTTCATCCAACCCGATGAGATGCCGTACGACCACCAGCTGACCTTCCAGGACGGCCGGCCGCTGGTCTACGACTCCGGCGACTACCCGACGTCCCTGGAGAAGATCAAGGCGCTCGTCGGGTGGGACGACTTCGAGAAGCTGCGCGACGAGGCGCGGGCGGAGGGCCGACGGGTCGGCCTCGGGCTCGCCTGCTACGTCGAGGGCACCGGCCCCGGGCCGTACGAGGGCGCGCACGTCATCGTCGAGACCTCCGGCAAGGTCAAGGTCGCCACGGGACTGACCACCCAGGGCCAAGGGCACCAGACGGCGTTCGCCCAGGTCGTCGCCGACCAGCTCGGGGTCGACGTCTCCGACGTCGAGGTCGTCACCGGCGACACCCGGCGCTTCCGCTACGCGGTCGGGACGTTCGCGTCCCGCGCCGCGGTGATGAGCGGGTCGGCGATGCACGTGGCCGCCGGCAAGGTCCGCGACAAGGCCCTGCGGATCGCCGCGGAGGCCCTCGAGGTGGACGTCGACGACCTCGAGCTCGTCGACGGCCACGCCCGCGTCAAGGGCACCCCCGAGGGCGCGGTGGGCGCGTCCCTGCCGCTGTCGACCATCGCGGTGCTGTCCAACCCGCTGCGGTACGCCTTCGACGAGGCGTCCAAGGCCGCCACCCAGTTCGCGGTCGGCGACACCAGCAAGCCGCCGGTGCCCGAGGGCGACGAGCCGGGGCTGGAGGCCACCGGCTACCACTCACCCCCGCGCTCCACCTTCGCCTCCGGCATGCACGCCGTCGTGGTGGAGACCGACCCGGACACCGCCGAGATCAGGATCCTGCGGTACTGCGTCGTCCACGACTGCGGCAACCTCATCAACCCGCGCATCGTCGAGGGGCAGATCCACGGCGGCGTGGCCCAGGGCGTCGGCGGCGCGCTGTACGAGCGGATGGTCTACGACGAGCACGGGCAGCTCCTCAACGCCTCGTTCATGGACTTCCTCATGCCGTACGCCACCGAGGTGCCCGAGCGGATCGAGGTCGACCACCTCGAGACGCCCTCACCGCTGAACCCGTTGGGCATCAAGGGCGCCGGCGAGGCCGGCGTCATCCCGTCCGCGGCGCTCGTCGCGTCGGCCGTCGAGGACGCCGAGGGCTTCGTCATCCGCTCGATGCCCATCTCCCCGTCCGAGCTGTTCCACCTGCGCGAGGCGCACGCCCGGGGCGAGGTCCCCTCGCTGCGCCGGTCCGGCACCGCCACCGAGCGGCCGGGCGCGAACCGAACCGAGAAGGAGCCAGCATGAAGGTCACCGGCACCGCCAGCCTGAGCGCACCGCCCGCGAAGGTCTTCGAGGCCCTCAACGACCCGAACGTCCTCGTCGCCACCATCCCCGGCGTGCAGTCGCTCGAGCAGGTCGAGGGCGACCGGTACCGGATGACCGTCGTCGCCGGGGTCGCCTCCATCAAGGGCTCCTACGACGGCGAGGTGACGCTGTCCGACCAGCAGCCGCCGCACTCGTTCGTGCTCAAGGCCAAGGGCGCCGGCGCCCCCGGCACCGTCGACGCCACCGTCAAGGTCAGCCTGGAGGAGGACGGCGGCGGGACGACGCTGACCTACGACGCGGACGCCGTCGTCGGCGGCATGGTCGGCGGCGTCGGCCAGCGGATGCTCACCGGGGTGTCGAAGAAGATGGCCGGCCAGTTCTTCGGCGCCGTGGACGCGGTGCTGGCCGGCGGGGTGCCCGCACCGGCCGCCCCCGCCGCCGGTGAGGCCGTCGCCGCGCAGCCCGCGCCCGCCGGCGCCCAGGGGGTCCCGGCCGAGGCCGCCGCGGAGGCCGGTCCCGTCTTCCGGGCGCCCGCCGCCGCGCGCTCGGCGACGGACGACCTGAAGGTGCCGTTCTGGATCGTGCTCGCCGGCGTCGGTTCGGGCGCCGTGTGGGCGCTGGCCGGCGTCCTCGTCGGCTGGCTGGTCGCCCGCCGGGGCGAGCGGTGAGGGCCTTCACCGCCGCCGCGATCCAGCTGGCCCCCCTCGCGGAGGCGCTGACGCCGGGGACGATCAAGGCGAACTGCACCACGGCCGCCGACTGGGTCCGGCGCTGCGTCGCCGCGACCGGGGCCGAGCTCGTCGTCCTGCCCGAGTCGGCGTCCACCGGCTTCACCCCCGGGTGCTCGCCGGAGGAGCTGTGGGACCTCGTCAGCGAGGTCCCCGGCCACGTCACCGAGGCGCTGCAGGACGCCGCCCGCGACACGGGGGCGCACGTCGTGTGGGGCACGTACGAGCGAGGTCCCGAGCGCGGCGTCGTCTACAACTCGTCGGTGCTCATCACCCCGGACGGCGAGGTGGCCGGGGTGTACCGCAAGACCCACCCGTTCTGCACCGAGATCCGCTCCCGCGGCGGCTGGGTGACGCCCGGCGACGAGGTGTGCGTCGTCGACACCGACCTCGGCCGGATCGGCATGGCCATCTGCTTCGACGGTGACTACCCGGAGCTGTGGCGGATCCAGGCCGTGCAGGGGGCGGAGGTCATCGTGCGGCCCTCGGCGCTGCTGCGCTCGGCCGACATCGCCGAGATGACCAGCCGGGCCCGCGCCTACGACAACCACGTCTACGTCATCGCGTCCAACGCGACCGGGACCGACCCGGCCGGCGTCCACTACTTCGGCAACTCCCACGTCGTGACGCCGACGTCGCACACGGTGGCGCGCGCGGCGTCCCACGAGTGCTGGGTCAGCGCGCGGCTCGACCCCGCCGAGGCGATGGCGTCGCTGACGCCGGGTTCCAGCGTCCCGCAGGCGTTCGACCACCTGGCCGACCGCAACCTCGACCTCATCGCCCGGTACGCCGACGACCTGGTCCGTCCCGCGGCCACGTCGTTCCCGCTGGGCCGCAGCGAGTCCCGCGCCGGCGTCGCCGACCGCCCCTGACCGCGCGGCCCCCCGTCGCACCTTTCCACCGACCTGCGCTCCCGAACGGGCATTGGGCCGCAGGTTGCTGGAAAGGTGCGGTCTCGGGGGCCGTGGGCGCTGCAGGTTGGTGGAAAGGTGCGGTGTCGGGGGGACCCAGCGGGGAAGGTCAGGTCAGGCGGCGCGGGCGGCGGCCATCGCCTTCTCGATCCGCTGCGGCGAGACCGGGTGGGCGGTGCCCAGCTGGTTGGCGAACAGGCTGACGCGCAGCTCCTGCAGCATCCACCGGACGTCGGCCACGGCCGTCGGGACGGCGCGTGACCGGGGCTGCTCGGCCAGCAACCGCTCGTAGGCCTCCTCCAGCGCGTGGACCTGGTGCATCCGCCCGGAGTCGCGGCCGGGGTCCTCCGGCAACCGGTCGAGCCGACGCAGCATGGCCTGCAGGTACCGCAGCAGGTCCGGCAGCCGGCGCGCCCCGGTCGCCGTGACGAAGCCCGGGTGCACCAGGGCGTCGAGCTGGGTCCGCAGGTCGGTCAGCGCCGGCAGCAGCGCGAGGCTCGAGGTGCCCTTCAGCCTGCGGTCCACCTCACGCGCCGAGGCCAGCACCCGGACCACGACGGCGACGACGCGCGCGACCTCGTCGTCCACCCGCAGCTCCACCGCCCGGGCCAGGGTTGCGTACGCCTCGGCGTTCCAGGGCGGCCCACCGCCGTCCTCGACGACGGCGTCGACGGCGGCCGCGGTGCAGTCCTGGAGCAGGTCGGCGGTGGAGGCGTGCGGCGCGGCCGCCAGGGCGAGCTTGTCGGCGTTCGACAGCCTCGACGCCTGCTGCTTGGCGACCGACGGGACCCGAGCGAGCAGCAGCCGGCGCACCCCCGCGCGCATCGCCTGGGCCTGCTCGTCGGGGGAGCCGAGCACCCGTAGCGCCACGGTCGTCCCCTCGTCGACGAGCGCCGGGTACCCGCGCACGTCCTGACCGCCGACGCGGCGCTCGAACTGCCGGGGCACCCCGCCCTCCGGCCAGTCCGTCAGGCCGCTGCGCTCGACGTCGTCCGCGGCGCGCGAGATCGCCTTCTGCACGGTGGGGGCGAGCCGGGCGCGCAGGTCGTCGAGGTCCTTGCCCTCGCCCAGCACCCGGCCGCCGTCCTCCACCCGGAACGTCACCGTGAGGTGCGGTGGCACGCGCGAGACGTCGAAGTCCTCCTCGCGCACGTCGACGCCGCGCGAGGCGTGCAGCTCGTCGGCCAGGACGGGCAGCAGCGGACCGTCCTGCGGGTCGATCCGGCGCAGCGCGTCGGCCGCCGTGTCCGGGGCGGGGACCAGCTCGCGGCGCAGGTGCTTGGGCAGCGAGCGGAGCAGGGCGGTGACGAGCTCCGCGCGCAGCCCGGGGATCTGCCAGGCGAACGGCTCGGGCTGCACCTGGTTGAGCACGTCGAGGGGCACGTGCACCGTGACGCCGTCAGCCGCGGCACCGGGCTCGAACTGGTAGGTGACGGCCAGGTCGTGCCCGTCGACGTGCCACGTCGTCGGGAAGTCGGCGGCGTCGACCGGGTCGGCCCCGGCGGAGATCAGCAGGTCCTCGGTGAACGTCAGCAGCTCAGGGTCCTCGCGCCGCGCCGTCTTCCACCACGCGTCGAAGTGCCGCCCCGACACCACGTCCGCCGGGACCCGCGCGTCGTAGAACGCGAACAGCGTCTCGTCGTCGACGACGATGTCCCGGCGGCGGGTGCGTGCCTCGAGCTCCTCGACGTCGGCGAGCAGCGCCCGGTTGGCGTGGAAGAATCGGTGGTCGGTGCGCCAGTCGCCCTCGACGAGCGCGTGCCGGACGAACAGCTCGCGGGCCAGCACCGGGTCCACCTGCGCGTAGCCGACCTTGCGGGACGCGACGACCGGGACGCCGTAGAGCGTGACCTTCTCGTAGGCGACCACGGCGCCGCGCTTCTTCTCCCAGTGCGGCTCGCTGTAGGACCGCTTCACGAGGTGACCGGCGCGTGCCTCGATCCACGCCGGCTCGACCTTGGCGACGGTCCGCCCCCACAGCCGGGACGTCTCGACGAGCTCGGCGGCCACCACCCAGTCCGGCTGCTTCCTGTGCAGCGACGACCCGGGGAACACGGCGAAGCGCGCCCCGCGGGCGCCCTGGTAGTCCCGCTTGCGCTCGTCGCGCAGCCCGACGTGCGACAGCAGGCCCGACAGCAGGGCCTGGTGGACGACGGCCGGGTCGGCCGTGGCGGTGGACGAGCGCAGTCCGAGGTCGGCGGCGACCCGGCGCAGCTGGGAGTGCAGGTCCTGCCACTCCCGCACCCGCAGGTAGGACAGGAACTCGCGCTTGAGCAGCCGGCGGAACTGGCTGGAGGACAGCTCCTTCTGCTGCTCCCGGACGTGGTTCCACAGGTTGAGGTACGCCAGGAAGTCCGACGTCGGGTCGGCGAAGCGGCGGTGCATCTCGTCGGCGGCCTGCTGGTGGTCGGCGGGACGCTCGCGGGGGTCCTGGATGGACAGCGCCGCCGCGATGACCAGGACCTCTCGCAGGCACCCGAGCTCGTCCCCCGCCAGCACCATCCGGGCGATCCGCGGGTCGACCGGCAGCTGGGCGAGCTTGCGGCCGACGTCGGTCAGCCGCCTGCGCTCGTCGGCCTGGCCCCGCTCGAGGGCGCCGAGCTCCTCGAGCAGCTGGACGCCGTCGCGCACCTGCCGGCGGTCCGGCGGCTCGACGAAGGGGAACGCCGCGACGTCGCCGAGCCCGAGGGCGGTCATCTGCAGGATGACCGAGGCCAGGTTCGTCCGCAGGATCTCCGGGTCGGTGAACTCCGGACGGGCCAGCAGGTCGTCCTCGGAGTACAGCCGGATGCAGATCCCGTCGGCGACCCGGCCGCACCGCCCGGCCCGCTGGCGCGCGGACGCCTGCGAGACCGCCTCGATCGGCAGCCGCTGCACCTTCAGGCGGTGGCTGTACCGGGAGATCCGGGCCGTCCCGGTGTCGACGACGTACCGGACGCCCGGCACGGTCAGCGAGGTCTCGGCGACGTTCGTCGCCAGCACCACCCGGCGCCCGGTGTGCGGGGCGAAGACGCGGTGCTGCTCGGCGGCCGACAGCCGCGCGTACAGGGGGAGCACCTCGACCGGCGGGCCGCGGCGGCCGGCCAGCGCGCCGCGCAGCGCGTCCGCGGTGTCACGGATCTCCCGCTCTCCGGACAGGAAGACCAGGACGTCGCCGGGTCCGGCGTCGCAGAGCTCGCGGACGGCGTCCACGACGCCGGAGACCTGGTCGCGCGGCTCGGTGTCGTCACCGCCCGCCCCGCCGTCCCCGCCGTCAGCGCTGTCCTCGTCGTCCCCGAGCGCGTCGGGGACCAGCGGCCGGTAGCGGACCTCGACGGGGTAGGTGCGCCCGGAGACCTCCACGACCGGGGCCCCGTCGAAGTGGTCGGAGAACCGCTGCGGGTCGATCGTCGCGGAGGTGATGACGACCTTGAGGTCGGGCCGCCGGGGGAGCAGCTGCTTGAGGTAGCCCAGGATGAAGTCGACGTTGAGGCTCCGCTCGTGCGCCTCGTCGATGATGATCGTGTCGTAGCGGGACAGCGTCCTGTCCCGTTGGATCTCCGCCAGCAGGATGCCGTCCGTCATCAGCTTGACCAGCGTCCGGTCGCCGACCTGGTCGGTGAAGCGGACGGTGTAGCCGACGACGTCCCCGAGGGGGGTGCCCAGCTCCTCGGCGACGCGCTCGGCCACGGACCGGGCCGCGATCCGGCGCGGCTGGGTGTGGCCGATCGTGCCCGCGACGCCACGACCGAGCTCCAGGCAGATCTTCGGGAGCTGGGTCGTCTTGCCGGACCCGGTCTCGCCGGCGACGACGACCACCTGGTGGTCGCGGATCGCCTCCAGGATGTCCTGCCGGCGGGCGCTGACCGGCAGCTCCTCGGGGTAGGTGATCGCGGGCACCGCGGCGGCGCGGGCGGCGAGCCGCTCGCGGGCGGCGTCGAGGTCCTGACGCAGGCGCTCGAGCCGACGTCCCCGCTGCTTCGGGTCACGGGTGCCGCGCAGCCGGTCGAGGTCCCGGAGCAGCCGTCGGCCGTCCGCCACCCCCACCGTCGTGAGGGCCCGGCGCAGGTCCTCCAGGTCGGGGTCCTGGCCCCCGCGCGTCCTGGTCCGGCCCTGCTGGCTCACGCGGCCAGGATAGGTGGCCCCCCGTCGCCGGCCCGCCGTGGTTCGCCCCCGCCGGTCGGCCGGTGACGGCACAATGCGCCCGTGCCGACCACCACGACGCCGCCGGGCGACCCGGGCCCGACCTCACCGCCGGGGCGCCGTGCCGACCGGCGTGCCGACCGGCGTGCCGACCTGCGGGCAGCCCCCGCGCGCCGGCGTCGACGCCGGCTGGTCGTCCTCGGCGTGCTCGCCGCGGTGGCCGCAGCGGCGGTGGCCGCGTTCGTCGTGACGCGGCCCCCCGACGAGGGACGGCCCGTGCCGCCGCCGGCCGCCACGACGCCGTCGGTGCCCACGCCGTCGCCGTCCGAGCCGCCCTCGGACGACCCGCTCGTCCTGCTCACCGCGTTGGCCCGGCCGGCGGGACCGGACGACGTCCTGCCCCCGGAGGTGCTGTCCGCGGGTGCGGGGGACGAGAGCGTCGTCGTGGTGCCGGAGTCCGCGCGGCTGGTCGCCGCGACGGAGCAGGTGCGTCACTGGGCCGGGCTGGACCCCGAGGGCAACGTCTGCCTCGTCACGCTGCTCACCGGGGTCGACTGGGTCACGAGCACGGCGTGCGTGCCGGTGACCCACTTCGCGGTCCACGGGGTGCGGTCGGGGACGGCGCGACCACCCGTCGTGGTGGAGTCCCTGCTGCTGCCCGACGACCCGCCCGCGGCGGCGGTGGACCCGACGATGCAGGAGCTGTCCGCCAACGTGCGCATCAGCACCAGCGGCTGAGGCGGGCGCCTCGGGGTCCGCACTCCCGCGGGACGGTCAGGGCGTCCAGCCGAGCGCCTGCTCGCCCACCGACAGCACGGCGAACCAGGTGACGACGGCCACGAGCGGGACCACCGGCGTCCACCACGACCGCCGCCGGGCGAGCACCACCAGCCACGCGCCCAGCGCGGCCCACACCACGAGCAGTCCCGCCACGGCCCACAGCGGCGCCAGCAGGCCGGACGTGAGGTAGAAGAAGCCCGCGACCAGGTGCACCGCGGCCGACGCGACGGCGAGCAGCACCGCCCCCACCTCGGCCAGCCTGCCCCCCGCGCGGCCACCGCCGTCCGTCCCGCCCGGGGCGACGGCGCCCGCCCGCACGGCGTCCGCACCCGGAGCGTCGTCACCCGGCTCGAGAGGGCTCCTCACGCCCGCATTCTGGCGCTACCTGCCAAGCCGCGGGGGCCGGATCCCGAAAAACCACCTGATTGGTTGGCAGGACGTGACGAGGCTTCGCGGTGCCCGCCGGGGTGGAATCGAGGAGGTTCCGTCAGGGGGATCCCCGAGCACCAGGAGGACGCGGTGACGCAGGCGCGCATCAGGATCGGCATCGACACCGGAGGCACGTTCACCGACGTCG
This sequence comes from Thalassiella azotivora, assembly GCF_054781695.1. Lineage (NCBI taxonomy): Bacteria > Bacillati > Actinomycetota > Actinomycetes > Kineosporiales > Kineosporiaceae > Thalassiella > Thalassiella azotivora. The sequence goes on from NZ_BAAGTX010000030.1 coordinate 31,531, forward strand.
TCGCCGTCGACGAGGACAGCGGCGAGGTGGTGACGACCAAGACCCCGTCGACGCCGTCCGACCCCGCCGAGGGGTTCCTCGCCGGCATCGACAAGGTGCTCGGCCGGCTCGGCCTGGGCGGCGAGTCCGTCACCGCCGTCAGCCACGGCACCACCGTCGCCACGAACAAGCTGCTCGAGGGCAAGGTCGAGAACCTCGGCTTCATCACCACCGAGGGCTACCGGCACGTGCTGGAGATCGCCCGCCAGTCGGTGCCCGACGGCTACGGCAACTCCTACTTCTGGGTCAAGCCCGACCGGATCGTGCCCGCCGACCGCGTCAAGACCGTCGGTGGTCGCCTCGCCGTCGACGGCAGCGAGATCCGCCCGTTCGACGAGGAGAGCGCCCGGGCGGCCGCACGCTTCTTCAGGGACCAGGGCATCTCGACGATCGGCGTCTGCTTCCTGCACGCGTACGCCAACCCCGAGCACGAGCAGGCGATGCGCCGGGTCCTCGAGGAGGAGCACCCCGAGGCGACCGTCAGCATCTCCAGCGACGTCTTGCGCGAGTACCGCGAGTACGAGCGCAGCGTCACGACCCTGGTCGACGCCGCGGTGAAGCCGAACATCCGCCGCTACGTGGAGAACATCGCCCGGCGGCTCGCCGAGTTCGCCGGCAGCGACGGGTCCCCGCGCGACGTCCCCTTCTACGTCATGAAGTCCAACGGCGGCGTCCTGTCCGCGACCGAGGTCGTCCACCAGCCCATCACCACGGTGCTGTCCGGCCCCGCGGCCGGTGCGCTCGGCGCCGGCCTGGTCGCCTCCGCTGCGGGCGTGGACAAGGTGCTGACCTGCGACGGCGGGGGCACGTCGACCGACGTGACCGTCGTCGTGGACGGCCAGCCCGCCCTGACCACCGAGGGCAGCGTCGGCGCGTACCCCAGCAAGATCCCCATGATCGACGTCGTCACCGTCGGCGCGGGCGGCGGCTCGATCGCCTGGGTCACCCCCGAGGGCACCCTCAAGGTCGGCCCGCAGTCGGCCGGCGCGGACCCCGGACCGATCTGCTACGGCCAGGGTGGGACCGAGCCGACGATCACCGACGCGCACGTGCTCCTCGGCCGCATCCCCCCGCACCTGCTCGGCGGTGAGATCCCCCTGGACGTCGACGCGGCCCGTCGCGGCGTCGGCGAGCTCGCCGAGCGGCTCGGCATGGGCCTGGAGGAGTGCGCCGCCGGGATCCTGGAGATCTCCGCGTGGAACCAGGCGAACGCGCTGCGCCAGATCAGCGTGAAGCGGGGCCTCGACGTCCGCGACTTCACCCTCGTGACGTTCGGCGGCTCCGGCTCCCTGCTGGCGTGCCGCCTCGTCGACGTGCTCGGCCTGCAGGGCGTGCTGGTGCCGCCGAACCCGGGCAACCTGTCGGCGTTCGGGCTGCTGACGGTCGACGTGCGCAACGACTACGTCCGCACGCACGTCGCCCGCGCCGACCGGCTCGACCTGACCGCCGCCCAGAAGGTGCTCGACGAGCTGACCGCCGAGGCCGACCAGGCCCTGGCCCGTGAGGGCTTCGGCCCGCAGGAGCGGCGGTACGTGCGCACCGCCGACCTGCGCTACGTCGGCCAGGCGTTCGAGGTCCGCGTGGACGTCGGCACCGGGCCGGTCGACGCCGACCTCGTCCGCGAGGTGTCGGACCGCTTCCACCGGATGCACCGCGAGCTGTACGGCTACGACTTCTCCGACGACGACACCCAGCACGTCGAGTGGGTCAACCTCCGCGTCACCGGCGTCGGACCGATCCGCAAGCCCGAGCTGCGCACGATCGACGCCGGTACCGGCGGCCGGGACGCCGTCCGGGGCACCCGTCGCGCGTACTTCGGCGACGCGTGGGTCGAGGCGACGGTCGTCGACCGCGCCTCGCTCGGCGCCGGGGACGTCGTCGAGGGCCCCGCCGTCCTCGAGGAGTTCGGCTCCACCATCCCCGTCCACCCCGGCTTCACCGCCCGGGTCGACGACCACGGCAACGTCCGCCTGACTCGCACCACCGGAGGGACCCGATGACCGCGACCGCCGACACCCCCGTGGGCTTCCGCCCCAAGGGCTTCCGCCTGACGGACGAGGGTGGCGCCGCGCCGGACCCGGTGCTCGTCGAGATCATCGAGGGCTACCTGGCCAGCGTCGAGATGGAGGTCGAGACCGCCATCGCGCGCACGTCCCGCTCGCCGATGATCCGCGACGCGCACGACTTCCGCGCCGGCATCCACGACCGCAACCTGCGCAAGCTCACCGGCCGCTCCTACTCGGCGCTGGTGCACCCCGTCGCCCGGGACTACCCGCTGGAGACGATGAGGCCGGGCGACGTGTTCTTCCACAACGACGTCTACCTGTCCGAGGGCGGCATCGGTCACCTGCCGGACCTGTGCGTCACGGTGCCCGTCTTCGCGACGCGCCCCGGTGACGACGAGCCGTCCGTCGTGGCGTTCGTCCAGGCGTTCGGCCACCACGACGACATCGGCGGCGCCGTCCCGGGCTCGATGCCCTCGCACGCGACCAGCGTGTACGAGGAGGGCCTGATGGTCCCGCCGATCCGGCTGTGGGACGCCGGCGTCCCGAACGAGTCGGCGCTGAAGATCATGACGCGCAACTCGCGGATGCCGGACTCGCTCGCGGCCGACCTGGACGCCGAGTGCTCGGCCTGCCTGATGGGGGCGCGGCGGCTCGGCGAGCTGTTCGACCGGTACGGCGTCGACACCGTCGAGTCCTGCTTCGACGCGATCATCGACAACACCACCGCCACGTACCGGCGCGAGATCCTGTCGAAGATCCCGCCGGGCACGTACGTGTGGGAGGACTACGCCGAGCACGACGGCGTGGACGACCCGATGCTGCACACGCAGCGGATCACCCTCACCCGCACCACGGCCGAGGACGAGGGCGGCGAGCGGCTCGTCATCGACTTCACCGGGACGGGTCCGCAGGCGAAGGGGCCGATCAACCACTGCGGTGACTACGCGGACGGCAACTTCCTCAAGAAGTGGCTGGCGCCGATCCTGCGCAATCTCGCCGACACCCCCGAGCGGATGGCCGAGCTCGACGTCAACGAGGGGATCGTGCCGCTGATCGAGATGCGGTTCCCGGAGAAGGGGACGCTGCTCACCCCGATCTTCCCGGCGCCGACGAACGCGCGGACGTTCGTCATCCTGCGCCTGCTCGGCGTCCTCGCCGGGGTGGTGGCCAAGGCGGTCGACGGCAACATGCCCGCCGACCAGGAGACGATCCGGTACACCGGCGTGTACGGCGAGGACCTCGACGGCCAGCCGTACCTGATGCGCGAGGTGCTCGGCGGCGGTTCCGGCGGCCGGTACTACGCCGACGGCGAGGACACCATCCACGTCGTCCCGGACTCGCGGAACCTGCCGACCGAGTTCACCGAGGGCCGCTTCCCGTTCGTCGTCGAGTCCCTCGGCCTGGCGGTCGACTCCGGTGGTGCCGGCCGCTACCGCGGCGGCTGCGGCTACGAGAAGCGGATCCGGATGCTCAAGGACGCCAGCTTCATGTCCATCGCCGACCGCTCGATCCTCGCGTGCTGGGGCGTCAAGGGCGGCAAGGCCGGCAAGCCGTTCAGCGTCACCATCGACCCGGGCGGCCCGAACGAGCGGGACGTCGAGGCGCTGGCGGACGACGAGCCGGTCAGGGCCGGCGAGGTGATCCGCATCCGCACCACCGGTGGCGGCGGCTGGGGCGACCCGCTCGAGCGTCCGTACGACGAGGTCGCCCGGGACGTGCGCTGGGGGAAGGTGAGCGTCGACGGGGCCCGTGCGGACTACGGCGTCGTCGTCACCGGCTCCGCGGACGAGCCCGTCGTCGACGAGGCCGCGTCGGACGAGCTGCGCGAGCGCCTGCGCGCCGAGCGCCCGGACGAGCCGTTCTTCGACCGCGGTCCGGGGTACGCCCGGCTCGCGGAGGGCCGCGCGGCCGCCGAGGTGGACTGGCTGTGACCGTCGTCGCGGTGACCGGCGCGACCGGCAAGACCGGTCGCGCGGTCACCGCGGCGCTGCGGCGCGCGGGTGTCACCGTCCGGGCCGTGTCCCGGGACCCGTCCCGCAGCGGCGCGGCGCGCGGTGGTGACGACGGCGTCACCCCCGCGCCTGCCGACCTGGCCACGGGGGAGGGGCTCCGGACCGCCCTTGCCGGGGCCGATGCGCTCTACCTGCTCGCGCCGAACGTGGCACCGGACGAGCCGGGGATGGTCCGCCGCGCGCTGGAGGCCGCCACGGCCGCGGGGGTGCGGCGCGTCGTCTACCACTCGGTCGCGCAGCCGTACGCGCCGTCCATGCCGCACCACGTGGACAAGGCCGCTAGCGAGGACCTCGTGCGCCGGTCGGGCCTGGGCTGGACGGTCCTGCAGCCGTGCGCGTACGCCCAGAACCTCGTGGAGCCGCTGCGCGGTGAGGAGCCCGAGCTCGCCGTCCCGTACGACGTGACGACCCCGTTCGGGCTGGTGGACCTCCTGGACGTCGCCGAGGTCGCCGTCCAGGCGCTCACGCGGCCGGGCCACCACGGGGCGACCTACGAGCTCGGGGGTCCGCGGCTCGTCTCCGTCGCGGACGTCGCGGACGCCGCCGCCCAGGTCCTCGGCCGCCGCGTCCGGGCGCGTCGCATCGACCCCACGGCGTGGGCGCAGGGTCCCGGCGCGGCCCTGCCCGACGACGCGCGTCGGCGGCTGCTGGCGATGTTCGCCCACTACGACCGGTACGGCCTGCCCGCGGGCTCCCGGGTGCTGACCGCCCTGCTGGAGCGTCCCGGGACCGACGTCCGCGACGTCCTGGTCCGCGAGCTCGCCTGACCCGCGGCTCGCCGCGCTCCTCGCCCTCCGTGCCGCCCCGCCGCCCCGCCGCCCCGCCGCCCCGCATCCACCAAGATCGTCAGACGTTCGTGGTCGTGATCACGACCACGAACGTCTGACGATCTTGTGCTGGTCGGGAGGTCGGGAGGTCGGGATGTGGCGGGCCGGGCTGGTCGGGCGAGGACTCAGGGCAGGAGGAGCCGCCGGCCGTCGGTGCCGGTGTCGACCCGGACGTCGGCGTGCTCGGCCGGGTGCTCGGTGGCGAGGTACCGCTCCTCCTGGGCCGCCCAACGGTCCCAGTGCGGCCGGTAGCCGTCGCCGTCGCGGTCCATCGCCCGGCGGTGGCGGACGGCGGTCGGCGCCGTCAGCCAGAGCAGCGTCGTCAGGTACGGCCGGCAGGCCGCCGCGCCGCACCCGACCCCCTCGACGACGAGGACGTCGCCCACCGGCACCGTGCGCACCTCGCCCGGCACGTCGCGGGCCCAGTCCCAGCGCCTGAACGCGGGGGTGCGTCCGGTGCGCAGGGGCTCCAGCACGCCGTCGACCAGCAGCGGCACGGCCGCGTCCAGGCCGTCCCAGCCCGGGTACAGCTCGTCCATCCGCACCAGCGGGGCCCCTGCGCGCCGGGCCAGCTCCAGGGCGAGCGTCGTCTTCCCGGCCCCGCTGCGACCGTCGACGGCCACGACCCGCGTCCGCCCCGCGCGCGGGTGGGTGCGCGCCGCGCCGCCCAGCAGGACGTCGAGGTCCAGCTCCGTCCCCGGGGGACCGACGTCCAGCACGGGCAGGAGCCTACGGGCCGGGCGGCGGCGACCGGCGACGGTGGCGGCGCGAGGACCGGCTCGCACGGAAGGGTCTGCCAGGCTGGGCGGCCGAGCACCGGCGAACCCTGCCGGTGATCGCGTCCGCGCCCCGTCGGAGGATCACCCCATGTCGCACAGCGCAGGCCCCCTCGCCGGAACCGTCGTCGTCGACCTGACCCGGGCCCTCGCGGGTCCGCACGCCGGGATGATGCTCGCCGACCTCGGCGCCCGCGTGATCAAGGTCGAGACCCCCGGCACCGGCGACGACACCCGCGGCTGGGGACCGCCCTTCGTCACCCCCGAGGGCGCCGACGACGCCGAGGCGGTCGCGACGTACTTCCTGTCGTGCAACCGCAACAAGGAGTCCGTCGCCCTGGACCTCAAGTCCGACCAGGGCCGCGCCACCCTGGAGGCGCTGGTGCGCCGCGCGGACGTGCTGATGGAGAACTTCCGCACCGGCGTGATGGACCGGCTGGGCTTCTCCACGGCCCGCCTGGCCGAGCTGAACCCGCGCCTGGTCGTGCTGTCCGTCAGCGGCTTCGGGCACGACGGCCCGGAGGGCGGGCGGCCCGGGTACGACCAGATCGCCCAGGGCGAGGCGGGCCTGATGTCCCTGACCGGGTCCGGGCCGGACGACCCGCAGCGCGTCGGCGTCCCGATCGGCGACCTGCTCGCCGGCATGTACGGCGCGTACGGCGTCCTCGCCGCGCTGCTGGAGCGGGAGCGGACCGGCCGGGGGCAGGTCGTGCGGACGTCGCTGCTGGCGGCGATCGTCGGTGTCCACGCCTTCCAGGGGACGCGGTGGACCGTGGCGAACGAGGTGCCTCGCGCCCAGGGCAACCACCACCCGTCGATCGCCCCGTACGGGCTGTTCCGCTGCCGCGACGGCGCGGTGCAGATCTCCGTGGGCAGCGAGTCGCTGTGGCAGCGGTTCTGCGCGGCGTTCGGGGTCGACCCGCAGACCCCGGGCCTGGCGACCAACCGGGAGCGGGTCGCCGCCCGGGAGCGGGTGATCGAGGTCGTCGAGCAGGCGTTCGCCGCCCACGACGCCGAGCCGCTGCTGGCCCGGCTCGCGGAGGTCGGCATCCCGGCCGGCAAGGTCCGCACCCTCGACGAGGTGTACGCGTGGGACCAGACCCGGTCGCAGGGTCTGCTGGTCGACGTGGAGCACCCCACCCTCGGGCGCATCCAGCTGCCCGGCCCGCCGCTGCGGTTCTTCGACGCGGGTCCGGACGGCGAGCAGGAGACCACGAGGACGGCGCACACCGCACCGCCGCTGCTGGACGCCGACGCCGACGCCGTGCGCCGTTGGCTCGCGCAGGACGGTGGTGACGCGTGAGCGGCACCCGGCTGTCGGCCACCGACCTGCTCGACCTGTGCCTGGACGACGGCTCGTTCCGCTCCTGGGACGAACCGCCGGTGCAGGTGCCGGCGGGTGAGCGGTACGCCGCCGAGCTCGCCGCCGCACGCGAGAAGACGGGCCTGGACGAGTCCGTGGTCACCGGTGAGGGCCGCATCCGGGGCCGCCGGGTGGCCGTGGTCGCCTGCGAGTTCGGTTTCCTCGCCGGGTCGATCGGCGTCGCCGCGGCCGAGCGGCTGGTGTCCGCGGTCGAGCGCGCAACGGCCGAGGGCCTGCCGCTGCTGGCCGCCCCGGTCTCCGGTGGCACGAGGATGCAGGAGGGCACCGTCGCCTTCCTGCAGATGGTGAAGATCTCCGCGGCGGTCGCCGCGCACAAGGCGGCCGGGCTGCCCTACCTGGTGTACCTGCGCCACCCCACGACCGGTGGGGTGCTCGCGTCGTGGGGGTCCCTCGGGCACGTCACCGTCGCCGAGCCGGGTGCGCTCATCGGGTTCCTCGGCCCGCGCGTGTACGAGATGCTCCACGGCCAGCCGTTCCCCGAGGGCGTGCAGGTCGCCGAGAACCTGCACGCCAAGGGCCTCGTGGACGCCGTCCTGCCGCCCGAGGCGCTCGCCGAGGTCGTGCACCGGGCCCTGAACGTCCTGCTCGCCCCGACCGAGGGCCTGCCGGACGTGCCGGAGGTGCCGAAGGAGCCGCTGCGCGACGTGCCGGCGTGGGAGTCGATCACGATCTCCCGGCGGGTCGACCGCCCCGGGGTGCGCCGGCTGCTGCGCTACGCCGCCACGGACGTGGTGCCGCTCAACGGCACCGGCGAGGGTGAGGCGGACCCGGGTCTGCTGCTGGCGTTCGCCCGGTTCGGCGGCGCGCCGTGCGTCGTCCTGGGCCAGGACCGCCGCGGCCAGACCGCGGACCAGCCGATGGGCCCGGCCGCGCTGCGCGAGGCCCGCCGCGGGATGCGCCTGGCCCGCGAGCTGCGGCTGCCCCTGGTGACGGTCATCGACACCCCGGGCGCGGCGCTGTCGAAGGAGGCCGAGGAGGGCGGCATGGCGGGGGAGATCGCGCGCTGCCTGGCCGAGCTCGTCACCCTCGAGGCGCCCACCGTGTCGGTGCTCGTCGGCCAGGGCACGGGCGGGGGAGCGCTCGCCCTGGTCCCGGCGGACCGCGTCGTGGCGGCCGAGCACGCCTGGTTGTCCCCGCTGCCGCCGGAGGGGGCGAGCGCGATCGTGCACCGCGACACCGAGCACGCGCCGCAGATGGCGGCGGAGCAGGGCGTGCGCTCGCGGGACCTGCTGGCCAACGGGGTCGTCGACCGCGTCGTGGCCGAGCACCCCGACGCCGCCGACGAGCCGGAGGAGTTCTGCCGCCGGGTGGGCCAGGTGCTGCAGCGCGAGCTGGTCCTGCTCCTGCAGGCGGACCCGGACCAGCGGTGGCGGGGCCGGATCGACAGGTACCGGCGGCTCGGCCTGTCCTGACCCGGCGGTGACGTGGCGCGCGACGCGGCGCAGGTTGCCAAAGGTCCGGGGGGATCGACGGCAACCACAGCCCAAGCCGGGTGTGGTGCAGGTCGCCTAGCGTCGCAGCCATGCGGGTCCTGATCGCCCTGGGTGGCAACGCGATGACGTCGGCCGACGGCTCTGCCCGTCCCGAGGACCAGGTGGCCGCGGTCCGCGCCGCCGCCGGTGAGGTGGCGCGGCTCGCCGCGGCCGGCCACGAGGTGGTCCTCACCCACGGCAACGGGCCGCAGGTCGGCAACCTGCTCGTCAAGAACGAGCTGTCCGCGGCCGTCGTCCCGCCCGTGCCGCTCGACTGGTGCGGCGCGCAGACGCAGGGGACGATCGGCTTCATCCTCCTCGACGCCCTGGACGACGCGCTGCGCGAGGCCGGTGTGGACCAGCGGCCCGCGGCCCTCGTCAGCCGCACCCTCGTCGACGCCGCCGACCCCGGCTTCACCCGGCCCACCAAGCCGATCGGCCGGTACCTGCCCGAGGCCGAGGCGAAGGTCATGGTCGAGCACGGCCAGACCTGGGAGGACCGCGGTGAGCGGGGCTGGCGGCGCGTCGTCGCGAGCCCCGAGCCGCTGGAGTGCGTCGACGCCCCCGCGGTGTCGACGCTGCTCGGGGCGGGCTTCCTCGTCGTCGCCGGCGGTGGCGGCGGCATCCCCGTGGTGCGTGACGCCGACGGGTCGCTGAGCGGCGTCGAGGCCGTCATCGACAAGGACCTCGGCGCCGTCCTGCTGGCCCGCGCAGTCGACGCCGACGCGCTGGTCGTCGCCACCGACGTCGACCACGCCGTCGCGTCGTGGGGGACCCCCGACGCCCGCCCGATCGGCCGGACCACGCCCACCGAGCTGCGGGGTCTGGCCGACGAAGGGCACTTCGCCTCGGGCTCGATGGGCCCGAAGGTCGATGCCGTCTGCCGCTTCGTCGAGGGCGGCGGCTCGCTGGCGGTCATCACGTCGCTGACCCGCATCGACGAGGCCGTGAAGGGCGACGTCGGCACCGCCGTCCACCCCGACTGAGAGCCCGACTGAGAGCCCGACCGCCAGCCCGACCGACGGCCCCACCGGACGCACCGAGACCACGAACAGCCGCACGACCCCACAGGAGGAACGACGTGAGCCAGACCACCCCCCAGCCGATCGAGGTCCGCAAGGTCCCCATCCTCAACGTCTCCGACGCCTCGGGCCTGGCCGAGCTCATCGACTCCGGCGTCATGGACGCGGACCGCGTCATCGCCGTGATCGGCAAGACCGAGGGCAACGGCGGCGTGAACGACTACACCCGCATCATCGCCGACCGGGCGTTCCGCGAGGTGCTCGTCGAGAAGGGCACCCGCTCGGCCGAGGAGGTCAAGCAGGTCCCGATCGTGTGGTCCGGCGGCACCGACGGCGTCATCTCGCCCCACGCCACCGTCTTCGCCACCGTCGACCCGGCGTCGGTGGACGAGGCGAGCAAGGCCGAGCAGCGCCTCACCGTCGGGTTCGCGATGAGCGACACCCTCGCGCCGGAGGACATCGGGCGCGTCGCGATGGTCGAGAAGGTCGCGGACGCCGTGAAGGTCGCCATGGAGCGCGCCGGGATCACCGACCCCGCGGACGTGCACTACGTGCAGACCAAGACCCCGCTGCTGACGATCCACACGATCCGCGACGCGAAGTCGCGCGGCAAGACGGTCTGGACCGAGCACACCCACGAGTCGATGGACCTGTCCAACGGCTGCACCGCCCTGGGCATCGCCGTGGCGCTCGGTGAGATCGACATGCCGAAGGACGAGGACGTCATGCACGACCGCGAGCTGTACTCCGCAGTGGCCTCCTGCTCCTCCGGTGTCGAGCTCGACCAGGCGCAGGTCGTCGTCGTCGGCAACGCCACCGGCGTGGGCGGCCGCTACCGCATCGGCCACTCGGTGATGCGCGACGCGCTGGACGCCGACGGCATCTGGGAGGCCATCAAGGACGCCGGCCTCGACCTGCCCGAGCGCCCGCGCAGCAGCGACCTGGACGGCCGCCTGGTCAACGTCTTCCTCAAGTGCGAGGCGAGCCAGGACGGCACCGTGCGCGGTCGGCGCAACGCGATGCTGGACGACTCCGACGTCCACTGGCACCGCCAGATCAAGGCGGCCGTCGGCGGGGTCACCGCGTCCGTGACCGGCGACCCGGCCGTCTTCGTGTCGGTGTCCGCCGCCCACCAGGGCCCCGAGGGCGGCGGTCCCGTCGCCGCCATCGTCGACCTCGGCGAGGGCGAGCCGACCGGCTACCGCGCCCCGGCGGCCCCGCAGGCCTGATCTGCGGCCCCACCAGGACCACGAGGCGGCCCGGTGACCACCCCAGGGTGGTTCACCGGGCCGCCTCGCGTCCCCCGTAGGCTCCTGCCGTGAGCCTCGCCGTCCGCGTCATCCCCTGCCTCGACGTCGACGCGGGCCGCGTCGTCAAGGGCGTGAACTTCGAGAACCTCGTGGACGCCGGTGACCCGGTCGAGCTCGCGCGCCGCTACGACGCGGAGGGTGCCGACGAGCTGACCTTCCTCGACGTGACCGCGTCCTCGGCCGCCCGGGACACGACGTACGACGTGGTGGCGCGCACCGCGGAGCAGGTCTTCATCCCGCTGACCGTCGGCGGCGGGGTGCGGACGGTGGACGACGTGGACCGGCTGCTGCGTGCCGGCGCCGACAAGGTCGGCGTCAACACCGCGGCGATCGCCCGTCCCGAGCTCGTCGCCGAGGTCGCCGACCGGTTCGGCGCGCAGGTGCTCGTCGTGTCCCTGGACGTGCGCCGCTGCGCGGAGGGCACCAGCACCGACTCGGGGTTCGAGGTGACCAC
>NZ_BAAGTX010000031.1:0-42720 GCF_054781695.1 Thalassiella azotivora
ACTTGGGGGACTGCACGCAGGAGGGGCAGCCGGTGTCGCACTCGCACGACGCGACGGCCCTCAGGGTCGCCCTCAGCCACGTGCCGGCCGCCTCCCAGCCGCGCTCGGCGAAGCCGGCGCCACCGGGGTGCCCGTCGTGGACGAAGACCGTCGGGACGCCCGTGTCCGGGTGCAGGGCGGTCGACATGCCCCCCACGTCCCACCGGTCGTTGGTCGCCACCAGCGGGAGCAGCCCGATGGCCGCGTGCTCGGCGGCGTGCGCGGCACCGGGGACGTCGGCCGGCTGCACCCCGTGGGCGAGGAGCAGGTCCTCGGGCAGCGTCCACCACACGGCCGTCGTGCGCAGCACCCGCGGTGGCAGGTCGAGCGGCTCCTCGCCGAGGACGTCGCCGCTGACCACGTCCCGCAGCAGGAAGGACGTGACCTGGCTGGTCACCTCCACGGTGCCCAGGTGCAGCCCGACCGGGCCCCAGTGACGCGACCGGGACGTCGCGAGGACCTGCACGTCGGTGACCTCGCGCGCCTGCGTCGTGTGGGTGACCTCGCCCGCCCGCACCAGGGCCACGTGGTCGTCGAGGTCGAGGTGCTCGACGACGAAGGTCGCGCCCTGGTGCAGGTAGACGGCGCCGTCGTGGGCGGTGTGGTGCGCGGCGGCGGCGTCGACGCTCCCGAGCACGCGCCCGGTCACGGCCTCCACCAGGCGGACGGGCGCCCCGCCCGTGCCCCTCAGGTCCGCGAGGTCGGACGCCCGCTGCTGCGCCGTCCAGTACCAGCCCGCCGGGCGACGGCGCAGCGTGCCGCGGGCGACCAGCGCGTCCAGCAGCTCGCGGGTGCCCGCGCCGAACGTCGGCAGGTCCGCCTCGGTGAGCGGCAGCTCGGCGGCGGCCGCGCACAGGTGGGGGGCCAGGACGTACGGGTTCTGCGGGTCGAGCACGGTCGCCTCGACGGGGCGGCCGAGCACCGCGTCGGGGTGGTGCACGAGGTAGGTGTCGAGCGGGTCGTCCCGGGCGACCAGCACGGCGAGCGCCTCGCCGCCGGCCCGGCCGGCGCGCCCGGCCTGCTGCCACATCGACGCCCGGGTGCCCGGCCACCCCGCCATCACGACGGCGTCCAGCCCCGCGACGTCCACGCCGAGCTCGAGCGCGTTGGTGGTGGCCAGCGCGAGCAGCGTGCCGTCCCGCAGCGCCCGCTCGAGCTCGCGTCGCTCCTCCGGCAGGTACCCGGACCGGTACGCGGCGACCCGCTGGGGCAGTGCCGGGTCGACCTCCTCGAGGAGCCGCCGGGCCGTCACCGCCACCACCTCCGCCCCGCGCCGCGAGCGGACGAACGCCAGGGTCCGCACCCCCGACACGACGAGGTCGGTGACCAGGTCGGCGGTCTCGGCCGTGGCGGACCGGCGGGTCGGTGCGTCGTGCTCGCCGCCGCCGGGCAGCAACGGCGGCTCCCAGAGGGCGAACGTGAGCGGTCCGCGCCGCGAGGTGTCCTCGTCCACCACCTCGACGGTGCGGCCGGTGAGCCGCTGCGCGGTCCCCGCGGGGTCGGACGCCGTGGCCGAGGCCAGGACGAGCACCGGCCGCGAGCCGTACCGCGCGGCGACCCGCAGCAGGCGGCGCAGCACCGCCGCGACGTGCGACCCGAACACCCCGCGGTAGTGGTGGGCCTCGTCGACGACCACGTACGCCAGCCCGCGCAGGAACGACGCCCACCGGGCGTGGCCCGGCAGCAGGGAGTGGTGCAGCAGGTCCGGGTTCGTCAGCACGTAGGAGGCGTGGTCGCGGACCCAGCGGCGCTCCTCGGCGGGGGTGTCGCCGTCGTAGGTCGCGGCTCGCACACCGGGGACGTCGAGGTCGGCCACCGACGCGAGCTGGTCGGCGGCCAGCGCCTTCGTCGGGGACAGGTACAGCGCGGTCGCCCCGCGGGCCCGTGGTGGGACGTCGGCCCGCCACGGGGGGACGCCCCCCCGCAGCGTCGTCAGCGCGGGCAGCAGGTACGCCAGCGACTTGCCGGACGCCGTCCCGGTGGCGACCACGACGTCCCGGCCGGCCCACGCGTGCTCGGCCGCCTCGACCTGGTGCGCCCACGGGCGCTGGACGCCGGACGCCTCGAGCGCCGCGACCACCGTGGGGTCCGCCCACCCCGGCCAGTCGGTGGTCCGCCCGGGGCGGGCGGGGACCTCGTGCACGTGCAGGACGCGCTCCGTGCGCCCTGGTGCCTGCAGCACCCGGCGCAGCGCTGAGGACCCCTCGACCGGCACGGTCGTCGAGTCTCGCACCGCCTGCCCCGGACGCCGGAACGCACCCGACCGGGGGACACCCTCGGGTGCCGCACGAGTGCCGACGCGGGGGGTCAGTGGTTGAATGCGGCGTACCGCAGAGCGGGTCGCCCGGGTCCACCGGGCGACGCGCCGGTCAGAGACGAAGCCCACCAGGGGAGACGCTGTGGATCTGTCCGTCACCAGCCGCGAGCAGGGTGGCCGCACCATCGTCGAGGTCGGCGGTGAGATCGACGTCTACACCGCCCCGGTGCTGCGCGAGCGCCTCAACGACCTCGTCGGCGACGGCCACCACCACCTGGTGGTCGACATGGAGCAGGTCGACTTCCTCGACTCCACCGGCCTCGGCGTCCTCGTCGGCGGCCTGAAGCGGGTGCGGTCCCACGACGGGTCGCTGCGCCTGGTGTGCACCCAGGAGAAGATCCTCAAGGTCTTCCGCATCACCGGCCTGACGAAGGTGTTCCCGATCCACGACACCGTCGAGGAGGCGGTCTCCGCCTCCGGTCCGGCGTCGTCCGGCGACAGCGAGGGCTGAGACCCGCCCGGATGGCCACGGTCGGCCTGTCCTTCACGGCGCTCCCGGAGCACGTCCGCACGGCGCGCCTGGTGGCCGTGGCGGTGGCGCGCCGGCAGGGTGCGTCGTCCGCGGTGCTGGAGAGCGTGCGGCTGGCCGTGGGCGAGGCGTGCGCCCGCGCCGTGGCCCGCAGCGTCGCCGCGCGCACCGGCCGGCCCGTCGAGGTCGAGCTGCTCGACGGTGACGACGGGCTGGAGATCCGCGTCCGCGACCACGCCCCGCCCCGTCCGCCGGACCACGTGGAGGAGCTGTCGCTGACGCTCGTGCAGGGGCTGGCGCACGACGCGGCGGTGGTCGAGGACGGTGGCAGCAGCGAGCTGCGCATGCACTGGCGGTTCTGAGCCGCCCGCGCCGGCGCGTCCGGCGGTGAGGGCCCGACACGACACGAGTGATGTGGGACGCGCCACAGACGTGTTCTCCGCCACATCCGTCTGAGTAGAGTGCGCGCAACCTCCTCCGCTGGCGGACGGGGACGCTCGGGACCGACCCCACCCGCCCGCTCCGGCCGGTGGGGAGCGTGCGCTCACCCGACGTCAAGGAGGACGGATGCTTCCGCAGTTCCCGCTCGGTGCGACGGGGCTGGCAGCCTCGATGGGCGCCGACGCCACGGTGGAGGGGGGCAACCTCACCCTCGTGGTCGTCGTGGCCGCCATCGCGCTCGTGGCCCTGGCGATGGGGGTGGTCTTCCGGCAGCAGGTGCTGTCGGCGGGCGAGGGCACCCCCGCCATGCAGACCATCGCCCGCGCGGTGCAGGAGGGCGCCAGCGCCTACCTCAACCGCCAGTTCCGCACGCTCGCCGTCTTCGTCGTCCTCGTCTTCGGCCTGCTGTTCCTGCTCCCCGGCGACGGTGACGTGCGGCTCGGCCGCAGCGTCTTCTTCGTCGTCGGCGCCGCGTTCTCCGCGGCCATCGGCTACCTCGGGATGTCCCTCGCCGTCCGGGCGAACGTTCGCGTGGCCGCGGCGGCCCGCGAGTCCGGCCGGGACGACGGCATGCGGATCGCGTTCCGGACCGGCGGCACCGTCGGCATGGCCACCGTCGGCCTCGGCCTGCTCGGCGCGTCGGTCGTGGTGCTGGTCTACCGGGGCGACGCACCCGCGGTGCTCGAGGGCTTCGGTTTCGGCGCCGCCCTGCTCGCCATGTTCATGCGGGTCGGCGGCGGCATCTTCACCAAGGCCGCGGACGTCGGCGCCGACCTCGTCGGCAAGGTCGAAGCGGGCATCCCCGAGGACGACCCGCGCAACGCCGCCACCATCGCCGACAACGTCGGCGACAACGTCGGCGACTGCGCCGGCATGGCCGCCGACCTGTTCGAGTCCTACGCGGTGACGCTCGTCGCCGCGCTCATCCTCGGCAAGGCGGCCTTCGGCGACGAGGGACTCGTCTTCCCGCTCATCGTCCCCGCCATCGGCGCGCTGACCGCCGTCCTCGGCGTGTACGTCACCCGCCCGCGGCCGGGTGAGTCCGGCCTGACCGCCATCAACCGGGGCTTCTACATCTCCGCGGCCGTCGCGGCGGTCGCGTGCGCCGTGGCCGCGTTCGTCTACCTGCCCGGCTCGTTCGCGGAGCTGACCGGCGTCGGCGAGGACGTCGCCGCCCTGGACGGCGACCCGCGGCTGGTCGCGACCGCGGCCGTCGCCCTCGGCATCGTGCTCGCTGCGGTGATCCTGTGGCTCACCGGGTACTTCACCGGCACCGACAAGCGGCCCACCCAGGACGTCGCCCGCACCTCCCTGACCGGGGCCGCGACCGTGGTGCTGTCGGGCATCGGCGTGGGCCTGGAGTCGGCCGTCTACACCGCCGTCATCATCAGCGGCGCCGTCTACGCGGCGTTCCTGCTCGGCGCCGGGTCCGTCGTCCTGTCCCTGTTCCTCATCGCGCTCGCGGGCTGCGGTCTGCTGACCACGGTCGGCGTCATCGTGGCGATGGACACCTTCGGGCCGGTCAGCGACAACGCCCAGGGCATCGCGGAGATGTCCGGGGACGTCGACGGCGAGGGCGCGCAGATCCTCACCGAGCTGGACGCGGTCGGGAACACCACCAAGGCCATCACCAAGGGCATCGCCATCGCCACGGCGGTGCTCGCCGCGACCGCCCTGTTCGGCTCGTACACCGACGCCGTCCAGGCCGCGTTGCGCGACGCGGGCGAGACCATCGACGGCATCGCCGGCGCCTACGAGGTCGTCTCGCCGAACACCCTGGTCGGCCTCATCATCGGCGGCTCCGTGGTGTTCCTGTTCTCCGGGCTGGCGATCGACGCGGTCACCAGGGCGGCGGGTGCCATCGTCTTCGAGGTGCGCAGGCAGTTCCGCGAGCACCCCGGGATCATGGACGGCACCGAGAAGCCGGAGTACGGGCGCGTCGTCGACATCTGCACCCGCGACTCGCTGAGGGAGCTGGCGACGCCCGGTCTGCTGGCCGTGATGGCGCCGATCGCGGTCGGGTTCGGGCTCGGGTTCAGCGCCCTGGCCGGGTACCTGGCGGGTGCGATCGGCACCGGCGTCCTCATGGCGGTGTTCCTGGCGAACTCCGGCGGGGCGTGGGACAACGCGAAGAAGCTCGTCGAGGATGGCCACCACGGCGGCAAGGGCTCCGAGGCCCACGCCGCCACCGTCATCGGCGACACCGTCGGCGACCCGTTCAAGGACACGGCCGGTCCGGCCATCAACCCGCTCATCAAGGTGATGAACCTCGTCGCGCTGCTGATCGCCCCCGCGGTCGTCGGCCTGTCCTACGGGGACGGCGCGAACGACGGCATCCGCCTGGCCATCGCCGGTGTCGCCGTCGTCGTCATCGTGGCGGCGGTGGTCATGTCGAAGAAGCGGACGCTGGCCGGGATGGACGACGAGCCGCCGTCCGTGCCCGGTGGCACGCCCGTCCGCGAGGCCGTCCGGGAGGCCTGACCCAGGGCCTCGCCGGGGACCCACCTCCCTGGCGGGCGTCCCTCCCTCCCTCCCTGCTCCACCACAAGATCGTCAGACGTTCCTGGTCGCCATCACGACCCGAACGGTCTGACGATCTTGTGGTTGGGGACCGGCTGGCCGGCGGGCGGACGCCGGTCGGCCCACCCGCCACGCACTGATCGTCAGACCGTTCTGGGGGTCATCACCCCCACGGGCGTCTGACGATCAGTCGCGCCCGGGGGTCGAGTGGCACGGCCCGGACGGCGGTGCGGTGACGGCGCTCGCCTAGCCTCGCGGGGTGAGCGCCGTCGACGTCCTGCTGCTGCTCGCGGCGGGTGTCGCGGCGGGGGTGGTGGGTGCCGGTGCGGGGCTGGCGTCGCTCGTCAGCTACCCGGCCCTGCTCGCGGTGGGCCTGCCCCCGCTGGCGGCGAACGTCACCAACACCGTCTCGCTCACCCTGACCGGTGCCGGCGCGATCACCGGGTCGCGGCCCGAGCTGGCCGGGCAGGCGTGGCGGGTCCGGCGGTTCGCGCTGATGGGCCTGCTCGGCGGGACGGCGGGTGCGGCGCTGCTGCTGACCACCCCGGCGGAGGCGTTCGAGGCCGTCGTCCCGGCGCTCGTCGGGTTCGCGTCCCTCGCGCTGCTGGCTCGGCCGTGGCTCGCCCGGTGGCACTCCGCCGAGCCGCGGGACCGGCACCCCGCCGTCTCCGCCGGCACCGCGCTGGTCGCGGTGTACGGCGGCTACTTCGGTGCCGCGGCGGGCGTCCTGCTGCTCGCGATGCTGGGGGCCGTCGTCCGCGAGCCCATCGCGCGGGTCAACGCGCTGAAGAACGTCGTGCTGTTCAGCGCGAACGTCGTGGCCGCCACGGGTTTCGCGGTGTTCGGGCCGGTGCGCTGGTGGGCGGCCCTGCCGCTCGCGGCCGGCTGCTTCCTCGGTGGCCTGGTGGCGCCCGCGGTGGTCCGGCGGCTGCCCGAGACCGGTCTGCGGCTCGCGATCGGGACGGCGGGTCTCGTCCTGGCCGCCGTCCTGGCCGCCGACGCCTGGGTCTGACGGCCCGCGGGAGGTCCCTCGAGGCGTGGTCCTGGTCGCGGGGGTGGGGGTGGTGAGCGCGCCCGGGCATGTGGTTAGGTTTGCCTAACCTCATCACGATCATCCGCGATCCCCCACGCCCGGAAAGGCCCGGTATGACCCTGCCTGCTGACCTCCTCGGCGACCACGACGCCGTCCCGGAGCGCGTCGTCGACGTCCGGGACGGCGACGCCGAGGACACCACCGACCTCAGGCACCTGCTCACCACCGACTCCGCCGAGAGGTACCGGCACCTCGTCCGCAAGGCCGTCGACCGCGTCGCCGACCAGGTCGCCACCGTGGACCGGCCGTTCACCGGCGTCACCCCCGCCCAGCTGGCCCCCGTGGTGGACGGCGTCGACCTCGACAGCCCGCTCGGCAGCACCACCGCGGCCCTCGACGAGCTGTCCGAGGTGTACCTGCGCGACGCCGTGTGGTTCCACCACCCGCGCTACCTCGCCCACCTCAACTGCCCCGTCGCGATCCCGGCGCTCGTCGCCGAGGCGGTCGTCTCGTCCGTGAACTCGTCCCTGGACACGTGGGACCAGAGCGCCGGCGGCACCCTCATCGAACGCCGCCTCGTCGACTGGACGACCCGCCGGATCGGCTTCGGTCCCGAGGCCGACGGCGTGTTCACCAGCGGCGGCACGCAGTCCAACCTGCAGGCGCTGCACCTGGCCCGCGACGAGGCGCTGCACCGCGGCGTGCCCGTCGAGCGGCTGCGGGTGCTGGCCTCCGAGGTCAGCCACTTCAGCGTCCGCAAGTCCGCCCACCTGCTGGGCCTGGGCCCCGACGCCGTGGTCGAGGTCCCGTGCGACCCGGGGATGCGGATGCGCCCCGACGCGCTCGCCGAGGCGATCGAGCGCTGCCGCCACGCGGGCCTCGTGCCCATGGCCGTCGTCGCCACCGCCGGGACCACGGACTACGCCAGCATCGACCCGCTGCCCGAGGTGGCCGACGTGTGCGCCCGCACCGGGACGTGGCTGCACGTCGACGCCGCGTACGGCTGCGGTCTGCTCGCGTCCCGTCGCCGCCGCCACCTGCTCGACGGCATCGAGCGCGCCGACTCGGTCACCGTCGACTTCCACAAGTCGTTCTTCCAGCCCGTCAGCTCCAGCGCCGTCCTCGTCCGCGACGGCTCGACGCTGCGGCACGTCACCTACCACGCCGACTACCTCAACCCGAAGGCCGCGGCGGTCGGTGGCACGCCCAACCAGGTCGACAAGAGCCTGCAGACGACCCGCCGGTTCGACGCGCTCAAGCTGTGGATGACGTTCCGCGTCATGGGCGCCGACGCCGTCGGCCGGCTGTTCGACCAGGCCGTCGACCGGGCCGAGGACGCCTGGCGGATGCTCGTTCACGACCCGCGCTTCGAGGTCGTCACCCGGCCCCAGCTCAGCACCGTCGTCTTCCGCGTCGTCCCCGACGCCCCTGCGGGCCACCACCTGCCCGACGACGTCCTGGACGACGTCCAGCAGCACGTCCGCGAGGCGATCGCCGCGTCCGGGGAGGCCGTCGTGGCAGGCACCCGCCGCCGGGGCCGGCGCTACCTCAAGCTCACGCTGCTCAACCCCGCGACCACGGTCGAGGACCTGGCGGCCGTGTTCGAGCTCGTTGCGCACCTCGCGCACCACCGGGTCGAGCACCTCGCCGCGACCGGGGCGCTGCCGCGCTCCGGGGACGACGACCTCGTCGCCGCCCGCTGACCGCGACACCTGCCCACCCGCCGACCGCCGCACGACCGACGGAGACCCCGTGACCACCACCCACGACCTGCTCGGCATCGGCCTCGGGCCGTTCAACCTCGGCCTGGCCGCCCTCGCCGACCCGGTGCCCGACCTCGACGCCGTCTTCCTCGAGAGCAGGGACGAGCTGTCCTGGCACCCCGGCATGCTGCTGGACGGCGTGACCCTGCAGGTGCCGTTCCTCGCGGACCTGGTGACGATGGCCGACCCCACGCACCCGCTGTCGTTCCTGGCGTACCTCAAGGACGTCGGCCGGCTGTACCCCTTCTACATCCGCGAGTCGTTCTACCCGCTGCGCAGCGAGTACGACGCGTACTGCCGGTGGGCGGCCGAGCGGATGGGCAGCCTGCGGTTCGGCCACCACGTGACGTCGGTCGAGCACGACGCGGTGGACGACGTGTACGTCGTCCGGGCCGGGACGGCCGGCGGGGAGGTGACGCACCGGGCGCGGCACGTCGTCGTCGGCACCGGCACCGTCCCGTACCTGCCGTCGGCCCTGGCCGGGGTGGACGGCGTCGTGCACACCGCCGACTACCTGCCGAGCAAGGCCGCGCTGACCGCGCACCGGGACGTCACCGTCGTCGGGGGCGGGCAGTCCGCCGCGGAGGTGTTCCTCGACCTGCTGCGCGCGACGGACTCCCTCCCGGCGGGGGAGCGGCGGCTGACGTGGCTGACGCGCTCGCCGCGGTTCTTCCCGCTGGAGTACACGAAGCTCACGCTGGAGATGACGTCGCCGGACTACGTCGACTACTTCCACGCCCTCCCCGCGCCGACGCGCGACCGGCTCGTCGGCTCGCAGCGCGGGCTGTACAAGGGCATCAACGGGTCGCTGGTCGACGAGATCTTCGACACGCTGTACGAGCGGCGCGCTCGGGGCCGGGACGACGTCCGGCTGGTCACCGCGGCGGCGGTCACCGCGGCGGAGCGGGGCGCCGACGGCCGGCTGACCCTGACCGTCCACCACACCGAGCAGGACGCCGCGTTCCGCTTCGACACCGACGCCGTCGTCGCCGGCACAGGGTACGCCCACCGCGTCCCCGACTGCCTCGCCCCGCTGGACGGGCACCTGCGCCGCGACGCCCAGGGCCGGCTCGACGTCCGCCGCGACTACAGCGTCGACCTCACCGGCGGCCGGGTGTTCGTGCAGAACGCCGAGCTGCACACCCACGGGTTCGTCACCCCCGACCTCGGCATGGGGGCCTACCGGTCGTCGTGCATCCTGCGGTCCGTCACCGGCCGGGAGGTCTACCGCGTCGAGGAGCGGGTCGCCGTCCAGGACTTCGGGGTGCCGCCGTGGGGTGAGCGGGTGCCCGGCCCCGGCTCGGAGGGGCCCGACGAGGACGCCGACGCGCCTGCGGCCGCCGAGGGGGTGCGCGCGTGAGCCCCCGGATCACGTTCCGGCCGCTGGACCTCGACTCCGGGGGCAGCACCGACGCCGAGACCCTGCACGCGTGGGTGACCCACCCCAAGTCGGCGTTCTGGCAGATGCAGGACGCCGACCTCGCCGAGGTCCGCCGCCAGTACGGCGCGATCGTCGTCAGCGACCACCAGGACGCATTCATCGGCCTCGCCCACGGCCGACCCGCCGTCCTCCTGGAGCGCTACGACCCCGCCCGCAGCGAGCTCGCCGGACGCTACGACCACCACGTCGGGGACGTCGGCATGCACGTGCTGGTGGCCCCCACCGACGAACCCGTCCACGGCTTCACCCGGGCCGTGTTCCGCGCCGTGATGGAGACCCTCCTCGCCGACCCGGCGGTGCAGCGCGTCGTCGTCGAGCCGGACGTCCGCAACGACGCCGTGCACCGCCTCAACGCCTACGCCGGGTTCGAGGTCGTCGGTGACGTCGACCTCGGCCACAAGACCGCGCTGCTGTCCACGTGCACCCGGGCGCAGTACGCCGCCAGCGACGCCGCCGTGGACGCCGCCGCCGGCGCGCCGCCGTCCGCCGTCACCACCGGCAGCGGCGCGCCGGAGCTGCTGGCCGACGTCCTCGCCGACGTCGCCCACCTCGACGAGCCGCACTGGTCGCGAGCCAACCGCCGGGTCGTCGCCAAGCTCGTCGGCGAGCTCACCCACGAGCGGCTGCTCGAGCCGGAGAAGGACCCGGCCGGGGACGCCGACCGCTGGCTCCTGACCGGCCGGGCCGACGACGACGGCGCGGTCACCACCTACCGGTTCACGGCCGAGCGGTACGCGCTCGACCACTGGCGCGTCGACCCCGACTCCATCGAGCGCCGGCGCGGCGACGAGACCCTGCCCGTGGACGCCGTCCACGCCGTCCTCGACCTGCAGGACCGGCTGGACCTCGGCCCGGACGTCCTGCCCGTCTACCTGGAGGAGGTCACCAGCACCGTCGGCGCGCTGGCCTACCGGTACGCCACGGCCCGGCACACCGCCGCCGAGCTGGCGCGCGCCGACTTCCAGACGGTCGAGGCGTCGATGACCGAGGGGCACCCGTGCTTCGTCGCCGGCAGCGGCCGGCTCGGCCTGGACGCCGCCGAGTACCGCGACCTCGCCCCGGAGGCCGCGCGCGGCGTCCGGTTGCTGTGGGTGGCGCTGCGGCGCGACCGGTCGGTGTTCGCGACCGCCTCCGACGTCACGTACGAGGCGCTCGTGGACGCCGAGCTGGACGTCGCCACGCGGGAGGCCTTCGCCGCGCGGATGCGCGCGCTCGGCCTGTCGCTCGACGACTACCACCTGTGCCCGGTGCACCCGTGGCAGTGGCGGTCCCGGGTCGCGGTGACCTTCGCCGCCGAGGTCGCGGACCGGTCCATCGTGCCGCTCGGCTACGGGCCGGACGCCTACCAGGCGCAGCAGTCGATCCGGACCCTCCTCAACCGCTCCCGACCGGAGCGCCACTACGTCAAGACGGCGCTGTCGGTGCTCAACATGGGCTTCGTCCGAGGGCTGTCCGCCGAGTACATGGCGGTCACGCCGGCGATCAACGACTGGCTCGCCGGGGTGGTCGAGCGCGACGAGGTGCTCCGCGGCACCGGGGTGACGGTGCTGCGCGAGCTCGCCGCCGTCGGGTACCGCAGCGAGCGGTTCACCGCCGCCGCGCCGAAGGGCTCGCCGTACCGCAAGATGCTCGCCGCGCTGTGGCGGGAGAGCCCCGTGCCCGCGCTCACCGGCGGCGAGCGGCTCGTGACGATGGCGTCCCTGCTGCACGTGGACGACGACGGGACGTCGCTGGCCGGGACGCTCGTGCGCGACTCGGGTCTCGACCCGGCCGAGTGGGTGCGCCGCTACCTCGACGCCTACCTCGTGCCGCTGCTGCACCTGTTCCACGCGCACGGCACGGTGCTCATGCCGCACGGGGAGAACGTCATCCTCGTGCTGGAGGACTCGGTCGTGACCCGCGTCGTCCTCAAGGACGTCGGCGAGGAGGTCTGCGTCCTGGATCCGGCCACGCCGCTGCCCGACGGGGTGGAGCGAGTCCGCGCCGACGTCCCGCAGGAACTGTGGGTGCTCTCGCTGCTGACCGACGTCGTCGACTGCTTCCTGCGGTTCCTCGGGCCGGTGCTCGAGCGGGACGGCGTGCTGTCGGCCGACGACTTCTGGCGGGTCGTGGCCGGGTCCGCGGCGGCGTACGAGGCGTCGCAGCCGCAGCTGGCCGACTCGTTCGCGCGGCACGACCTGTTCGCCGAGCGGTTCCCGCTGTCGTGCCTGAACCGGCTGCAGCTGCGGAACAACCGGCAGATGGTCGACCTGGCGGACCCGACGACCGCGATGCGGCTCGTCGGCGAGCTGGAGAACCCGCTGGCCCGGTGGTCGCCGCGATCCTGACCGCCCCTGACCGCAGGTCGGTGGAAAGGTGCGGTTCCCGGGCCGCCCCTGACCGCAGGTCGGTGGAAAGGTGCGGTTTCGGGGGCACCTCGGGCCGCAGGTCGGTGGAAAGGTGCGGTTTCGGGGGTGGCGGGGGACGGCGGGCAGGATGGGCGGGTGAGCACCTCGGCCCCGCTGCCCGCCGGACCGCCCCGGGACGTCGTCGACGCCCTGCGCGCCGACCTCGCGGCGTCCGGGTGGACCGTGGACGGCGTCGACGGGCTCCTCGGGCCCGTCGCGTCGGCCGCGCTGGCGCGCGAGCAGGCGGTCCCGGCGCGAGAGGTGACTGCTGGACGCGATGAACCGGTCGCCGTCCTGACCCGTGCCTTCGTCCTCGGCCTGCCCGTGACGCGCGGGGCCCTCGACGCCTCGCTGCCGCGGACCGGCACCGACGGCCTGGTCCGGCTCGGCCTGGTCGAGGCGGCCGGCTCCGGCGCGGGCGACGACGTCCGGGCCCTGCTCGACCTGCGTCCCTACGCGGCGGTGGACGCGACGGGGCCGAGCGACTGGTGGGTCGTCTCCGACCTCGGGGAGACGGCGACCGGCCGGCCGCTGCGCACCGACCACGTCCTCGGCGTCGGCGGCGCCTCGACGACGCTCGCCCGGGCCACCGTCCGCGGGCCCGTCGACCGGACCCTCGACCTCGGCACCGGCTGCGGGGTCCAGGCGCTGCACGCCAGCCGGCACTCGCGCTCCGTCGTCGCGACCGACCTGTCCGACCGGGCCCTGCGCGTCGCGGCGCTCACCCTGGCCCTCGCCGGGGTCTGCGACCGGGTCGACCTGCGCCGCGGCGACATGCTGGACCCGGTGGCGGGCGAGCGGTTCGACCTCGTCGTGTCCAACCCGCCGTTCGTCATCACCCCCCGCCGCGGCGACGTCCCGGCGTACGAGTACCGCGACGGCGGCCGCACGGGGGACGCCGTCGTCGCCGACCTGGTCCGCGCCCTGCCCGGCGTGCTCGCCGCCGGTGGCACCGCCCAGCTCCTCGGCAACTGGGAGGTGCACGGCGACGCCGCGTGGACCGACCGGGTGGGGCAGTGGCTGGATGGCACCGGCCTCGACGCGTGGGTCGTCCAGCGCGAGGTCCAGGACCCCGCGGAGTACGCCGAGACGTGGATCCGGGACGGCGGCCAGCGCCGCGGCGCCGCCTTCGACGACCTGTACCGGGCGTGGCTGGACGACCTCGCGGCGCGGGACGTCTCCGCCGTCGGGTTCGGCGTGCTCACCCTGCGCGTGCCGCCACCCGGGCGGCCGCCGTGGCGGTGCCTGGAGGAGCGCACGGGACCCGTCCACCAGCCGCTGGGCGAGCACCTCGGTCGCGCGCTGAGCGTGCGGGACCTGCTCGCCGGGCCGCTCGCCGCGGACGACGCCCTGCTCGCCTCCCGGTGGCGGGTCGCCGCCGACGTCACGGAGGAGCGCCACCACCGCCCCGGCGAGCCGGACCCCGCCGCGATCCTGCTGCGGCAGACCGACGGCTTCGGCAGGGTCGTGCAGGTCGGCACGACGGTCGCCGCGGCGGTCGGCGCCTGCGACGGGGAGCTGACGCTCGGCCGGATCTGCGGGGCCCTCGGCGCCCTGCTGGACGCACCCGTCGAGTCCGTGCGCGCCGACGTCCTGCCGGTGCTGCGTGACCTCGCGCACGGGGGCCTGCTCGTCCCGGCCTGAGCCGTCCGGAGCACGCGCCCACGTCACCTAGGCTGTGAAGCATGCCGAGGACCCCCGTGACGAGCCAGGGTGACTCCTCCGCGGAGGTCCCTGACGGCCGGCGGTCCCGCTGGGACGAGCACAACCGCCGCCGCCGCGAGGCGTTCGTCGACAGCGCGGTCCGTGCCGTCCGCAGGCACGGCGCGGACGTCGGCATGGACGCCATCGCCGCGGAGGCCGGGGTCTCCAAGACCGTGCTCTACCGCCACTTCGCCGACAAGGCCGAGCTGCACGCCGCCGTCCTGGACCGGATCGCCGAGCACGTCGTCGTCCCCCGGCTGCGCGAGGCGCTGGACGCCGACCTCCCCGTGATCGAGAAGGTCCGCTCGGTCGTCGAGACGTACGTCAGCCTCATCACCGCCGACCCGGCGATGTACCGGTTCGTCGTCGAGCAGCGGGGTGGCGGCGACTTCGTCGCGGCCACCGAGGAGGTCGTCGCGTCGGCCGTGGCCGAGCTCGCGAGCGCCCTGCTCGAGGCGTCGGGGCGCGACCGCGACGCCGCGGAGACCTGGGCGTTCGCGGTCGTCGGCGCGGTGCAGCTGGCGACGCGCCGGTGGATGGACACCCACCAGGAGCCCACGGCGGCCGACGCCGCCAGCCCGGGCGCGCAGCGTCTCGTGCACGACCTGGTGCGGTTCGTCCAGGGCGGGCTGGACGAGGTCCTGGGGCTGCAGCCGCAGACCTGACCATCCGTCGGGCGGACGTCGGGCGGACGTCGGGCCGGCGCAGGCCCGGCCCGTCCCGACGGCGGGCGGTGGACGCAGCGGTCACGCGGACGCGTTACCGTGCACGCGCCGGCCGGTCACGGTCGGTTGTCTCGGGGGCGGACGGAAGGGCAGACCAGGTGGCGGGCAGCAAGGGCGCCGGTGCGGGCACGCGTCGGCTGGTGATCGTGGAGTCGCCGGCCAAGGCGCGCACCATCGCGGGCTACCTCGGAGAGGGGTACGAGGTCGAGGCCAGCCTCGGCCACATCCGCGACCTGCCGCAGCCCAGCGAGCTGCCCGCGGAGATGAAGAAGGGCCCGTTCGGCAAGTTCGCCGTCGACGTCGACAACGGGTTCGAGCCGTACTACGTCGTCGACGCCGACAAGAAGAAGAAGGTCTCCGAGCTGAAGCGGCTCCTCAAGGAGGCCGACGAGCTCTACCTGGCCACGGACGAGGACCGCGAGGGCGAGGCCATCGCGTGGCACCTGCGCGAGGCGCTGCAGCCGAAGGTCCCGGTCAAGCGGATGGTGTTCCACGAGATCACCCGCGAGGCGATCCAGCGCGCCCTGGAGGCGACCCGCGACATCGACGAGCACCTCGTCGACGCCCAGGAGACGCGCCGGATCCTCGACCGCCTCTACGGCTACGAGATCTCCCCGGTGCTGTGGCGCAAGGTCCGGCCGCGGCTGTCCGCGGGCCGGGTCCAGTCCGTGGCGACGCGCATGGTCGTCGAGCGCGAGCGCGAGCGGATGGCGTTCCGGGCCGCGTCCTACTGGGACCTCACCGGCCAGTACGAGCCCGCCGGCGGCGGCACCGCGTTCTCGGCCCGGCTCGTCCAGGTGGACGGCGCCAAGGTCGCCACGGGGCGCGACTTCGACGACCGGGGGCAGCTGCGCAACGCCTCCGCCGTCCTGCTCGACGAGGCGGCCGCCGGGCGGCTCGTGACCGGGCTGCGCGAGGCCGACTTCGTCGTCCGGTCCGTCGAGACCAAGCCGTACACGCGCCGTCCCGCGGCGCCGTTCACGACCTCCACGCTGCAGCAGGAGGCGTCCCGCAAGCTGCGGTTCTCGGCCCGGCAGACGATGCGCGTCGCGCAGTCGCTGTACGAGAACGGCTACATCACCTACATGCGGACCGACTCGACGGCGCTGTCGTCGGAGGCCGTGTCCGCGGCCCGCCGGCAGGCCGCCGAGCTGTACGGCGCGGAGTTCGTCCCGGACAAGCCACGCACGTACGCGTCCAAGTCGAAGAACGCGCAGGAGGCGCACGAGGCGGTCCGCCCCGCAGGGGACTCGTTCCGCACCCCCGCCCAGGTCGCGGGCCAGCTGCGCGGCGACGAGTTCCGGCTGTACGACCTCATCTGGAAGCGCACCGTCGCCAGCCAGATGGCCGACGCGAAGGGCTCCACCGCGACCGTCCGCCTCGGCGCCACGACGACGGCGGCCGCCGGGGAGGCCGGCCGGGACTGCGAGTTCTCCGCGTCCGGCACCGTGATCACGTTCCGCGGCTTCCTCGCCGCGTACGAGGAGGGCCGGGACGAGGAGCGCGAGCGCGAGGACGGCGACGCCGAGCGCCGGCTGCCCGAGATGGCCCAGGGCCAGGCGCTGTCCCTGCGCGACCTGACGGCCGACGGGCACGAGACCTCCCCGCCGCCCCGCTTCACCGAGGCGAGCCTGGTCAAGGCGCTGGAGGAGAAGGGGATCGGGCGCCCGTCGACGTACGCCGCGACGATCTCCACCATCGTCGACCGCGGGTACGTCGCGCACCGGGGTTCCGCCCTGGTGCCGTCCTGGCTGGCGTTCGCGGTGGTCCGGCTGCTGGAGGAGCACTTCAGCCGGCTCGTCGACTACGACTTCACCGCCTCCATGGAGGAGGACCTCGACCGGATCGCCGGCGGGCAGGAGGAGCGCGCCCGCTGGCTGGAGCAGTTCTACTTCGGATCCGGCGGCGCCGCCGGGCAGGGAGCCTCCGTCGCCGCCGACCCGGGGGGCCCGCAGGGCCGGGAGGGCCTGAAGGCCCTCGTCGACGACCTCGGCGAGATCGACGCCCGCGCCATCTCCTCCATCGACATCGGCGACGGGATCACCCTGCGCGTCGGCCGGTACGGCCCGTACCTCGAGGTCCCCGACCCCGACGGCGGCGAGCCGAAGCGCGCCAACGTGCCGGACGAGGTCGCCCCGGACGAGCTGACCGTCGCCAAGGCGCGCGAGCTGTTCGAGACGCAGGGCGACGGCGACCGCGAGCTCGGTGTCGACCCCGACACGGGCCGCACGATCATCGCCCGCAGCGGGCGGTTCGGGCCGTACGTCACCGAGGTGCTCGAGGACGACGGAGCGAAGAAGAAGGAGAAGCCCCGGACGGCGTCCCTGCTGAAGTCGATGCAGCTGCCGACGGTCACGCTCGAGGACGCGCTGCGCCTGCTGACGCTGCCGCGGGTCGTCGGCACCGACCCGGAGTCGGGTGAGGAGATCACCGCGCAGAACGGCCGGTACGGGCCGTACCTGAAGAAGGGCACCGACTCCCGGTCGCTGGAGACCGAGGACCAGATCTTCGACGTCACCCTCGAGGAGGCGCTCGCGATCTACGCCCAGCCCAAGCGGGGGCGCGGCCGGACGGCGGCCCCGCCGTTGCGTGAGCTCGGTGAGGACCCGGCGTCCGGTCAGCCCGTGGTGGTCAAGGACGGCCGGTTCGGCCCGTACGTGACCGACGGGGAGACCAACGCGACCCTGCGCAAGGACGACGCGGTCGAGTCGGTCACCCTGGAGCGGGCGGCGGAGCTGCTGGCCGAGAAGCGGGCCCGGGGGCCGGTCAAGCGCGGCGCGAAGAAGGCCGCTGCGAAGAAGACCACCGCCAAGAAGGCCACCGCGAAGAAGGCCGCGGCGAAGAAGACGACCGCGAAGAAGGCGGCGGCGAAGAAGAGCGGCTGACGGGTCCGGCCGCTCAGCCGCCGCCGGAGGCGCCGGTCAGGT
This sequence comes from Thalassiella azotivora, assembly GCF_054781695.1. Lineage (NCBI taxonomy): Bacteria > Bacillati > Actinomycetota > Actinomycetes > Kineosporiales > Kineosporiaceae > Thalassiella > Thalassiella azotivora. The sequence continues at coordinate 17,767 of NZ_BAAGTX010000031.1, forward strand.
GGTGCAGGGCTGCCGCGGCCGCCCGGCGACCCGACACCAGCGCGCCCTGGGTGGACGCGGTGTCGCGGTGGTCGCCGGCGACGAGAAGCCCGTCCCCGAGGTCGACACGGCGGCGGTGCCGCAGCGGCGCGCCCTGGTGCGTCAGCGCCCGGGGCACGTGGTGGACGGTCACGACGTCCCAGTCGTCCACCGGGCACCGGAACAGGTGGGACAGGTGCGCCCGCACGTCCCGCTCGTGCGGCCAGTCGCCGTCCGAGCCGAGGGTGGTCGCCTGGACGAGGTGGCGGCCCGGCGGTGCGTAGGTCGGTGCGGCGTCCGACATCACCGCGGCGTTGACGACCGGCCCGGCGGACCGTCCGCGGGGGTCGAGGTGCAGCAGGCGGTACCGGGCGGGGCTGGCGCCGGTGACGGCGAACCACCAGGTCGCGAAGCCGTTCACCCGGGGCGCGGGTTCGCCGGTCAGCGCGGCGGCGTCCACGCCGTCGGTGGCGACCACGACGGCGCGGGCCGTCACCTCGCCGCGGTCGGTGGTCACGGTGCAGGCACCCGCTCCCGCGGCGCGGCGCACCCCGGTGACGCGCGTGCGCAGGTGCACCGGCGCGTCCAGTCCGGCCGCGAGCTGGTCGGGCAGGGCCTGCATCCCGGCCGCGGGGACCCCCGGCGTGGCGAGGACGAACGACCGGACCAGCAGCCGGGCGAAGGTGGCCGACGTCGTCCCGGACCACGTGCCGACCACGCCGGCGACGAACGGCTCGAGCAGCCCGTGCCGCAGCGGGCCGCGGACGCCGGCGGCGTCCCACGAGTCCGCGAGCGTGGTGTCCGGGGCGGCGAGGAGCCGGTCGACCGGGCCGAGCGCCGGGGCGGCCCAGCGGGCCGCGGCCGCGACGTCGCCGGGGCGGAGGTAGCCGCTGCGCACGGTGCGCAGCAGGTGCCGGGGGCTGCGCCGCGGGTCGGCCAGCACCACCGTCCGGTCGTCCTCGACGAGCGCCGCCCCCGCCTCGAGCGTCCGCAGCCGCAGGGCGACCACGTCCACGAGCCGGCGCACCGCGGGGTAGGACGGGTTGAGCAGCTGGAAGCCGCGGTCGCACCGGAAGCCGTCGACGACGTCCGTGCGGACCCGGCCACCGACGCCGTCCGCGGCCTCCACGACGACGACGTCGACGCCGTCGTCCCGCAGCCGGCGCGCGCACGCGAGCCCCGCCAGCCCGGCGCCGACGACGACCACGTCGGCGGTGCGGGGCAGGGCCTCCGGCACGAGGGGGCCGGTCGGGCTGGGGCTCGGCGCGGGCGTCACGCCCTCATCGTGCGGGGGCGGGCGAGCCGCCGCGCGCCGACCTGCGCGGATCGGGTGGGCGGGCGGTCACCAGCCGAGGGGCGTCGAGGTCGGAGTTGTCGACGACGAGGTCGGCGCGGGCCCTCGGGTCGGCGGCGGCGTGGTAGAGCCGCTGCCCCCCGACGTAGCGCGCGTTCGACGCGGCCGCGGGGTCGGGGTGGGAGCCGTCGCGGACGGCCATCCGGGCCACCGACACCTCGAACGGCACGTCCAGCAGGACGCTGAGGTGCCAGTGGTCGGCCAGCTCGTCGCGGTGCAGGAACAGGCCGTCCACGACCACGACGGTGCCGGGGGCCACCGTGACCGGGGGCTCGTCGACGACGGCGTCGGTGGCCAGGTCGTGGCTGCGGGTGCGGACCCGCCGGTCGCCTCCCGGGCCGAGCGGGGCGAGCAGCAGGCGGGTGAACGCCTCGTCGTCGAAGGAGTCCAGCCAGAAGCCCTCGGCGCTGTCGCGTCCCCGCGCGTACCGGCGGGCGCGGGGGTGGTGGAAGTCGTCGTGGCCGGCGCGCAGCACCGCGCGGCCGCGGGCGCGCAGGACGGCGGCCAGCTCGTCCGCGAAGGTCGTCTTGCCGGCGCCGTCCACGCCGTCCACCCCGACGAGGACGACGTCGCGTCCGGCCGGGTCGGCCGGGTCGACGGCTGCCTCCACGCGATCGGCCACGTCGGCGAGGAGCCGGCTGCGGTCACCGGTGCGGGGGTCGGTGCGGGGGTGGGGCACCGGCCGAGCCTGGCACACCCCTCACTCGACCGGCGGACCCGACAGTCGTGTGGCGTTTGCCCTCAAGCCGCGTGGCACGCTTGACGATCCTCACTCACAGGCACCCACCACCCGACCCGCACCGCCGGAGCCCACGATGACCCTCGCCGACCACCCCACCAGCCCGTGGACCACCCGGCGGACGGACGCGCCCGGTCCCGTCGCGGCGGCGCCGCTCGCTCTCGTGCCTGCCCCGCGCGTCCCGGCGGACGACGCCACCGGCGTGGTGGGCGCCGGCCCGACGGCCCCGTCGGCGGAGCCCGACGTGGCCGCGGGGGTGCAGTCCGCGGTGACGTCGTTCCTGTCCGCGGTGGAGCACGACTCGGTGAACGGCTGGGCCGCCGCGGCGGTCCTCGTCGAGCAGATGCGCTGGCAGCGGATGGAGGGCGACCGCGTGCGGCTGGCCCGGGCGCTCGCCGAGACGGCACGGTGCGTGCCGTCGTCCCACCCCCCGGTGTGAACCCCTGATGTGAACCCCTGATGTGAACCCCTGATGTGAACACCGCGTGAGCGCCCGGTGACGCCGGGTGCGGAGGCGGTTCGCTGACGGGACGCGCCGTTACGCTGACGTCGTGACGAGTGACGACGCCGGGACGCCCCCGAGCCCCCCGGCTCCCTCCGTCCCGGCCGAGCCGTCCGGCCGCCGGGGCCGTGAGCTGCCCGACCCCGGTCCCCGGGGCGCGGGGAGCGAGGCGCCGGACCACGACGTGCGCGCCGTCCTCGCCATCAGACCGTTCCGGCAGCTGTGGCTGTCCCTGGGCCTGTCGAGCTTCGGTGACTGGCTGGGGCTGCTCGCGACCACCGCGATGGCCGGTGCGCTGGGTGCCCAGTCGGGGTACGCGCAGGCCAACCTGGCGGTGTCCGGCGTCCTCATCCTGCGGCTCGCGCCGGCCATCCTCTTCGGCCCGGTCGCGGGCGTCGTCGCCGACCGGCTGGACCGCAAGCTCAACATGGTCGTCGGCGACCTGCTGCGCTGCGTGCTCTTCGTCTCCATCGCGGTCGTCGGAGAGCTGTGGTGGCTCTTCGTCGCCACCGTGCTGATCGAGATCATCGGCCTGTTCTGGATGCCGGCGAAGGACGCGACGGTCCCCAACCTGGTGCCGAAGCGGCGGCTGGAGGCGGCCAACCAGCTCAGCCTCGCGACGACGTACGGCAGCGCCCCGTTCGCCGCGCTGCTGTTCAGCGGACTGGCCCTCGTGTCGGGTCTGATGGACGACGTCCTGGGCTACGGCGGTGGCCCCGTCGACCTGGCGCTGTACTTCAACGCGCTGACCTACCTCGTCGCCGCGATGGTCATCTGGCGGCTGGACATGCCGCGCCGACCCGAGCGGACGACGACCGACGACGCCGTCGGGCTGCTCAGCTTCTGGCACACGATCCGCGACGGGTGGGCGTTCATCGGCACCACCCCGCTGATCCGCGGCCTGGTCGTCGGGATGCTCGGGGCGTTCGGCGCGGGCGGCTTCGTCATCGGCGTCGCGACCACGTTCACGGCCGACCTCGGGGCGGGGCCGGCCGGCTACGGCGTCCTGTTCGCCTGCGTGTTCGCCGGTCTGGCCGCCGGGATGTGGGTGGGCCCGCGCATCCTCGCCGAGCTGCCGCGCTCGCGCCTGTTCGGCCTGGCCATCGTGGCCGCGGGCGTGTTCCTGGCGTTCGTCGCGCTGATCCCGAACATCGTGCTCGCCGCGATGTTCACCGTCGGGCTCGGTGCCGGCGCGGGGGTGGCGTGGGTGACCGGCTACACGATGCTCGGGATGGAGGTCGCCGACGAGCTGCGCGGCCGCACCTTCGCCTTCGTGCAGTCCATGTCGCGGGTCGTGCTCGTCGCCGTGATGGCGTTCGCGCCGGCGCTCGCGGCCCTGATCGGCACGCACGACTTCAGCCTGACGCCGAGCACGACGCTGACCTACAACGGCGCCGCCTTCACCCTGATGTTCGCGGCCGCGCTGGCCGTGGCGATCGGCGTGCTCGCCTACCGGCAGATGGACGACCACCGCGGCGTCCCGCTGCTCGAGGACGTGGTGAACGCGTGGAAGCGCCGCCACGTCGCCCAGCCGCCCCTGAGCCGCCGCCCCGACCACCCCGGCTTCTTCGTCGCCCTCGAGGGCGGTGACGGGGCCGGCAAGTCGACGCAGGCGCAGCTGCTGCGGCAGTGGCTGGCCGCAGACGTCGGCCACGAGGTGGTGCTCACCCGCGAGCCGGGTGCGACTGGCCTGGGGACCCGGATCCGCGAGCTGCTGCTGCACGGCGACGCGGTGACGCCCAGGGCCGAGGCGCTGCTCTTCGCCGCGGACCGCGCCCACCACGTCGAGACGGTGGTCCGCCCGGCGCTGCGGCGCGGTGCGGTCGTCGTGACCGACCGCTACGTGGACTCCTCGGTGGCCTACCAGGGCGCCGGCCGGGACCTGGACGGCGACGAGGTGGCGCAGCTGTCGCGGTGGGCCACCGAGGGCCTGCAGCCGGACCTGACCGTCCTCCTGGACGTCGACCCGGCGGTGGGCCGTCACCGTCGCCAGGTGTCGTCGCGCGGTGAGGGTGAGGACCGGGTCGAGAGCGAGCCGGACACGTTCCACGACCGGGTCCGCGCGCACTTCCTGGAGCTCGCCCGCCGCCACCCGCGCCGGTACCTCGTCGTCGACGCCTCCCTGGACCCCGACGCGATCCACGAGCGGATCCGCGAGCGCCTCGAGCCGGTGCTGCCGCTGTCGCCCGGTCAGCTCGCCGAGCTCGAGGAGCGCGAGCGGCGCGAGGCCGAGGAGGCCGCTCGCCGTGAGGCGGAGGAGGCCGCTCGCCGTGAGGCGGAGGAGGCCGCTCGCCGTGAGGCGGAGGAGCGCCGGCGCGTGGAGGCCGAGCGGCAGCGGCAGGAGGCGGAGCGGCGTCGTCGCGAGGATCACGAGCAGGCGATGCGCCGCGCCGAGGAGCGGGCCCGGCGGGAGGCGGCCGAGCAGGCCCGTCTGGACGCCGACCACCTCGACCGGGCCGCCGCGGAGCACCGCGAGCGCCAGCGGCTCGCCGGTGAGGAGCGTGCCCGTCGCCTGGCGGCCGAGCAGCCCGCGTCCCCGCGTCGCTCGCGCCGTGACGCCCCGCCGACGGCACGGCTGCCGCGGGTGGAGGACGACGACGCCCCCACGCAGCGGCTCGACCTCACCGAGGAGATCTTCGGCTTCGGCCAGGACGACCGCAGGGGCCGGCGCCGGTGACGGTGTGGGACCAGCTCGTCGACCAGGAGCACACCATCGAGGTGCTGCGCCGGGCGGTGGCGGCGGGGGAGTCGGCGTTGCGGGGCGAGGGGACCGGCCCGGCGCACGCCTGGCTGTTCACCGGTCCGCCCGGGTCGGGCCGGTCCGTGGCGGCGCGGGCGTTCGCCGCGGCCCTGCAGTGCGGCACGGCGGGCTGCGACGAGTGCCACGCCTGCCGGACGGTGATGGCCGGGACGCACGCCGACGTGCAGGTGGTCGCCACCGAGCAGCTGTCGATCAAGACGGAGTTCACCCGCGAGCTGGTGCAGTCCGCCCAGCGGCGCCCGTCCCAGGGGCGGTGGCGCGTCGTCGTCGTCGAGGACGCCGACCGGATGCAGGAGCGCGCGGCGAACGTGCTGCTCAAGTCGATCGAGGAGCCGCCCCCGCGGACGGTGTGGCTGCTGTGCGCCCCCAGCCCCGAGGACGTGCTGGTGACGATCCGGTCGCGGTGCCGCCCGGTGCGGTTGCGGCTGCCGTCCGTCGACGCGGTCGCCGAGCTGCTCGTCCGGCGCGACGGGGTGGACCCCGCGATGGCCGCCTACGCCGCCCGCGCCGCCCAGTCGCACGTCGGCATGGCCCGTCGCCTCGCCCGCGACGAGGGCGCGCGCAACCGTCGCCACGAGGTGCTGAGGATGGCGTTCGGTTCCGGCGGGGTGGCCGGGGCCGTGACCCGGGCTGCTGACCTCATCGACGTGGCCGCGGAGGAGGCGACCGCCGCGACCGCCGAGCGGGACGCCGCGGAGCGCGCCGCGCTGCTGCACTCGCTGGGCGCCGACGGTGTCGCGACCCCGCCGCCGGCCGTGCGCTCCCAGCTCGCGCAGCTGGAGAAGGAGCAGAAGACGCGGGCCACCCGGTTCCGGCGCGACGTCATCGACCGGGCCCTGCAGGACCTGGCCTCGGTGTACCGGGACGTCCTCGTCATCCAGCTCGGCGCGCAGGTCGACCTCGTCAACGCCCAGATGCGCGACCAGCTCCTCCGCCTGGCCGACGCCGCCACCCCGGAGGCGACGCTGCGGCGCCTGGACGCGATCGCCACCGCACGCGAGCGGATCGGCGCGAACGTCAGCCCCCAGCTCGCCGTCGAGGCGATGGCCCTGCAGCTGCTCGGCTGAGCGTCCACGGCCCCACGTCGAACGGGACGCCGCCGGCTCAGCCGGCGGGTCGCACGAGGCCGCGACGTCGTTGCCGGAGCGTGCGAGCCAGGTCGCGCACCGCTCGAGTGTGCAACGGTGTCGCGCCGGCCGCCCACTCCTCGGCGACGTGGGACGTGGCCGCCAGAGCGTCGTCCAGGGTCCGCTCCGCGGCTCTGGCCGGTAGCCCGACCTCGTCGGCGAAGCGCAGGAGGTGCCGGCGGGAGAACCCGGCGGTCCGACCCTGCAGGGACAGGGCGAAAGTGGTGTCCCCGTAGGGGACCGTCGACGGGACGTCGTAGGCGGGGGAGACCCGCCACTCACCCTGGTCGGTCCCCAGGACGGACAGGTTCTTGGCGTGCACGTCACCGTTGCCGGTCAGCCAGGCGAAGCACAGCTGGCGGAACAGCGCGCGCGTCGCCACGACCCGCGCGGCGCACAGCCGTGCCAGGGCCTGGACCGCGTCCTCCGCGGTGACGGCGTACTTGTCCGCCGGGTAGATGCCGAGGGCCTGGGCGGCGTCCTCGACCGGTAGTGACGTGGTGGTGCCGTCCGCGGTCAGCACCCGGTCGAAGCGGGTGACGAGGAGACCGGGACGTCCGGTGCGGTCGCGAACCAGCCGAGCGTCGACGACGGGGAACCGTGCGCGGCGAGCGAGTCGGATGAAGTACTCCTCGTTCTCCACGACGTGCGGGTACTCGGGGGGATCGACCTTGAGCAGGTACCGCCGACCGGCGCTGCCGACCGGGACGGAGAGCACCCGCGCGGATGCCTTGTCCTGGACGCCGGCGAGGGCGACGGGGTCCACGACGCCCGCGGCCTCGAGGACCTCGGAGAAGGTCACCTCGTCGAAGGACCGGTCGACGACCACCAGAGGCTCCGGTTCCGCGACCGGCTGCCCCTCGAGGACGACGCGCACGTCGCCGACGGTGTCGCCTCCCACGGCGAGCAGCAGCGAGAGGTCGTCGTCCGCCGACGTCTTCACCGCGCGACGCAGGCTGGACAGCCGGCGGCCCTCGGGGAGGAGACCGGCGAAGAAGGGCGGGACCGCGCCCGCTGCTGTCACGACCGGCTGCTCGGTGAGGGGGAGGGTCGTCGCGACGGGCGGACCGCCGCGTTCGAGGTGGTCGTCGTGGTACCGGAACTCCACCGAGCCGTCGACCCGGCGCAGGGTCGCTGCGCGGTGGGCGCCCTTGTACACGTCGGCGACGTGGACGCGCCTGACGTCCTCGAGTGGTGCGGACGCCGGCGTGGAGCGAGGTCCTGGGCTCACGACCGGATCTCGGTCCGCAGCTGCAGCCCCAGGGCACCCAGCACCGCGAGGAGCTTGTCGAGCCGCACCGTCGCCTTCCCGTGCTCGAGACTTCGTACGAACCTGACCGACGTTCCAGCCAGGTCGGCGAGCTCCTCCTGCCCGAGCCCGAGCTCGCGCCGGCGGGTTCTGACCGCCGCGGCCAGGTCTCCCACACCGTCGTCCATGGAACCTCCTGGTCGGCACGATCGTGCCGATCTGTCCACCCTAGTGCGCACACGGACATTGCACACGCGAAAAACGGCACGATCATGCCGCTTCGGTTCGATCGGGCGACACGTGGCGGCGGACCCACGTCAGACAGGCACGATCGTGCCGGAGGACGTCGTGTCCTTACGATGCACCCGTGACCGGACGCGGGAGGGTGGGGGCGCTCCTCGTCGCGCTCGCGGTGGCCGCGGCGCTCGTCGCGGGGCTGACCTGGTGGCGCGGTGCGTCCGACGTCCCGACCGGCGAGGCCCGGGACCTGCCGCCGCTGCCGGCGGTCGAGCCCACGGCCGGGGAGCCGGCGTCCGACCCGGCGCTGGCCCGGTTCTACGACCAGCAGCCCGCGTGGCGGGAGTGCGGGGACGGCGTCCAGTGCACCGAGGTGACCGTCCCGGTCGACTGGGACGCCCCCGACGGCTCGACGATCGGCGTGGCGGTGGCGCGTCGTCCGGCGACGCAGCCCGACGACCGGCTCGGCGCGCTGCTCTACAACCCCGGGGGCCCCGGCGCGTCCGCGGTCGACTACGTGATCCGGTTCGGGGAGAACCTCACCACCTCCGCGGTCCGGGAGCGCTACGACCTCGTCGGCTTCGACCCGCGCGGCGTCGGGCGGTCCGCGCCCCTGGACTGCCTCACCGACGCCCAGCTCGACACCTACCTGGCGTTCGACGCCGACCCGGGGACCCCGCAGGGACTGCAGGAGGTGCGGGACGTCGCCGACGTCCTCGCCGCCGGGTGCGCCGCCAGCGCGGGTGACCTGCTCGGCAACGTCGACACGGTCTCCGCGGCCCGGGACATGGACGTCATCCGCGCCGTCCTCGGGCAGGAGCGGCTCGACTACCTCGGGGTCTCCTACGGCACGCTGCTCGGCGCCCACTACGCGGACCTGTTCCCGCAGCGCGTCGGCCGGTTCGTCCTGGACGCCGCACTCGACCCCCGCAGCAGCTACACCGACTTCATCGTCGGCCAGGCGGCCGGGATGGAGCAGGCGCTGAGGGCGTACGCGACCTGGTGCCTGGACCAGCGGGACTGCCCCCTGAGCGGTTCGGTCGACGACGCCGTCGGCCAGGTGCGCGCGCTCGGCGAGCAGGTCGACGAGCAGCCGCTCCCCACCGGTGACCCGGCCCGGCCCCTGACCGCACCACTGGCCCTCACCGGGGTGATCACCCCGCTCTACGAGGACTCGACCTGGCCTCGGTTGTCCGAGGCGCTGGAGGCTGCCCTGGCGGGGGACGGCGCCCCGCTGCTCGCGCTCGCGGACCTGTACGCCCAACGCGGCCCCGACGGCACGTACGCGGGCAACCTGCTCGAGGCCCTGCCGGCCGTCACGTGCCTGGACTACCCGGTGGACGACGACCCCGCGGCGATGCGGGCGGCGGCCGACCGGCTGCTGGAGGCGTCCCCGACGTTCGGCCCGATGCTCGCGTACGGGGAGCTCACGTGCGCGCAGTGGCCCGTGGGCGCCGTCCGCTCGCCGGGGCCCCTGACGGCCGAGGGTGCCCCGCCGATCCTCGTGGTCGGCAACACCGGCGACCCCGCCACCCCGTACGCGTGGGCCGTGGCCCTCGCCGACCAGCTCGAGTCGGGGACGCTGCTCACCTACGAGGGTGAGGGCCACGCCTCGTACACGCGTGGCTCCCGGTGCGTCGACCGGGCCGTGGACGCCTACCTGCTCGAGGGCACCGTCTGGGGGCCGCCGGCCACCTGCTCGTCCTGAGCCACCGGCGCGGTGGGAGCACCCACCCGGGCTTGCTATCCTCGTGCACCGTGCCGGGCAACCGGCGCTGCCGCCTTAGCTCAGTTGGCCAGAGCGATTCACTCGTAATGAATAGGTCGTGGGTTCGATTCCCACAGGCGGCTCCGATCGAGCACGAACGGGCCGGACCCCAGGGGTCCGGCTCGTTTGGCGTTCCTGGGTGATCTACGCCGAGCATGTCGACGCAGTTCCGGTCCCTGACAGGGACCGGAACTGCGTCGGTGGTGCGCTCGGCGCTGTCAGGAAGCGGAAGATCCGGCGCGTCGAGGGGCGTTGGATCTTCCTCGTTCACGTCGTGGGGTTTCCCGACCGGGGGCAGGGGTACGCCGTCGGGGACAGGGCGAGCGAAGTGAGCCGCTGCCGTGGCTGCCCGCGGTGCGTGGCTGACGGAGGGGAGCATGAGTCATGGCACGGAGACGATCCACGGCTGCGGCGGTAGGGGTCGCGGCGCTGCTCCTCGCCAGCTGCGGCGGTGACGAGACCGTCGTCGGCGAGGCCGCGGACGAGCAGGCGGACGCAGTCGCCATCCTCGGGGAGCCGGTGACCATCCAGGCAGAGGTGCAGGAGTTCGTGACCCCCCGTGTGTTCGTCGTCGGCGAGGGCACCGTGGTCATCGGCGGCGGGGACGTCCCGTTCGCGGTCGGCAACGAGGTCCAGGTGACGGGGACGGTGCGCCAGCTCGTTGTGGTGGACGTCGAGGAGGACCTCGGCATCGACTTCGCCGACGAGGAGGACGAGTTCCTCGCCGACTACGAGCGCCAGCTCGTGGTGGTCGCCGACGAGGTCGAGGTCCTGGAGATCTGACCTCCCGTCCCGGAGACGTCAGCCGGCGGACTCGCGGACCAGCACGTCGGTGCCCGGACCCGCCAGGTCCGCCAGTGCGACGTCGCGCCCGCTGAGCGCGAGGAGCAGCGACAGGGCAGGGCCGCGGACGAGTGGTCCGTTCCCGAGGACCAGGTCGGCGTCGGTGGCGACGACGCGGGTGCGCGCGACCACCTCCTTCGCGCCGCCGACCGCCGCGGGTGTGCGCGCCTGCAGCAGCAGCGCACGCGCGACGGCCTCCGGCGGGTAGGTGCGTCGCAGGCCGAGCGGCCGGCGGACGTCCTCACCGTGGACGACCTCCTCGACGAGCCGGCTGTCCAACGGCGCGGGTGCACCGGACGTGCGGTGCGCGACCTCGCCGAGTCGGCGCAGGGTCTCTTGCGGGTCCTGCCGGCGCTGCCGCTCCACCCCTCGGGCGTTGAGGCGGTGGAAGTCGAACCCCGCCCCGACGAGACGCGCTCCGAAGCTCACGGGGGTGGTGCGGGCGTTGTCGACGAGGTGCGCCACGACGTCGTGGACGGTCCACCCCGCGCACAGCGACGCACGGGCCCAGTCGGCGGCACCCAGACCCGCCAGGTCGCCCAGCAACGCCGTCCGCTCCGCGTGCACGAGGGCCCAGACGTGCCGCCGCTCGTCCTGCCGTGCCCGTCGTCCTCTCATGCCGCATCCGACCCCGGTGGCGGGTCGAACTCATCGCCCCGCGCGACCGGGCGAGGCTCAGGTCTCCAGGTCCGGCGTGTACCGGCCGTACCGCGCGGCGCCGTTCATCCGCGCTCGGTGCAGCAGGGCGGCCTGGGCGGCGACGCGGTTGGTGTCGTCGCCCTTCCACGCCCGCAGCACGGGTCCCTGCAGGGCCCGGCCGAAGGAGAAGCTGAGCTGCCACGGCTGCGGTTCGGCGCGGTTGAGCGCGTCGAGCCGGGCGGTCGCCTCCTCGTCGGTCATCCCGCCGGACAGGAACACGATCCCGGGGACGGCGGCGGGGACGGTGCGCCGCAGCACCGTGAGCGTGGCGTCGGCGATCTCCTGGGACGACGCCTGCCGGTCGCAGTCCGTGCCGGGGACGACCATGTTGGGCTTGAGCAGGGTGCCCTCCAGGTCGACGTCCGACTCGGCGAGCTGGGCGTAGACCTCCCGCAGCGTCCGCTCCGTGACGTCCGCGCACGTCGCCAGGTCGTGGTCGTCGTCCATCAGGACCTCGGGCTCGACGACCGGCACGAGCCCGGCCTCCTGGGCGAGGGCGGCGTACCGGGCGAGCGCGTGCGCGTTGGCACGCAGGCACGCGAGCGTAGGTCGCCCGTCGCCGATCCGGATGACGGCCCGCCACTTGGCGAAGCCGGCGCCGAGCTCGACGTACTCGGCGAAACGCTCGCGCAGGTGGTCCAGGCCCTGGGTCACGACCTCGTCGGGGTGACCGGCCAGGGGAGTCGTGCCGGCGTCCACCTTGATCCCCGGCACGATGCCCGCGTCCGCGAGCACCTGCGGGAACGGTGTGCCGTCGTCCGCGCTCTGACGGATCGTCTCGTCGAAGAGGATCACCCCGCTGACGAACTCCGCGAGCCCCTCGGTGCCGAACAGGATGCCGCGGTAGGAGCGGCGCACCTCCGGGGTGGGTTCGACGTCGATCGCAGCCAGCCGCTTGGCCATCGTGGGGTGGCTCTCGTCCGCGGCCAGGATCCCCTTGCCGGGTGCGACGACTCGCCGCGCGGTCGCTCTCAGGTCGCTCTGGACCATGCCGTCCGCCTCCTCCGTGGGGCGGCGCGCGCCGGGTGCTCCCGACGGTCGACCGCCTGGACCTGCCACCACCCTGCGCGCGCGGGGGCTCCCGGGTCAGGGGCGAACGTCCCGGTCGGGCGGGGTCGCGCTGCGGTGAGGTCCTAGGTCCCTGGTGGACGCCCGAGCCGGACCAGGAACCTACGGGGACGAAGGTTACGCAACCGTAGGTGGAGGAACCGTGTCGGACGCCCGCTCGCTGCCCGTCGTCATCCAGGGAGGGATGGGGGTCGCCGTCTCGTCGTGGCGCCTCGCCCGGACCGTCTCCCGCCTCGGCCAGCTCGGGGTCGTCTCCGGCACCGCGCTCGACACGGTCCTCGCCCGCCGCCTGCAGGACGGCGACCCCGGCGGTCACGTGCGTCGCGCCCTGGAGCACTTCCCCGACCCGGCGATGGCGATCCGGGTCCGCAGCCGGTACCTGCTGCCCGACGGCCGCCAGGGTCGCCCGTACCGGCCGGTGCCGAAGCTCACGCTCGACCAGTCCCGCGACCTGCAGGAGCTCACCGTCGTCGGCGCGTTCGTCGAGGTGTGGCTCGCCAAGGACGGCCACGACGGGGTCGTCGGCGTCAACCTGCTCGAGAAGGTCCAGATGGCCACCCCCGCCACGCTGCTGGGTGCGCTGCTGGCGGGCGTGGACGTCGTCGTCATGGGCGCGGGCGTGCCGCGCGAGATCCCGCGGCTGCTCACCGACCTCGCGGCCGGCCGGCCCGGTGGCGTGGGCGTCGACGTGGCCGGCGCGAGCGAGCAGCACCGCGTCGAGGTCGACCCCGCCGGGCTGCTCGGCGTCCCTGTGCCGCCGCTGCGCCGCCCGGCGTTCCTGGCGATCGTGTCGGCCACCGTCCTCGCCCAGTACCTCGCCCGCGACGAGCGGACCCGGCCCGACGGCTTCGTCATCGAGGGCGCGGACGCCGGCGGCCACAACGCCCCGCCGCGCGGCAAGGCGACGTACGACGCGGACGGCCAGCCCGTCTACGGCCCGCGGGACGTCGTCGACCTGGCGACGGTGACCGACCTCGGCCTGCCCTTCTGGCTGGCCGGCGGGCACGGCACCCCGCAGCGGCTCGCCGAGGCCCTCTCCGCCGGGGCGCACGGCGTCCAGGTCGGCTCGCCGTTCGCGCTCGCCGACGAGTCGGGCCTGCGACCGGACCTGCGTGACCGGGTCCGCCGGGACCTGGCCACCGGGGCCCTGGCCGTCCGCACCGACCCCGCGGCCTCGCCGACCGGCTTCCCGTTCAAGGTCGCCCGGGTGGCCGGGACCCTGTCCGACCCGGAGGTCTCGGCGGCGCGACCGCGGCTGTGCGACCTGGCGTACCTGCGCACCCCGTACCTGACCGAGGAGGGCGGGGTGGGGTACCGCTGCCCGAGCGAGCCGGTGCACCTGTACCAGCGCAAGGGCGGGGACGTCGCCGACACCGTCGGCCGGGCCTGCCTGTGCAACGCCCTCACGGCGGACGTCGGCCTCGGGCAGGAGCGCCGCGGCGGGTACGTCGAGCAGCCGCTGGTCACCCTGGGCAGCGACCGGTCCGCGCTGGCCGAGCTGGCCGCCGTCCACCCCGCCGGGTGGACCGCCGCGGACGTCGTGACGTGGCTGACCGCCGACCTGCCGGCGCGCGCGGCGAGAGAGCCGGTCGCCTCCGTCTGAGCGGACGCGGGGACCAGCGTCAGGCGCCGGTGCCTCGGGGGAGGCCGAGCGTCGAGAGCAGGTCCTCGTGCACCTGGACCCACACGGTGTGGCAGGAGTCTCGACCCGGTGCGTCGACCCACGCGTGCTGACCGGCCTGCACCCGGGCGAGGGCCGCGAGGTACCGGTCGGCGTGGCCGTCGAACCGGCTCAGCGCCCCCGCCAGCGACCCGCCGACGTCGCTCAGCGCCCGGCCCGCGGACTCCAGCCGGCTCAGGACGCGGTCGTCCCACCGGTGGTCGCTGTGGTCGTTGCGCGCCAACGGGTCCCACGGCTGCGGCAGCACCTGCCAGTCGGTGCACGCCTGGGTGAACCGGGCGTTCCACGGCACGAACCGCGCGTGCGCGTCCTCGACGACCCCGCGGGTGCCGGTCTCGTCGAGCTCGACGGCGAGCCGGCGCCCGTCCTCGGCTCGGCCCGCGTCCGTGGGCGTCCACCCGGTCGGTCCACCCGGTGCGACCGGGCCCACGTCGCGGACCCACCCGCGGGCCTGGGCGTCCAGGAGGTGCTCGGTGACGTCGTCGGGGTCGAGGTCGTAGCGCGCGGCGACCGCCGGGGCGCTCGCCCAGCCCAGGACCCGGACGCCGTGCAGCGCGAGCAGGTCGGGCGCCGACACGTGGGTCATGGCGCGCCCGCCTGCCCGGCGGACAACCGGTGCACGAGCCGGTCCAGGCGCTGCTGCGCCGCCTGGCTGGAGCGCAGGCCGAGCGCCTCACCGATCCGCGCCCACGTGATGCCGCGGGCGCGGGCCAGGAAGAGCAGCCCGGCCTCCGTGCCGTCGAGTTCCTGGCGCGCCGCGGACAGCAGCCGCAGTCCCGCGAGCACGTCGTCGTCCCGGGGGTCGTCGCGCTCGTCGCCGTGGCCGTCGTCCCGCCCGCGGTCGGGGCCGTCCGCCCGCCACAGGGCGAAACGCGCGAGGTCACCGGCGTCGGCGGGCTGGGACGGCGCCAGCCACGGCCGGTGGGGGAGGTCCCCGGCGCCCCGAGCGGCCAGGTGCGTCCGCGCGCTCCGCTCGGCCGCCGCCTGCTCGTGGTCCTCGCTCACCACGCCAGGCTGTGCCGTCAACACAGCGTTGTCAACGATCCGTTGATACGGGGCGGGTGGTGCCGGGGGCCGACCCGAGTGGTCGACCCCCGGCACCACCCGGTGGACGGGCTGGGCTCAGGACCGCCGCGCGAACACGTCGATCGTGCCGTTCGTGTCACCGGCGGCCAGGTTCGTGGCGAACGAGGTGAACGCCACCACCTGCGTGTTGCTGCTCAGCGTCGGCGCGGAGCTGACGCCGTTGGCCGCCGCGCCGTTGCCATCGACGCTGACGAGCGTGTTCTGCGCACCGCGGGCGGCGTCCAGCCGGGCGACGAAGACGTCCTGCACGGCCCCGTTCGGGTCCGACGAGACGAGGTTCGTCGCCTTGCTGGCGAACGCCACCACCCGACCGTCGTGGTTGATCGACGGCGCGAGGCTGTCGCCGTTGCCGGGGTCGTTGGTGGTCCCCGACGCGGTGCCGTTGACCACCCGCGTCGTCTGGCCCCGCACCACGTCGCGGTGGAACACGTCGACCCGGCTGTTGGTGTCCCCGGACACGAGGTTCGTGGCACGCGAGTCGAAGGCGACGGCGCGGCCGTCACCGCTCACCGCCGCGTTCCGGCTCGAGGAGTCCGCCTGCGCACCCGAGCTCGACACGCTGGCCCGCGACTGCACGCCCGTGCGGGTGCCGACGAAGACGTCCGTCGTCCGGTTACGCCGTCCTGCTCCTGGAGTGCCTGCACGACCTGGCCCGACCGGTCGAGGCGCTCACCGCCGCCCGCAAGGCGCTGGTCGACGGTGGCGCGGTGCTCGTCGCCGACGAGAACGTGGCCGAGGCGTTCACCGCGCCGGGCGACCTGGTGGAGCGGTTCATGTACGGCTGGTCGGTTAACCACTGCCTGCCCGCGGCCCTGCACGACGAACCGTCCGCTGGCCTCGGGACGGTGCTGCGGCCGCAGGCCGTCGCGGACCTGGCAGCGGAGGCCGGGTACGCGTCCGTGAGCGGTGTGGACGTGGACGCGGGCTTCCTCCGGGTCTACCGCCTGACCCCCTGACGGCCCCAGCTGCAGCGGACGTCACCAGCAGAGGCAGAACGGGTGCCCTGCGGGGTCGGCGTAGACCTGGAAGCCCTCCGCCGCTCCCGGGTCGTCCGCCGGCTTCAGCAGGGTCGCCCCGAGCTCGGTGACCCGACCGTGGGCGGGTGCGAGCTCGTCGACGTACAGGTCGAGGTGCAGCTGCTGCGGCGGCGACCCGTCCGGCCACAGCGGCGGGACGTGGTCCGGTGCGTGCTGGACGGCCAGCCGCGGCTCGCCGTCCACCACCACCGTCGCCCACGAGCCGCCGTCGTCGGCGTCCACCGACCCGCCCAGCACGTCCGCCCAGAACCGGCTCTCCGCCTCGACGTCCGCCGCGTCGAGTACCACGATCGTCCGCTTGATCCTCATGCAGACCACACTGGCACCGACCACCGACGTCCGGTGCGTCGCGCAGTGTCCGGGAGGTGGTGGACCGGTGGGGGCACGGCTGAAGGGCAGGCGTCGCGAGGTCGCGCGCCTGCTCGCCGGCGTGACCGACGCCGCCGCGGACGACGACGCCGTCCGCGCGGCGCTGCTGGTGGGGTCGTACGCCCGCGGCGCCGAGCGGGTCGGCAGCGACGTCGACCTCGTCCTCCTCGTCGACGATCCCCGCTTCGACGCAGGGCAGTGGCTGCAGCGGCTGCGGCCGGCTGCTCGCCAGGTACGACGTCGCTGCTGGGGGGTATTGGTTGAGCACCGGTACCGCCTGCGCAGCGGTCTCGTGGTCGAGCTCGGCGTCGCCCCCTCGTCGTGGGCCTCGCTGCCGCTGGATGCCGGCACGGCGCGGGTGCTGGGGGACGGTCACGACGTCCTGCACGACCCGGGTGGGCTCCTCGCCCCCGCGGGGTGGACGGGCGTGCGTGGGCGCGGTGGGCCGGAGACGGGTTCAGGAGGGCAGGTCGGCCAGGAAGCGCTCGTAGTCCTCGACGACGCCCGGGGCGAGCAGCGCCCGCGGCCAGAAGGTCGCGGTCAGCGCACCCACGAGCCTGACGTCCTCGACCACCGGGCGGGCGAGGGAGTGGGGAGCGGTGAAGCGCTCCACGGTGAGGTCGGCCCCCAGCAGCGAGCGGTACACGCGCTCGGTCTCGTCGACGTCGACGTTGCGGTCCAGCGAGCCGAGCAGCAGGTGCACGGGGACGTCGCGGCCGGCGACCGCTCGCAGGTCCTCGGTGGCGTCGGAGCGGACGTTGAGACGGGCGAACTCCCACCGACGCGCGGACATCGGCTCCTCGTCGGTCGTGCCGCGCAGGTACTCCTCGTACGACGCGCCGTTCAGGAGCAGCTCACGGGTGCGGTCGCTGTCGGCGAGCGCGGCCTGCCGCTCCTCGCTGCCGGCGCCGGCGTCGTCGAGGTCCGTGAGCAGGTCGTAGCGGCCCTGCCGCAGCCAGCTCACCGCCGGCCCGACGGCCACCACCGCGTCGACGTCGTCCCGGCTGGCGACGACCTTCGGCAGGACCCAGCCGGCCTGGCTGGCCCCCCACAGGACCACGCGGCCGGTCGGGACCCCGGGTTCCCGGTGCGCCCAGTCGAGCGCGGCGCCGACCTCCTCCGCGCGGTCCGTCATGGTCTGCGCCAGCCAGTCCCCCTCCGAGCCGCCGACGCCCGGCTTGCTCCAGGACAGGGTGGCGTACCCCGCGTCGGCGGCGCCCTCGAACCACGGCGCGTAGAGCCCGCCCAGCGTCGCGTCGGCCGGACCGTCACCGTGCACCATCACGACCAGGCCGCGGGCCTCGCCCGTCCGGGGGGTCGTCAGCACGCCGTCGAGGCGCCCGTCGGGGCCGGGGATCGTGACGGGCCGCTGGGTGAACCGGAAGTCGTGACCGACCAGGACGGCGCCGCCCAGCACCAGGACGACCGCGAGCAGGACGACGACGAGCCGGACCAGACGTTTCTTTATTCGCACGGTCGTACCGTAGAGGATAGATTCGGTGTGGGGACGACGGGTGCGGCTCCGCCTGCCGAGGTGCGGCCCGCGGCCCGGGTGAGGGGATGACGAGGTGCAGGCTCGACTGTCCGCGAGGACCGTGCTGGAGGCGTTCCTGCCCGCACGGGGCGAGGTTCCGCTCGGGCCCGTCTACGACGCCGCGAACCAGGCCGGTGTCGGCGACCAGACCCTGCGCCTGGCGATCCGGCGGATGGTCGCCGCCGGTGACGTGACCCAGAGCGGGCGCGGACGGTCCGGCGCCCTCGCCCTCACCGAGCAGGGGCGCGACGCGTTCCGCAGGGACCGGGCGGGCCTGGCGCTCGCCGCCGCCCAGGACACCGGGGAGCTGGCGTGGGACGGCCGCTGGCGGCTGGTGGCCCTGAGCGTCCCCGAGCGCGACCGGAGGGTCCGCGACACCGCCCGGCGGGACCTCCTCGACGTGGGGGCGGTGGCCGTGTCCACCGGCCTGTACGTCAGCCCGCACGACCTGGACGACGTCCTGCCGGCCGCCACCCGGGCGCACCTCACGACCGCCACGGCGACCGACCTCGACGTGCGCGGGACGAGGGACCCCCGCGCGATCACCGAGATGCTGTGGCCGGCCGCCCCGGTGCTCGAGGTGTACGAGGCGACCCGGCAGGCGCTCGCCGCGGACCGCGACGACGGCTCCACCCCCGTCCTCGTGCGCCGCCTGCTCCTCGCCGACGCCCTGGAGCGGTCCATGCGCCACGACCCGCTCGTCCCACCCGAGCTGCGCGCCGGACCCTGGCCGCCGAGCGCGCTGCGCCTCGCGTGGGCCGAGCGGTGGGAGCAGCTGAGCGCGCGAGACGACTACCGGCTCTACGACGGCTGGTAGCCGCCGACCGAGCCGCGGACCGAGCGGCCGAACGACCGCCGACGAGCCGGGTGACGCCCTGGCAGAGCGTGACGGCGACGCGGCAGCGAGGATGAGCCGGTGGTCGACACCCCGTCGCGGACCGCGACGACCGAGCAGGACGCCCCGGACCCCCGCCGCTGGCGAGCGCTGGTGGTGTGCCTCGTCGCGGGTTTCATGACCCTGCTGGACGTCAGCATCGTCAACGTCGCCCTGCCCTCCATCGAGCGCGCCGTCGACGCGAGCGCGTCGGACCTGCAGTGGGTGGTCTCCGGGTACGCGCTGACGTTCGGGCTGCTGCTCGTGCCCGCCGGTCGCCTCGGGGACGCGCGCGGGCGCCGTACCGTGTTCGTCGCGGGGGTCGCGCTGTTCACCGCCTCCAGCCTGGCGGCCGGGCTCGCGCCGAGCTCCGAGGTGCTCGTCGTCGCCCGGCTGCTGCAGGGTGTCGGTGGCGGGCTGCTCAACCCGCAGGTGTCCGGTCTGATCCAGGAGCTGTTCCGCGGCGCCGAGCGCGGCAAGGCCTTCGGCGCCCTCGGCGCCACGATCGGGGTCTCCACGGCCGTCGGTCCGCTCGCCGGCGGGCTGATCATCGGGGCGCTGGGGGAGGACGCCGGCTGGCGGTGGATCTTCTTCGTCAACCTGCCCATCGGGCTGGCCGCGATCGCGCTGGCCTACCGCCTGCTGCCCGCGCCGCCGGCCCGGCCGCGCCGGCGTGAGGACCTCGACCCGGTCGGAGTGGTCCTGCTCGGCGCCGCCGTCCTCGGGCTGCTGCTGCCGCTGGTGCAGGCGGAGGCCGGTGCGAGGGCCGGGGCGACCTGGCTCGTCGTGGCCGCCTCCGGCGCCGTGCTGATGGGCCTGTTCGTGCTGTGGGAGCGGCGCTACGCCGCCGGTGGCCGCACGCCCCTGGTGGACCTCGAGCTGTTCCGGCTGACCGGCTACAGCGCGGGGGCGACCATCGCGACGCTGTACTTCTCCGGCTTCACCGCCGTCTTCTTCGTCCTGACCCTGTACGTGCAGAACGGCCTCGGGTACTCGGCGCTGATGGCCGGGGTGGTGCTCACCCCGTTCGCCGCGGGGTCCGCGGTCACCTCCGCGGTCGGTGGCCGGTACGTGACGCGGCTGGGCCGGCCGCTCGTGGTCGCCGGCCTCGTCCTCGTCGTCGTCGGGCTCGTGCTCACCGACGTCGTGGTGCAGACCGTCGGCGACGACGCGCTGGTGTGGTGGGTGTCCGGCCCGCTGCTGCTCGCCGGGCTCGGCAGCGGCCTGGTCATCTCCCCGAACATCACCCTCACCCTGTCCCAGGTGCCGGTGGTCCGGGCCGGGACCGCTGGCGGTGTCCTGCAGACCGGCCAGCGGATGGGGACCGCCGCCGGCATCGCCCTGGTCGGGGCGGTCTACTTCGGGACCGCGGCCGGCGGCGACCTCACCGAGGCCGCCGTCGTCGCGCTGCGCGTGACCACCGGTCTCGTCGTCGTCGCGCTCGTCGCCGGGGTCGCCGACGTCCTGCTCGGACGGCGGCGCGAGGCCGGCGCCCGGGACTGACGAACCGACCGGACGTATCAGGGCGAGCCGCCCGCGCTCCTGTCGGCGTCCCTGGGAGCCCACCCGCAGGAGCAGTGCCGTGCCCGCCACCACGCGACTCGACGCCCACCCGCTCTCCACGCAGGCGCCGCCTGCATGGTCGGACGACGCCGGGGACGTCGAGCGCGCCGCCCGCGCGCTGGCCGGTGGGCGGGCCGTGGCGCACCCGTTCGCGACGATCTACGCGATCAGCTCACGGCCCGAGCAGACCGTCGTCCGCCGGGTCAACGTCCTCAAGGGACGGCGCCCCGACCAGGTGGGCAGCGTCACCACCACGCCCGACCGGCTGGCGGACCTGCTCACGGCCGCCCGGCCGACGTCCGCCCGACCCGACGCCAGCGTCGCGGCACCGCCCGCACCCGACGAGGCGCTCGCGGTCGTGCGGACGCTGCTCGCGCTCGGCCCGTGCGGCTTCCGGGTGACCGCCCCCGACGGCGTCCCGGCCCACCTGGTGGCCATCGACGCGACGGCGGGCACGCCTCGCCGCACCGTCCAGGTCATCCAACCCGGCGACCTGTGCCCGTCGGTCCGGTTCGTCGACCGCTGCCTGGCGCTGACGGGTCTGGACTACCTGCACGTCACGTCCGCCAACCGGTCCCGGCACGCCACCGGCACGGCGGAGGAGCCGCCGCACCACCGCGCTGACGACCTGGCCCGCGACCTCGGGTGCACCGACCTGCACGTGCTGCGGCACCCGGACGAGCACGCGGCCCGGCGCGACCACCCCCTGCACGCCCCGACGTCGACGACCGTCCTGTCGCTGCACCGCGCCGTGACCTCGCAGCGGGGACGGCGGGCCCTCGTCGTCGACCGACACGGGTCGCTGTCCGTGCGGACCCTGCGCGCGCTGCTGCTGCCGATGGGGTGGGACGTCGTCCTCGCCCCGGCGGCGGAGCGCCGGCTGACCCGCCGCTGGTACGGCCCGACCGACCCGACCTGAGCCGCCGTCCCGCTCAGCCGGGACGCCGGGGCGTCGCCGACGCCGCGGTCGCCACCCCCGCGGCCACGGCGACCGCGCCCAGCCCGACCAGCCGCGACAGCCGCGCCGCCCGCGGCACGTCGCCGGGAGCCACCGGTCGACCGCGACCGAGGACGCCCCGGTCCTCGACGGTCCCCGCGTAGGCGTTCACCCCGCCGAGCCGCACGCCGAGGGCCCCGGCGAACGACGCCTCGACCGGTCCGGCGTTCGGGCTGGGGTGCTGGCGGGCGTCCCGCCGCCACGCGGCCAGGGCGGCGCGGGTGCCGCCGGACCCACCCGGTGCGAGGACGGCGGCGAGCAGCGCCGCGCAGCGTGCAGGGACGAGGTTGGCGACGTCGTCCAGCCGTGCGGACGCCCACCCGAACCGCGCGTACCGGGGGCTGCGGTGGCCCACCATCGCGTCCAGGGTGTTGACCGCGCGGTACCCGAGCAGCCCGGCAGGACCCGCGACGGCCCCCCACAGCAGTGGCGCCACCACCGCGTCGGAGGTGTTCTCCGCCACCGACTCCACGGCCGCGCGGGCGACCCCGCAGGCGTCCAGGGTCGTCGTGTCGCGGCCGACGAGCCGCGCCACCTGCCGCCGCGCGCCCGGCAGGTCGCCGGCGTCCAACCGGGCGTGGACGGCGTCCGCCTCGCGCACCAGGGACCGGCCACCGAGCACCGTCCACGTCGCCGCCGCCGTCACCGCCATCTCGAGCAGGAACCGGCCGCGGACCGCCCGCTGCGCGGCGGCGCCGGCCCCGGCCGCCGCGCCGACCACGACGGCGGTGAACACCGCGCCCCGCACCCGGTCGTCGGCGTGCACGCGGCGCTCCAGCGCCCCGGCGGCCCGCCCGAGGCCGGCCACGGGGTGCCAGCGCCGGGGGTCCCCGAGCGCCGCGTCCAGCGCGTAGCCGACGAGCAGCCCGGCGGCGCGGGCGCTCACCGCGCCACCGGCGCGGGCGCGGCCAGGTCGGGCAGGACGGCGTCGAGTGCCGCCAGCAGCGCGTCCGTGGTCGCCTCGTCCCGCACCGCCACCCGCACCCAGTGGGCACCCAGGCCGGGGAACGTGTCGCCGCGCCGGACGGCGAAGCCCCTCTCCCGCAGCCCGTCCCGCAGCCCCAGGGGCCCCCGGACCAGGACGAAGGGGGTCACCGGGTCACCCACCACCGGCAGGCCGCGCTCGCGGAGCCCCGCGACCAGCGGGGCCCGCCACCGGCTGACGGTGGCGGCCCGGGTCAGCGCCTCGTCCGCCGCCCGCGACCCGCAGCACGCGACGGTCGCGGCGACGGCCGCGGTCGAGACCGACCACGGCGGCTGCTGGGTGGCCAGGTCGGCCACCACCGCGGGGTCACCCAGCGCGTACCCGGCCCGCACCCCGGGGATCGACCACGTCTTCGTCAGGCTCCGCAGCACGACCAGCCCGGCGGCCCGGGTCGCCGCGAGCGACTCGCGCTCACCCGGGACGGCGTCCGCGAACGCCTCGTCCACGACCAGCACCCGCCCGGGGCGCAGCAGCTCGAGCAGCGCGCCGGCCGGGTGCAGGACGCCCGTCGGGTTCGTGGGGTTGCCGACGACCACGAGGTCGGCGTCCGGAGGCACGAGCCGCGGGTCGAGCGCGAAGCCGTCGGCCTCCCGCAGCAGCACCCGGTCGACCCGGTGACCGGCGGCGCGCAGCGCGGCCTCCGGCTCGGTGAACTGCGGGTGCACGACGACCGGACGGCGCCACCCGCGGGCCCGGGCGACCAGCGTGAACGCCTCGGCACCACCCGCGGTGGGGAGCACCTCGTCGACGGGCCGGTCGTGCCGGGCCGCGACCGCCGCACGGGCGGGTCCGGCGTCCGGGTAGGCGTGGACGGCGTCCAGCGAGGACCGCAGCGCGTCGTCCAGCCAGCCGGGGCGGGGGCCGGGGTGGACGTTGACCGCCAGGTCGACGAGTCCCGGCCCGACCTCCCGGTCGCCGTGGTGGTGCAGGTCGACCTCGTCACCGACCGGCTCGTCCTCGCTCACGGGTCGGCAGGCTACGTCGCCGCCCGGGGACGCCGTCCACGCAGTCCGCTCGGCGAGCGGGCGCCCGGGTGGCGCCCCGGTGGGCGGGCGGTGAGGGTGACGGGGTGCAGACGTTCCTGCCGTTCCCCGACTTCCGGCGCAGCGCCGAGGTGCTCGACGCGCCACGGCTGGGCAAGCAGCGCGTGGAGACCCTGCAGGTCCTGCGCGCCGTCACCATCGACGACTACGGGTGGGGCAACCACCCCGCCGTCACGATGTGGCGCGGCCGCACCGAGGCGCTGGTCCTGTACGGGCTCGAGTGCGTCCGGGCCTGGGTCGGTCGCGGGCACGCCGACACCACGGCGGACCAGATCGCCGAGTTCGCGCCCGGGGTGCGCGCCGGCGACCAGCGGCGGCTCGCGGACGAGGGGGCGCTGCCGTCGTGGGTCGGCGACGAGCGGCTGCACCGCAGCCACCGCTCGGCGCTGCTGCGCAAGGACCCGGCGTTCTACCGGCCGCTGCTCGGCGACGACCCGGACGACCTGGAGTACCACTGGCCGCCCGCGGACGACCTCCCGGCGACGCCGCTGGACGGGCGCCCGGTGTGGGTGGTCCGCCCCGACGACGACGCCACGCTCGGTCGCTTCCTCTCCGACGGGGTGGTCGGGCTGGGCGCCGGGTCGGGCCTGGCGGTCGACGTCACGGGGATGGACGACGCGGCGCTGCGGGCCGCCCTGCGCGAGCACGCCCCGGGACGGCGTCCGGGCAAGGCGCTGCGCCAACTGCGGGCGCTCGCCGGGCAGGTCCGCCCCGGCGACGAGGTGGCCGTCCCGGTGTCAGGGGGGACGGCGCTGCTCACCGGCACGGTGGAGGGCGGCTACGGGTTCGACCCGCTCGTCGAACCGCTGCACCGTGTCCCGGTGCGCTGGCGCGAGGTGGTCGACCGGGCTGCCGCCCGCCCGCACGGAGCGCTGCAGGACCCCCGCGCGCTGTTCGCCGTGCACCTCGTCCAGTGACCGTGGGTGCACGGTCGGTGGCACTTCGTCCGGTTCGCCGGACTGGTGGTGACACGTCGTGATCACCTGCCTAGGATGCCGCGGGTGCGACCCACCCGGACGGAGCAGGCAGGCACCTTCGACGACGACGCGACCGGCGGCCCGGGGCGCCGCCGCGACCGACGACGCGGCCGCGTGCTGCGACGCGTCGCCGTCGCGACGACCGCCGCCGTCGCGCTGACCGGGGCCGGCCTCGCCTTCGCCGCCCCGTCGTCCGCACCGTCCGACGTCGTGGCGACGGCCGCGGAGCTGTGGCCCCTCGGGGACCGCGGCGCGCGGACGTCCCGGGACGACGAGCGACTGCCCGTGGTCGACCTCGACCTCGGCCCCGAGTTCGCTCCCGCGCCGCTGGCGTCCGACGGCTCGTCGGGCCGCGGAGGAGCCGGCGGCTCGTCCGGTGCCGGCGCGCCCGGCGCGACCGCGGAGGCGACGCCCCTGCCGAGCGCTGAGCCGACCGCCGACCC